>JARKUW010000162.1 GCA_029851965.1 Bacteroidota bacterium | reverse complement strand
CATTTTTAGCCGCACACCCCGGATTTCTGCTGTATGCAGTCGCAGAGCGATCAGAAAAAAAGGCCAAAGCGCAATATCCCTTAGTGTTAAGCTACGATTCTGTTGAAGAAATCTTTGCTGACCCCGAAATTGAGCTCGTCGTTGTCAATACGCCCAACTACACGCATTTCGACTTCGCACACCGGGCCTTGCTGGCCGGAAAACATGTTCTGGTGGAGAAGCCTTTTACAGTCACAACCAAAGAGGCAGAAATACTTTTTGCCGAAGCCCGGAAAAGAAATCTTCAGATCCTTGTCTATCAAAACCGCCGCTACGACAGCGACTTCCTTTCGGTTAAGGACATCCTCGACAGCGGGAAACTCGGCAGACTGGTTGAGGTCCACATCCGTTACGACCGCTACCGCTACGGCATCGGACCCAAGGTAGCCAAGGAAACGCCTGTGCCCGGCAGTGGTTTACTGTATGACCTTGGCCCGCATATGCTGGATATGGTCATCGCCTTATTCGGCCCTCCGCTGAGATGGTCTAAGACAGTCGGACAATACCGCCCGGATACGCAAGTTGACGACTACGCCTTCATCCATCTGAAGTATCTCAACAGCCTGCAGGTCTTCGTCACCATGAGCATGCTTGTTGCGGATGTACAACCCGCGTTCATCCTGCACGGAACAAAGGGTTCGTATATCAAACAACGCTCTGATATTCAGGAAAAACAATTGCTGCAAAGCATATCGCCTGATGACCCTTCATTTGGAATAGAAGAACCACAGAACGATGGTCTGCTCACGTTGGTGGCGGAAGACGGCAGCAAAAACCAGGAACGAATCCCAACTGTAAAATCTTCATACCTGAATCTGTTTGAAGCTGTATACCAAGCCATCAGAAATGGAATAGCTTACCCGGTCAGGGAAGATCAGATCCTCCAGCAACTTGCGATACTGGAATCCGAACCAAACCAGTAAAAAAATCAAAAGCAGGCACGAAGAATGCCTGCTTTTGAATTAAATGTTGAAATAACAAAAACTATTCCTTGTCCCACCAGACCCTGGTTGTCCATAGATCGGGCCCCTGTGCAGCTACTGCTTCTCTGTAGTGATCACTATTTAAGCTGATCTCGGATTGCGGATATGGGAGCCTCCTTGGAATCTTTCCGCCCGTTTCGTTTCCGGGGTAATTGGTCGGTGTCAAACGCGGATAGCCCGTCCTTCTCCAGTTCGCAAATACCTCCATGTTGTTCATAAACTGCGATACCCAGAACTGCGTGTGTATTTGTTCCATTTGCTGCTCGAAAGAGCCTTCGGTATAAGGATTCTGGCTGAGATAAGCCGAAATCTGCGCATTGGAGACACTGCTTCCACCCGGATATATCGTTTGAATCTGCATAGATGCCCGAACGGCATTTTCATAGTGTGCCTTTGCCGTCCCCGGAGCCCAGCCCCTGAGCGCGGCCTCGGCAAGGTAAAGCTCAACTTCATTGTAGTTCAGAAATACACTTGGCGTCGAGTTACTGCCAATGGTGTTCAGGTTTATCTCCGAATATTCCGCAAGCATGGCGTCGGTCCAGTTGGGTATCAATGTCTTTATCGACGTATAATCATACCCATGAGGCAGGCCTTTCTGATTTGCAGGCACCGTACTCGACGGCAGTTGTGTTGGATCTGCATTTCCCGGCCAAAGGGTAATGTAAAGTGGCAGCCTCGGATCGTTGGTGTTCTTCAACTGGCTGACGAAGGTCTGCCCCATCTTGCCGTAACCTGTTCCTTTTGCCGATGGTGGCACCCCTTCTCCACCTCTCAGCTCGCGTCCGTCCCAATAAAAATTCAGATCTGTTCCATCGGTATGATTTAGCCTGGCAACGTCATCATTGCTTTGCATTACACCACCGGCGATCGCCTTTTTAACCCATGTTTCTGCCAGTGCCGGGTCTACTTTCGTTAGACGCATACCCAACCGAAGCATCAGGGAGTAAGCAAAGGTTTTCCACTTCGGGACAGATCCGCCATACAGGTAATCTGCTGCTCCATACGAAGGCTTACCTGGGTCCAACCTTGATGCCGAGGACTCAAGCTGCTGCAGCATGGCCGGATAAATTTCCGATTGCCGGTCGTATTTTGGCTTGTAAACACCGGAAATGTAACCCAAGCCGGCTTCAGAATAAGGAACATCGCCGTACATGTCTGTTGCCCGGTGAAGAATATAGACCCTCCAGATCTGGGCAATCTCATGCAGGTTCAGCATTTCAGGATCGTCTTTTGTTTTATCAATGATCAGCGAGTTCTCTTTCAGCTCCACCCCATAGACGGTATTGAACAAACCATCCGAATAAGATGTCTTCGCCAGGTACTTATCCCCTGTCCATTGGTATGGGTTAAGGGAGGCGAAATACTGCATGAATGCACCGGCCAGCTTATCGTTCGGGTACAACGTGTTCCCATCATCGCTACCCGCAGTCTTAATCAGATTGTAAGAAAATAATGCAGGAATCTCCGGCTCTAAATAGGCATTTGGATTGGTGTTGAGTTCCTCGAATCCCTTGTCACACGCGGGCAGCAAGGCACTGAAGGCGAGCACAAACACCAGCGTGGAAGCGCGGAACTTATGTTTTTTTAATTTGATATCCATAATTCAAAATGTGACTGGTTGTTTAAAATCTAACAGATAAATTAACCCCGTAACTACGTGTCGTAGGTACGCCAAAGTTTTCCAGACCCTGTGCGTTGCTATTGTTGTAAGTGGATTCGGGATCCACATTTGGCACCGCACTATAGATCAGCAGCAGGTTTCGGGCAACAAGCGATATCGTTGCCGATTGAACCGGCGTCTTAGACAACAGATTCTTCGGTAGCGAGTATCCAAATGTCAGCTGACGCAGCTTGATAAAGTTTGCGTCATACACGAACTGGTCACTCAGTGTATACGCAATTCCCTGATAATACGTCTGAGCAGACACCACGGTACTGAAAGGCTTTCCGTCCTGGTCTACTCCACTTACCGGAATACCATTTTCACGCACACCATTTTCTACCGTTCGCTTGTCAAGACCATAGTAGGTACCATAGGCATTTGTAGAGGTATACATGCTGCCGCCAAATTTACCGTCAATCAAAAATCCCAGGGAGAAGTTTTTATAGCCAAAATTGTTGGATACGCCCATGGTAAGCGGCGGAACGCCTTTTCCGAGGGCAACAATCTCACTCTGCAAAGGAATTCCATTGGCGTTATTATAAATGATGTTTCCACTGGCATCAGTTCTGGCCTTGTTTCCGGCGATCATGCCAAAGGGCTGCCCTTCATAGTGATACACATACGCATTCTCCGTTCTTGGACTCGCACCAGGCAAAGCAAGCTTTGTCAATCCTTCTGCCAGCCGGATAACCTTATTGTCGTTGTATGCCACATTGTAACTCACATCCCAGTTCAGTCCGGTGGAACTCCGTAGAGGTGTTCCGGTAAGGAGCAATTCTACCCCTTTGTTTCTCATCTTACCCACATTCAGCGAAACACTGTTGAAGCTGGAGGAAACGGCCACCGCAGCATTCACAATATCATTGGTGGTAGAGCGATTGTACAAGGTAAGATCTACCCCCAGGCGGTTGTCAAACATCCGCGTTTCAAGACCCGCCTCCGTTGTCGTAGAGGTATAGGGTTTAAGTTCATTCGGTATATTGCTGCCCGTAATGTACATCAGCGGCTGTTCAAGGTGTTTCACCGAAGGGGCGCTGTAGCTCAAAACCAGTGAATACGGGTTTGGCGCACCTCCGCCTACCTGCGCCCAGGAGGTTCTGACTTTAGCGAAAGAAAGCCAGGACGGCTTTGCTGCCCATGCATTGGAAACAATAAAACTCAGACCTGCTGAAGGATAAAAAAGGCTGTTGTTCTTCGAAGATAGCGTCGAAAACCAGTCCTGCCGCCCGGTAAGGTTCAGATACAGGTAGTTGTTGTAGCCGATATCTGCAGAACTAAACAAGGAATTTATACCGGAGGCCATATAGAGTTCAGAGAAGTTCTGGCTGTTCCCGTTGGCAATGAAGTAGCGGAAGGGCACATTGAACAAGCCACTGGAAAGATTTCCGGAGCGGGTTTCTGAATGCATCTGGTTTCCGCCGGCAATGATGTTCGTGCTGAACTTGCCAAAGGTCTTGTCGAATCCAATCAGCACCTCTGCATTGGTTTCGTAAATGGAGCTTCGGTCTGTCGTCATGCTCCCCTGTGTATTCGTTAAAATCCCGGTTGGATCGATATCAAAAGCGTTGCTGTTTAAGTAGTCGATCCCAAGCCTGCCACGGATGTAAAGATCCTCCGTAACATTGTACCGGGTACTAAATGAACCGATAAATCGCTTCCGCTCATCCTCGTTCCGCACCTTGTTCACCGCGAAATAAGGATTTACAACAAAGACATAGTCGTTCCATGGAACTTCGTAACCACGCTCATCATAGCCCGGTGCAAGGGTGCGAACGTCAAGACTCGTTGCGATAAGCCCCACCGATGCATTTGGATTCTTAGTGAAATCTGCAATGTAACTCCGGTTCTTGTTCTTTTCCAGGTTAAATTGTGCGGTTCCTTCAAATATTATTTTCTTGGACAGGTTGGCACTGGCGCTTAGGTTGAAGGTCTTCCTGTTCATGGATGAATTCGGAATGATCCCACGGTTGTCCATATTGGATGTGGAGAACCGGAAGTTGGCATTCTCATTGCCACCTGTGAGGGCCAGCGTGTTTGAAAATGTATTCCCTGTATTGTAGAAATTCTTTATGTTATTTTTTTGTGCGACGTATGGTCTTTCCACACCATCTGTATTCACCACCATGGAACCGTCCAGCTTCGCGCCCCAGGATATCCTGCCATTTGCAACGGCTTCTGATTGTGATGTCGGCTTAATTCCCCTGTTTCCGGAGCCATACTCATACTGCCAGTCGGGAACCGACAATGGCGTCTCAGCTGTAAAGGTCGAATTGAAATCTACACCTAAACCACGCTGTCCCTTACCTGTTTTTGTGGTGATAATGATCACTCCATTCGCGGCGCGTGACCCATATAATGCCGCAGCCGTACCTCCTTTTAATACGGAGATCGACTCAATATCGTCGGGATTGATGCTGTTCAAGCCGTCTCCACGATCAATCCCCCCGTATGTCCCGGCGCTACTTGGCGTGGAATTGGTCATCGGCACGCCGTTCACCACATAGAGCGGTTGATTTTCTCCACTCAGGGACCCGTTACCACGAATGATAACACGGCTTGATCCTCCTGCACCAGTTGCCGTACTGGTGGCATTTACCCCTGCGACCTTCCCCACCAGGGCATTCCCCAGGTTGTTTTCACGGGCTTTCGTAAATTCGGTTCCAGGCAGTTCAGTCACGGCATAAGCCAACGCTTTCTTTTCTCGGGATATACCCAGGGCAGTTACTACAACCTCCGTTAAAGCCTGTGACTCCTCTTTAAGCTGCACATTGACCGAAGTTCTGGATCCAAGCGCAACTTCTTGCGTCAGGTAACCAATGAAGGTAAAAACCAGTGTTTCCCCTGCTCCTGGTACATTAATCACATATTTACCATTGTTGTCCGTGCTGGTTACCAGCGTTCCTCCTTTTAATTTTACGCTTACGCCCGGTAATGTGGTGCCTTGAGCGTCCGTTACCGTACCGCTTACCCGGGTTTGCTGTTCCGGTCTGGCGGCGGGCGCTGCTGTGGCTTTGCTGGATTCAGGATTTTTTTCTTTGATGATCAGAAGATTATTCGACAACCTGAACGTCATATTCAAGGGTTCTAAAATCTGTTTCAACACCATTGAAAGCTTCTCATCTTTGAAATTCACACTCACTTTCCGGCTCGGTGTCAGCGTTTCTGAGCCATATACGAAATCAATCTTGACCATATCATTGATCCTTCGCAGCACATCTGTGACCGGCATATTATCCGCCTTAAGCGTAATGCGGGTATCTAAATCCAAAGGCTGCGGCGCCTCTGCATGTGTGCTTAGGGTAAAGAGCATAACCGGGAGCAGTGCCAGCAACCGTTTTACGCGTAAAAAGTACCACTTCGTGTAATTTGTTTTTGTCATGGATGAATAGGAATTTGAAAATTTCAGTTCTAATTAAGGATCTACAAGGTTGGAATTCGTTGCCGGGCGGGATCTGATCCGGCGAATGGCAACTTTACACTTCAAAATCTAAGCATAGGCATGAGTTTTAAAATAATAAACAGGACAATTTGTGTAAGCGCAGGCACATGTATAGCACTATGCCGGATAAAGCAACTCTTTTTTAGCAAAATTTAGATAAAGACAAACCAAAGGGCTGAACGCACTAGTATAATGGAAAAGAAAAAGAAAAAAAGTTGAAGAGCGGATCAATCACGGAATCAGTGACACAGACAGCGACTTTGTAGACGAAATACAAAGAGCGGTAGATCAATATGAGCTGCGGGTACCTAGTAGATGACGTAGCCGGCACTGCTCTGCCGGTATTTGGTTTGGGAAAGCTCACAAATTGCTTCAACAATGGTCTCCAGAGATTGATCGCTAAAGGAGCCGTTTATTTTCATCTCACGCTTTTGCCTGTTGTTGATAGACACTTCAACACCAAAATGATGTCCCAATTTTAAACAGACCTCGTCCAGACGGGCTGCAGAAAACACCAGTTTCCCAGTTCTCCATGCAATTGCATCGGAGACGTTGTCAACGGAGTCAACATCAAGCATACGGGTTGCCGCATTAAAGACAGCCCTTTGGCTGGGGAGTAGCGACACGCTCTTCTTTTTAACTTCATTTTTCACCCCCACCTTTCCCGTAACCACCGTCACCGCAACCGTAGGCATACGGTTATACGCAGACACGTTAAATGATGTACCCAGTACAGTTGTCGTAACCTTTCCCGTGTGTACAAGAAAGGACTTTTCCGGATCATGCTTCACCTCAAAATAGGCTTCGCCCTCCAGATAGACTTCTCTTTTGGAATCCCCGAAGGTCTCCGGATAGCGCAATACCGAGCCCGAATTCAAGGTCACCCTGCTTCCATCGGCAAGCTGCACGACTGTAGTTTTTGTCTGAGCAGCCTTTGCCACCGCATAGTTCAGATCGGGTGCGGATTGATATTGCGGCAATAAAAACCATAAAGCAATTACCAATATGCCTGCACATACCACAGTAACGAGGGGGACATTCGCCTTCAATCTCTTGAAAATAATTGAATGAGCTGCTTCCTCCCTTATTATAGATTCTTCACCTACTTTGGCCCACAGCTGTTCCATCTCTGCATCAAGATCATCTGACGCATACTCCTTCCGGATCATTTCCAGAAACATCCGGACTTCTTTCTCGGTCGCATTATTGTCAACAAGCTTCTTAAAGAGGTCCGGCAACTGATCCTTATTTCCCATCATTATGGCTTATTATTGAGGTAAGCTTTCCGCCGTGGTGCCCCCCAAATGGGCTGCGGGCTTTCAAAGCGCATTAATCCACAAGATAAAGAAAATGATCACCGGGTTTATACCGTTCTTGATTAAGAATGCCCGTATCACGCCAACAGCAGTCAGGTAGTGATTCTTGACCGTAAACTTGGAGACATTCAGCCGCACTGCGATCTCGTCATAACTCAAATCCTGTTCCCGGGACAAGTTGAAGACAAGCTTTCGCTGTGGAGACAACTGGTTTGCCGCTTCATTGATTAGCCGGTTGTAATCATCAAGCAATACTCTGCTATCCGTTTGATTATTGTTGACCTTCACCGCTCTGACCAATTCAGCAGTCATTTTCTGGTTGTAAGAAACCTTTAGCAGATGATTCAACGTCATGTTCTTTGCCATAACGAAGACATATCCGTCGAGATTCCTGATCTCACCAAGTTCGTCTTTCTTTAACCAAAGCTTGATCATGATATCCTGGGCAATATCTTCGGCAACGTGAGCTGATTTGGATATTGCAAGTACATAAGCATAGATCCTGACTTGATAGGACTCCAGAACGGCATTAAAATCATGCTTCATGTACTTAACTGTTAAACGTTTGTTCAGGTTATTTTGTAGAAGCAATATAACTGGAAAAACCGACTTAAAAAACACAGCACCGCACCTAAAACACTGATTTATCGCATGTTTCAACTAAATCGTTACACAGATTTCTTAGTAACTCTTTACTCTTGTTTCCTAGGGCAGCAACCAACCTCGCGGACACTGCGGCGCCAACTGTATGACCGGAAAAGAACTTAAAATGCCACCGGTTTCCTGGTAAACTCCGCAGCCGCACATTTGCGGTTACGGCCGGAATTGGTATTTTTACATCTAACCCAAATTACAACAATGGAAAATACAACCCCTGAGCAGAACTTCGCCAAAACCGGATTACAGTTGCCGCCCGCGCCTACCCCAATTGGCGTATACACACCATATCTGATCGATGGAAAATACCTGTATGTTTCCGGACACGGACCGGTTCAGAACGACAAAAAACTAATCATCGGCAGGATAGGTAAAGACCTGGATATCGAAGCCGGCAAACTTGCGGCACAGCAAGTCGGACTGACCATCCTTTCTACGATCAAGACGCACCTCGGAAGCCTGAACAAGGTGAAAAGAGTAATAAAGGTTCTTGGTATGGTAAACTGTGTTCCGGAATTCGAGAAACATCCTTACATCATCAACGGATGCAGCGAACTTTTCGCAAAAGTTTGGGGAACAGAGAATGGGATAGGCGTTAGAAGTGCCGTCGGCATGGGCTCCCTGCCCGACAATATCCCTGTAGAGATCGAAGCTGTATTTGAGCTGGCCAACTCGCCAAAAAACCCACTCGGCTAATTAGAAATTATAAAACAGAAAAAAACATCATAAAAAAAGATGCCCGGATAGTTTGATAAACCGTCCGGGCATTATTTTATAATTTCAACACAGATTACTCCGCTTTCAAGTCGCCTGCAATGGCATTCAGGTCATATACAACCCTGCCATCTTTGATGGTCATTTCGCATTCCAGCTTTTTTGTTCCGCTTTGTCTGTTTCCAGCGATGTCACGGAAACCAAACTTACCCGTACGCATAGAAATCACCGCAACATCCGCTATCGCGCCTTCAGACAAATGTCCCAGCTCCTCGCGGTGTATGGCTTGCGCCGGTGCCCAGGTACTTCCTTTAATTACGGATGGCATATCCATACCCAGTGCCAGGAAGATCGACAGCACATTTAGCTGATCCTTCATTGCGCCGTTCATACTTCCAACGTGAAGATCAGTTCCCAAGGTATTTGGGTACAACCCAGCTTTCATCGCTGGTATCGCCTGACGGAAATCGAAACTTCCACCACCAAAGCCTACATCAAAGATGATCCCGCGTTTCTGTGCGTCCAGCACGAAAGGTCTTAACTTTCTTGTTTTTACATCCACTACCGGATCTCTTCTTTGCAACTCCGTAAATACGTGTGTATAAATGTCGCCCGGACGCAGGTGCTTGAAGAACAATTCCTGGATCGGAAGCGGCGGATGGCTGTTGTCACCACCAAAATCCACAATCACAGGAAGTTTCGCATCGTTGCCAGCCTTAACTGCATTGTCTACAGGCGTCCAGGATTCTGCCCTGAAGTGAGCCACTTTGAAGCCAACAATGTCCTCCGGATTGGCCTTAGCAACTTCTGCTGCCTTAACCGGGTCCATATCATTCACATCCTGTTCCCAGGTGTCTTCTCCACGCATGCCTTCGCCAACGATGTTTAAGAACGACAGTACACGTGTTTTCGAGCGATCTATAATATTTTTCTTGAAGGTTGGAAAAGACTTCCAGCCTGCGCCACCAGCATCTACTACGGTGGTCACCCCAGCTCTGAATGAAAACCCATCCGGCGCCACTGCACTCGGGCCATCTCCATAGGTATGATCAGGCTCGTTGCCGGCAAAAACATGCGCATGCAAGTCGATCAGCCCGGGCGTAACGTAAAAGCCTTTTGCATTTACAACTTGCGCAGCCTGCGTCGTATCGATATTCTTGGCGATCTTGGCGATCTTACCATTCTGGATGGCCACATCCATTACCTGATTGATGTTATTCTTCGGGTCAATGACATGTCCGCCTTTGATCACAATTCTATAAAGTGGCGCAGCCGCTCCCTGTACAGGCCCCTGGGCTTGCACGAAATATGAAGACAGCATTACACCAAGCATTAAAAATACTTTTCTCATAATTATTGGTTTTTGTTTAAGTTAGTCACTCTTGCGTTCAGATCATAAACAACTTTTCCTGCTCTGATCGTCATTTCACACTCCAGCCGCCTGGTGCTTTCGACCTTGTTTCCCGCAATGTCTTTAAAACCGAACTTTCCAGAGCGGAGGTTCAGTAATGCCACATCGGCCACGGATCCTACAGTAAGGTTACCAAGCTCCTCCCGCTGTATCACCTTTGCAGGCTCGGAAGTCACAGCCTTCACAACTTTTGATAACGGCATATCCATCGCCAGAAAGATGGACATCACGTTGACCTGGTCTTTCATGGCACCCAAAACACTTTGTGAATGGAGGTCAGTACCCAACAGATCCGGGTAAAATCCAGCCTTGATGGCCGGAAGTGCCTGCCCGAAGTTGAAGCTTCCTCCACCGAAACCCACGTCAAACACGATTCCTCGTTTTTGAGCTTCCGGCACAAAGGGTTTCAGCTTCCTCGTTTTCAAATCAACAATCGGGTCTCTAACCGGTAGTTCCGTAAATACATGGGTGTAGATGTCGCCCGGACGCAGGTATTTACCAAACAATTCCTCGATGGAAAGCGGCGGATGACTGGTGTCTCCTCCAAAGTCGATCATGACCGGCATCTTCGCCAGCGTACCAGCCTCTACAATACGTTTTACCGGTGTCCAGTCTGCATCCTGATAATGCGCGAGTTTAAAGCCGACAACATATTCTTTGTTTTGAAGGGCAACTTCCGCCGACTTCTTCGCGTCCATATCTTCAAGGGTCTGTTCGTATTTCCCTCCACGCATACCCTCGCCAACAATATTCATAAAGGATAGTACACGCGTCACTGAGTTGTCTATAATGTTCTTTTTGAAGGTGGGGAAAGATTTCCATCCGGCACCACCAGCATCAACAACCGTGGTTACGCCGGAGCGTAATGTGATCGGGTCCGGGTAAACAGCTACCGTGCCGTTGCTTAAATAACGATCAGGTTCTGTACCGAAAAATACATGTGCATGAACGTCAATCAAACCCGGTGTCACATAAAGACCTTTTGCATCCACCACCTGTGCAGCCAGCTTATCGTCAATATTTTTCGCAACAAGCGCAATCTTACCATCCTGAATGGCGACATCGTTTAAACCGTCTATGTTGTTTTTTGGATCAATAACATGTCCCCCTTTAATCAGGATGCTGTACTTTTTAGAAGATTGGGCATAGGTACTTCCACCCAGGCAGAGCATAGAAAAGATAAGTAGAAAGCAATAATAGGTTTTGCGCATAAGTCGTAAGAATTAATAAAGCTTACCTGAACACGTTCAGGTAAGCTTTAATTGTGAAATCAAATGTATTAAGCGGTCTTGCTGAGCTCTTCCTGAAGTCGCCTTGCAACGATCTTCTCTTCGCCCGGCTTCAACATAAACACCGTAATGTTTACGCCATTGTCGCCATTGCTCATCACCTCTATAGAAGGACTTCCTGCGCGCAATCGGCCTCCTAGTTCTTTACTGGTCAGCTTAAGCTTGTTTACGTCCCAGGAAACGCTAAGTAATGGTGTATGATTCGCTACCGGCGGTACCGATACAGTAGCCATTACGCCTGGAACTTTCTTCACTGCGCTTTCGATTATGGCAACCTGATCTTCCCATTGCTTCCATTCTTTTGCGTGATCGCGTTTGATGTAATTGTCAAGCGCCACATACATGCCCAGAATTTCTTCTTTGTTGACCTTCATTCCGCGGCCGATGTTACCACCATTTGGTGGTGCATTCAGGCGTGCCGCAGCAATAAGATCTTTCCGCCCCATTAAAATACCTGCACTCTGAGGTCCACAGATGGATTTACCTCCGGATACACAAACCAGGTCAAAGCCCATGTCGTTGTATTTCCACAGGTTTTCTACCGGAGGCACGTCAGCAGCCATATCGATCATCGTTGGAACGTTGTGTTTTTTCGCGATGGAAAGCCATTGTTCATGTTTGATCTGCCCCATCGGTCCGCTGGAATTTAAGAACCACATCATTGCCGTCTTGTCGGTAATTGCTTTCTCCAGCTCTTCGGCGGTTTCGA
>JARKUW010000150.1 GCA_029851965.1 Bacteroidota bacterium | reverse complement strand
TAAGGATGCTACAGACCTTTTAACTTCCTCAGGGGTGAACCACGCATTGTAGTTGCTGGATCGCTCCAGAAGCGCGCTGAACTGCTCGTCCGGCTCAGCCATAAAGGCACTTAGTTTGTTAAACGCAATAATAATTTTTTCAGCGTTAAGGAATGGCATATCTTAAGGTATTTAAAAGTAGATTGTTATATTTGCACTGCAAAGTTAACCTTAGCAATAGATTTAAAAGAAGACATGGCTATTAAAATAACAGATGAGTGTATAAACTGCGGAGCATGTGAGCCTGAATGCCCTAACAATGCAATCTATGACGCAGGTTCTGCCTGGAGATTTTCAGATGGTACCAATCTGAAGGGTATCATAGATTTCGGTGATCAGCAGATTGACGCAGAAGCCGTTCAGGATGCGATTTCTGATGAGGTTTATTATATTGTTTCAGATAAGTGTACAGAATGTAAGGGTTTTCACGATGAGCCGCAGTGTGCTGCAGTTTGTCCGGTAGACTGTTGTGTAGACGACGAAGACGTTCGTGAAACAGAAGAAGAATTGTTAGAGAAAAAGGCCTGGTTGCACCAGGAAGGATAAGGTATCTTCCCGTTTATCCCTGGAGGGATAAAAGAAGATGATATACAGTACACAAAGGCTGGTTCATGAAGATGAAACCGGCCTTTTTTGTTGTCGTCAGCGCTGAAATCGCGAAAATGACCCTTCAGAAGCTGGCTGTATCAGAAAGTCAAGCGGCGTTAAACTTCGGCACGGTTCGGTACAATCAACACCGGACAGGCTGATTTTCTGGCTACATGTTCCGCCACACTACCCATCAGAAAATGGTACAGGCCCGTACGGCCGTACGTTCCAATCACAATAAGATTAGATCCCCACTTGTCCGATTGCTGTATGATGCCATGCGCAGCACTATCCATCACACTTAAATAGGTGGTCCTTACACCTTCACCAAACTTTTCTTCAATTTCATGCAACAGCAACTGGCTGTTTTCTTCGGTATCTTCGTAAGTTTCCAAAAATACCGGAGCAAGGGTCATGTCCGGATTGATGTTTGCTGGAACGGGTTCCACAACATTCACAAGTGCTACCTCTGCACCGAATGTTCTGGCCAGCTCATAGCCTGTCTTTGCTGCCTTTTCAGAACTCGTACTGTTGTCCACCGCTATCAGGATTTTTTTTAGGTTCATATCTGGTCAGCCTTAAGTTGTTAAACAGAGGTTCTTTACTACCTAAAAATAACAATTTTCGTCAATAAAGTGCAGATCTGTGCGATTTTATGGTTCTGTTCTGTAATTTTAAACTTCAGACATCATATGGATTCAATACATGCAATTTGCCGGGTAGCCATTGGCACCTTAAGAGCCGAGCAGTCAGACCGCTCAGAAGTCGTTTCTCAACTGCTTTTCGGAGATAAGGTTCAGATCCTGGAAAAGGCCGAACGGTGGTATCTGGTGCGGACTGCCTACGATAATTACGAAGGCTGGGCCGATTTCCGCCAGCTGGCTCCAATTTCCGAAGAAGAGTTCCTGGATCGGCCAGCGATTGACTATCTCGTTCCGCCGGCGGTACAAAACCCGGTTAAAGCGGAAGACGGCAGTACCTATTATCTTGCCGCAAGCGGTAGTCTTCCGAAATACAAGGATGGCAGCTGCTATTTAGGGCAGAACCGGTTTGAAGTTAATTTCGAGCCCATACAGGTAGATTACAGCAAACCCATAAACAACATTGAAAAAGATGCTTTATTCTACTTGAACTCACCCTATCAATGGGGATGCCGTACCATGTTCGGTATAGATTGTTCCGGCTTCGTTCAGGCCGTGTATAAGATGTCCGGCATTAAACTTAACCGTGATGCTTCCCAGCAGGCACTCCAGGGTGAAACGGTAGACTTTCTTCCTGCCGTACAAACCGGTGATGTGGCTTTCTTCGATAACGAAGAGGGTAAGATCACGCATGTGGGCATTCTGCTCAACAGTAAAGAGATCATTCATTCCTCGGCTAAAGTAAAGATAGATCCCATTGACGACCAGGGGATCTTCAACAGGGAGCTTAACAAATACTCGCATAAGCTCCGGATCATAAAGCGCTTCCTTTAGAAACTTCCAGCAGCCTTCGTACCTAACGAAAGCCGCTGGAACGCCGTATGTTCCGGTTGCCAAGGGCACGGTCCAATCAGCGCGTACCGAACAAATACCGCAGGCCGATGTCCGTTCTGGCGATACATACATTGTACCTGGAATAGTCGCTCATAGTCGAAGTGAAATAGTAATTGCCAAAAAGCTCTATTTTATTCTTCAGGACAACTCCAGCACTTAATGAGGGTGCAAAGTATAGCTTTTTTAAAATTACCTTGTCTTTTTCCACTTTCGAAGTATTGTTCAGCGAACTGTTGTACTGCGTCAATACGATGTTATCCTTGTAGGTCGAGTAATTGATGGCGAAGCCGGCACCTGCATATACTTTAAGCGGCTCCGAATTGTAGAAGTTATAGATCACCCTTGGTGTTAGTGCAATCCCATAGGCATCAAATGTATGTTTTTGATATTCGATAAAGGACTCGGGATTCATAGCCGTGTTCTCAAATTTAGACATCAGCAGCGATAGCTCTGCGCGGTAAATCAATTTTCCCACATCGGGGTTCGCAAACAGGTCTATGCCCATTGTCAACATTGGTGAATAGGATTGCTTTATCTGCGCTCCAGGCTTGTTGTATGGAGTTTCCCCGCTGTACGTACCTTTGCTGACATCCAGACCGCCGCCAAGAAATAGCCGGATCGGTGTTGTCCGGCGCTCGACTTGCTGACCGTTAATTCCGGAAATCACCTGCAGCAGATCATGTTTGTTGTACCGTATCGTTTTAAGGTTCGTCAATGTTTTTTCATCCGTAGTTCCGTACTTCAGCGATGCGGCCTTCAACTGGCTGAGGTACTTTCCATACGTCTGCACGCGTCCGCCTTCGGGCGACAAATACATGAGCATCAGCAGCTCAGCTGGTGCTTGCATACTGCGGTCGAGCAGGTAATATCGCGTCTTGATGTGATCTGTGTAGGAATATAGCGTCACGTTCTTGCCGGATTGCAGCACTTTCAGGAACACCGTTTCTTCGCGGGAGGAGGAATCCAGTGCGTATGACAAGCGGGAGAGGCTGACTTCCCCCATACTGACGTTCACGCGAAAACGCTCGTAAGATTCATATCCTTCGATGGAATACCTTTTGCAGTCGGCTAAGACGTAGGTTTTCGGCTCACTGTCCGGCGTGCTTTTAAATAAAACTTCAGTCGGGTTTCGTGACCGCTCCTTATAGTTGATGTATCCGGGCAGGCTGTCGTTTGTTGCGGTAATCAGATACCCTTTTTTGAAATTAGATTGAGAAAAACATACTGCAGGAAGAAACAGCAGTAAAAAGAGGAGCGTTGGTTTCATGAAGCTTATAAGATAAGCGCCGAAGATAGACTATTTTTCTACATACTATAATGCTTTTCACTAAATATAATATCTACTGTAGAAAGTAGCCGACATGAAAGTTACCTCCTAAGTTTAATTCCCATCAACAAGGCAACTGGGCTCATGTCTCACCGGGAAGTTACAGGATTTCGCAATGAAACACATTTTATTGGCCTGTTCATGCAAGGCATTGGCCTTTTCTGTGTCGGCGGCATCAGATATGGTGACCACAGGGTGGAGGATCACTTCGCTGAAAAAGCCGCTTCCATCCGCCTGCTCCGTCATCTTTCCTACAGCGTTGTCTTTGTAGTCCAGCACAACTACACCATTCTGTGCACACAGGTGCAGATACCAGAGCATATGGCAGGATGATAACGAAGATACCAGCAGATCCTCCGGGTTGTGCTTGGTTTTGTCGCCGAGAAAGGCAGAGTCTGATGAACCCAGAATATCTGGTTTATGGTCAATCGATATCACGTAACTGCGGTCATATGACCGGTAATCTATCGTTCCGGAACCTTTATTTCCTGCCCATGCCAGGCTTGTCTGATATTGATGTTCTTTGGCCATAACTGAAAAAGTATAGAACCAATTTAGTCATTCTTCGCCCGTATTTCAATATTTGACCATCAAAATTAGTCGGGCAAACGAGAATTCAAGCAGTCTCTAGGTTAAATATCTATGCCCCAAATCATTACCTGTCTGTCGTCGCCTGTAGAGATCAGGTATTTGCCGTCAGGACTCCAGATCATCTTGTTGATCGAATGAAAATGTCCGTTGGTGCCCTTCTCATTGCTCAGGATCTTCACCAGTTTGAAACTGCTGCTGCTCCAGAGTTTAATGCTCTTGTCCTGGCTGCAGCTTGCAAAATAGGGTAGTGTCGGGTGAAAAGCGATGCTGTAAATGCTAAACAGGTGTGCCGGTATGTTATTCAACAAGGTATAATCCGGCAGGCTCCAGATCTTGAGCTGGGCGTCTCTGCTGCCGGAGATCATGTACTCACCAGATGGGGAGTATTGTATGGATGTAATGGGCAGGGTATGGCCGTGCAGTTCTTTCTTCAAACTGTAATCCTCGCTGTTGTAGATCCGTACCAGGCCGTCTTTTGCGCCCAGCGCAATCTCTTTTTCATCCTTGCTGATGGAGATGACGCGCACCGTTTGTGCGATAACCGGGAAATTGTAGAGCAATGAATAGTCTTTGAGCGACCAAACCGCTACATCACCGTCCTCTCCGGTACTCAGCAGTTCGTTCTTCGAAACCAGTGTCTTCAGATCGAAGACCCCTTTCTGGTGGTGCCTTAACGTCGCAACGATTTTCTGTTCCTCCAGGTCAAATACCAGGATCACGCCGCTGCGCTGCCCGATGAACAGGAGCGTACCCAGCCGGTGCATGGCATAGACAGAGCTTTGTACAGGCACCACAACGCGTACAAAGGCCATATCCGTTAAAGACCACTCGACAACACCTTTATCGTTTCCGGCGCTGTAAAAGCGATCTGCAGCAGCGGCATCCGCCAGGGCATAGATCGGGTTCTGATGCCCGCTGAGTGTCTCCAGGTGTTTAAGCATAAGTTCCGGTATCAGTTAAACAAGTTGTAAACAAATTCAAAGCAATTATTTGTTTCTGCTTTCCAGGTTGATGGCGATGTCTTTTAACGACTTGCCCTTTTCTTTCAACAGCACCAGCAAGTGAAAAACGAGGTCAGAACTTTCATTCACAAAGTCAAAATCCGTCTCGTTTAAAGCCGCAATAACGGTTTCCACACCTTCTTCACCTACTTTCTGTGCAATCTTATTCAAACCACGCTGACGTAGCTTATTTACGTAAGAAGCTTCTGAAGGATTGGCATAACGGTCAGCAATGATGTTCTCCAATTCAAAAATGAAATTCTGGTTGTAGTTTGTGCTGAAGCAGCTGCGTGCGCCGGTGTGGCAGGTTGGGCCTTCGGCCGATACCTTGATCAGGATGGTATCGTTGTCGCAATCTACGTGTGTCTCTTTCACATGCAGAAAGTTCCCACTGGTCTCTCCCTTGGTCCACAGACGGTTCTTAGTGCGTGAAAAGAAGGTAACCTTACCTTCCTCCTGGGTCTTCGTCCAGGCTTCTTCATTCATATATCCCAGCATCAAAACCTCTAGCGTTTGCACATCCTGTATCACTACAGGCACCAAACCATTACTCTTTTCAAAATCTATATTCATAACCTTACCGGTATGCAGTGTTTGTTTAATTCTTTCTTTAAATCTGGTATAGCGATCTCTCCAAAATGGAACACCGATGCAGCAAGTGCTGCATCTACGCCCGTCTGGGTAAATACATCTATAAAATGTTCTGTTTTCCCCGCGCCGCCAGAGGCGATCACCGGAATATTGATGCTTTTGCAAACCGTATCCAGCAGACCGCAGTCAAATCCCTGCTTCGTGCCGTCATGATCCATGGAGGTCAGCAGAATCTCTCCTGCACCCATGCTTTCCGACTGCTTGATCCAGCTCTCCGTCTCCAGCTCCGTAACCAGGCGGCCACCATTCAGGTGTACCAGGTTTCTGCCTGCTACAAACTTGGTATCTACAGCAACCACCACGAACTGCACACCAAAGGCACGTGCAAGCGCTTCAATCAGCGCAGGATCGCGTACCGCTGCGGAGTTGATGCTGATCTTGTCGGCACCTGCACTTAACAGCGCCTCTGCATCCGCAATAGAGGTTATCCCTCCTCCGATGGTAAAAGGGATGTTCAGCTGCCGCGCAACAGATTTCACCATCTCGATCATCGTCTTGCGGCGTTCATGTGTTGCCGTGATGTCCAGGAAAACCAGCTCATCGGCACCTTGCTGTGCATACTGCCAGGCAAGCTCCACCGGATCCCCTGCGTCACTCAAATTCACAAAGTTCACACCTTTCACTGTCCTGCCATCTTTAACATCCAGGCAGGGGATAATTCGTTTACTCAGCATGGCTTATAACGATGTCATGGCTTTAAGGTTCCACTGTTTGATTTCCTCGATCGTGATCCGGTTTTCATAGATGGCTTTACCCACTACGCAAGAGCGGATGTTGTATTTCGCCAGTTCCTCAATGTCGGCCATGGAGCTGATCCCGCCCGATGCGATCAGTTTGATGAAAGGGGAGTGGTCCAGAAGCTTTTTATAGAGCTCTACGGCTGCCCCTCCCAGTTTACCATCTTTATCGATATCGGTACACAGGAAGCGGAAGAAACCCAATGCAAGGCACTTATCCACATAGTCCATCAACTTGATCGGTGAGCTTTCCATCCAGCCCGAATACTTGATCACTTCATCCAGCACGTCTATGGCCACCACAATGCGGTTTGCATAGTCGTATTTCTTACCCACTTCTTTGCTCAGCTCCTCCAGGAAGTTTGGGTTTGTAATCGCCTGGGTTCCCACAATCACGCGGTGAATGCCTGCATCAAGCAACTTGGTTACCTGCTCAATGGTGCGGATCCCGCCGCCGTACTGCACACGCATTTCGGTCTTCCTGATAATTTCGAATAGGGTCTCCTGGTTGCTGAAATCGCCTTTTGCGCCATTCAGATCAATGATGTGAATAAATTCGGTGCCATTGGAGTGGTAGGTTTCAATCATATCCGCGATGGAAACTTCATAAACCGTTTTCTGGTTGTAATCTCCTTCTCTCAGGCGGACAACCTTGCCATCTAAAATATCAATTGCAGGAATGATGTACATATAATGTCTTATTTGATTTACTATTTAAGGTTTGAAAAGTTTTTCAGTATGCGTTCTCCGGCTGCGCCCGACTTCTCCGGATGGAATTGTACGCCATAGAAGTTGTCTTTATGGATCGCTGCAGAAAACGGCGCACCATAATGAACAGATGCGATATCAAAAGTAGGGTTATATTCAATAAAGTAAGAATGCACAAAGTAAAATTGTGCCTGATCTTCAATGCCTTCGAACAATTTATTCTCTTTGGCGCTCACATTGTTCCAGCCCATATGGGGGATCTTAATGCCTTGTTCTTTATCAAACAGCTTCGTGCGTACCGGAATGATGGCCATCAGGTCCGCATCGCCTTCTTCAGAATGCGCAGTAAGCAGCTGCATACCCACGCAAATGCCCAGTACGGGCTTCTTCTGCTCGCGGATGGTCTCAATCAGACCGGTTTCTTCCAGTTTCTTCATCGCAGCACCCGCATGTCCCACGCCAG
Organism: Bacteroidota bacterium; assembly: GCA_029851965.1. Lineage (GTDB taxonomy): Bacteria > Bacteroidota > Bacteroidia > Sphingobacteriales > Sphingobacteriaceae > Pedobacter. The sequence goes on along the minus strand of JARKUW010000150.1, from coordinate 2,656 downwards.
GGATGATGATGTGCGTATACTGCTCAAAGTCTGCCGGCGCATTGATCATTCCGTAAGGAATATTCAGCCGTTCCAGTGCGGAAGTCAGGGAAAAGATGTTTCCGGCGCCATAATTTACAATTCCAATCATTACAATACTCCTTTTGTACTTGGTAATACCAGTTTTTCCGGATCTCTCTTTATGGCCATCTTAATGGCTTTGGCAAAGGCTTTAAAGATCGCCTCTATTTTATGGTGCTCATTGTCGCCTTCTGCTTTGATGTTCAGATTGCATTTCGCGGCGTCAGTGAACGACTTAAAAAAGTGATAAAACATCTCTGTCGGCATGTCACCCACCTTTTCGCGTTTAAATTCCGCATCCCAGACAATCCAAGCCCGGCCGCCGAAGTCGATTGCCGCCTGTGCGAGGCAGTCGTCCATTGGCAAACAGAAACCATAACGTTCCAGCCCGAGTTTATTGCCTATAGCCTTCGCAAAAGCCTCGCCAAGCGCAATTCCCGTATCTTCAATGGTATGGTGCTCATCAATATGCAGGTCGCCTTTGGTGGTGATGTCCAGATCGATGCTGCCGTGACGCGCTATCTGATCCAGCATGTGGTCAAAGAAATGCAGGCCCGTGCTGATGTTCGCCTTTCCGGTACCGTCAAGGTCTATTTTAATGCTGATCTTCGTTTCGTTTGTATTCCGCTCATGCGCAATCACCCGGCTCCCCGCCCGTAGAAAGGTGTAAATATCCACCCAGTTCTGGGTTTGCAGCCCAATACATGGGGTTAAGTTCTCTGCTTTTTCCAGCAGCTCATTCATACCCAGCAGGTCGTTGTTGCGCAGCCAGATCGCTTTGGCGCCCAGATTCTTTGCCAGGATCACATCATTCAGGCGGTCGCCGATCACAAAAGAGTTGGCCAGATCATAACCTTCAGCGAAAAAGTGCATCAGTAGACCCGTATTCGGTTTACGCGTGATCGCATTCTCATGCGCGAAGGTTTTGTCGATGATCACCTCTTCAAACTTCACGCCTTCCTGCTCGAAAGTATCCAGAATGAAGTTGTGTACCGGCCAGAAATTATCTTCCGGATGAGAATCAGTGCCCAATCCGTCCTGGTTGGTCACCATCACCAGTGTATAGTCCAGCTCTGCAGCGATCTTGGAAAGATAGAACAACGCTTTGGGGTAGAACTTTAGTTTTTGGAAAGAATCGATTTGCTCGTCTTCGGGTTCTAAGATTAAGGTGCCGTCGCGGTCTATGAACAATACTTTCTTCATGATTGGGTTTTAAATGATTTTAAAGCGTTAACAAGCATTTCGTTTTCTGTGGATGTGCCAATCGTGATTCGCAGACATCCTTCACATAAGGTCACCTTGGAGCGGTCTCTTACAATGATCCCTTGTTCAACAAGGAAATTGTAGATGCCCCCGGCGTCCGTTACTTCTGCAAGAATAAAATTCGCATCAGACGGATATACGCGTTTTACGATCTCCAGGTTTGCTAAAGATGCACTTAATTGTTCACGCTCGGCGACGGTAATTTTAATCCATTCATTTACCTGTTCAATGTTTTCCAGGGCCTTCAAAGCAAGGTCCTGTGTAGCCTGATTAATGTTGTATGGAGGCTTCACTTTGTTGAGGATATCGATCACTGGTCTTCCTGCAAAAGCCATACCTAAACGCAGTGCCGCGAGGCCCCAGGCTTTGGAAAAAGTTTGCAAAATAACGAGGTTCGCATATTCCGTTAACTCGGCAATAAAGCTGCGTTGTTTGGAGAAATTAATGTACGCTTCATCGATCACCACGAGCCCTTCAAAGTTGGCCAGAACAGTCTCGATATCGCTGCGCGTAATGGAGTTTCCGGTGGGGTTATTCGGCGAACAAATGAAGATGATTTTGGTGTTCGCGTCGATGGCTTCTGCGATGCTTTCCAGGTCCAGCTGGTAGTTCGGAAGGAGGCTGATTTTACGTGCTTCAACGTTGTTGATATTTGCCGATACTTCATACATTCCATAGGTCGGTGGAAGGATGATGACGTTGTCTTTTCCAGGCTCACAAAAGGCGCGGAAAAGGAGGTCTATCGCCTCGTCACTTCCATTACCCAGAAAGGTATTTTCGATGGGCACACCCTTGATCTTAGAGATGGCATCTTTCAGGTCCAGCTGCAATGGATCGGGGTAACGGTTGTAGTTGGTGTCCAGCGGCGAGCCGAAGCTGTTTTCATTGGCATCCAGAAATACCTGTGCCTGTCCTTTGTATTCATCCCGCGCCGTAGAGTAGGGGCGTAGGTTCTTTATGTTTTCTCTCTGTAGATTGTTAATATCCATTTGGTGTTTTTAAACGAATGGTGATTGCATTTTTGTGCGCTTGCAGCCCCTCGGCGCTGGCAAGCACTTCTACGGTATTGCCGATGTTCTGTAATCCTTTAGCACTGATGTGCTGGAACGTGATCTTCTTAATAAAAGAATCAATTGATACGCCTGAATATGCTCGAGCATAGCCACTTGTCGGCAAAGTATGGTTGGTTCCGGAGGCATAATCGCCTGCGCTTTCCGGCGTCAGGTTGCCCAGGAAAACTGATCCAGCATTGACTATCAAGGGAATTAATGGTTCATAATGCTCAGTGGCGACGATCAGGTGCTCCGGCGCATAGGTATTGCTAAAATCCATG
>JARKUW010000051.1 GCA_029851965.1 Bacteroidota bacterium | reverse complement strand
CTTCAAGCAGCGAGATGATGTTGTTGTCGCAAATGCTTCCCGGGTGTTTTACATCGTTGCTGTACACGTTGAACTGATATCCATCATACCGGTTCAACCCGTCTTCTGTGCCAAACCACATGAAGCCATGTTTATCCTTTAACATAGATAGAACATTGTTTTGTGACAAACCATCGTCACTGTTCAGATGCGTAAATTTTAAGTGCGGCTGGGCCTTGACGGGGCTGTAGACATGGATGCCTAACACGGATAAAATTGCAAAAAGCAATTTGAGGAAGGGCCGGGCAGCCCGCTTGCGGAGGAGATCGTTCAAAGCTGTATATTGGTATTGCGATTTTACAATAAATATACGTGTTTTAACCAGTACTTATACCTTACCTGACGGGTGATCCTTCATTTCATATTTAAACGAAGAATCTGCTTCCATTAACACCGCACCATGGCCGCGATCCTGCTTAAAGCACCAACCGGTTTCGGGAATAAAGCTCGAATCAATATCGAAAGACAGACAGCTTTCATGAATATCTACTAACCTTTTTCCCGTCTCACCAATTACCAGATCAACGAAATAGGTACCCGCGGCGAGGTAAGGCGGCCAGAGCCGCAACACCATCTCATGCAGCCCTGGTGTAAGCTCATGTTCCTTGTTGTGCATCAGACCTACGGGTCCGAACAGCAAAGGCATATGGTGTTGATTTCTGATTTTAGCCTCTAAAGAAATACGAATGGGAAAGTTGCACTTAATGGTACAAAAGATATCTATCGGTGAAGTATTAAAAAGACGGTTCGTTTCTCGACTGTCCTGGGACAGGAAAGCTTCCGTAAAATAACATTCCTTAGCGACTGTAAGGTTTTTATTGACGAAGCGGCCTACATCTTCTTTGTGACGGCTTTGAAGATAGATGTTTACGACGGTCTGAATGTCCGCACATTCCCTCATACGACCATTTTCAAGCAGAATAGCGGTATTGCACAAGGTTTTAACAGACTCCACGTTATGGCTGACAAACAAGACTGTACGGCCTTTTTCTTTGGTAACCTCTCCCATTTTACCCATACATTTTTTCTGGAATTCAGCATCACCGACGGCAAGTACTTCATCCACAATTAGGATCTCCGCCTCCAAATGTGCCGCAACAGCAAAAGCAAGACGCACGTACATACCCGAACTATACCTCTTCACTGGTGTATCAATGTAACGTTCTACACCTGCAAAGTCCACAATCTCATCAAAGCGCCTCCGGATCTCCGCCTTTCGCATGCCCAGTATTGTACCATTGATGTAAATGTTCTCGCGCCCGGTAAGTTCAGGATGAAAACCAGTTCCCACTTCAAGCAGGCTTGCAATCCGACCTTTTCCCTTGATTATTCCGGTTGTAGGAGATGTCACCCGGCTGAGCAACTTGAGTAAAGTACTCTTTCCCGCACCATTCCGCCCGATGATCCCGACTGCTGCCCCCTGGTTAATCTCGAAGTTGATGTCTTTCAGACTCCATACGATTTGGCTGTCTGTTTTCCGGGTACGATCGTTAACCTCCCCGATCTTTAAGAAAGGATCTTCCTTGCCACGCATTCTGGCCCACCATCTCTCCAGATCCCTGCTGATGGTGCCTGTACTGATCTCGCCGAGTTCATACGCTTTTGAAATGTTTTCTGCTTTGATTACGACATCACTCATTGTGGCTTTGGCGTTAGGGTCTCTTCAACTCTACAAGGCGGAATAGACAATTGTTTTATCTTTTTAATAACCCTGACCGGAACTGATCCCAAGCTTGCTCTTTACGGTTTCGGTGAGCTTTCTGCTTGCCGCTCCATCGTACGTCCCCCAAAACCGGCTTCTGATTTCTTCGACGTCGTTGATGCTGCCCAAAGGGCCTTCCGTACGCAAAGCTTCATACAACTCAGGCAATGTGGTGATCACCTTTCCCGCAACGTTCTGCAGAAAGGGATAATTGAAGTCACATCCTACCAGATAGGTGTCCAGATCGAAAAGAAACAAAATTACTTCTCTTCCCGGCAGCAAAAGATAATCGTACAAAACAGACGAATAATCGGTGATTAGGGTATCGGTGTATGGAAGGATCGCATATACATCAACGCCATAAGGCAGAATAATCACGTTGGATAAATCTTTGGTATTGACATTTACACTATTGATGTGAAGTTTGAGTATCAGCAATGCATTCCTTGATCTTAAGATTTCATCGACCAAATGGAAGTCGACCTCCATATCCGGAAGAAAGCGTTCAGACTCCCGCCAGGTCGGCATATAAATTAGCACTTTGGAGTAGCTTTGGAGCTGATCCAGAAGCTTCATCGTTTCCCGGGGTTCGTACTGCTCGATGAATTTTAACCGGGCAGCCTCGGATAAGCACAACAGGTCGTTACGCGGATATCCCAGGTTTAAACACCGCTCAAGCGGTATCCGGAAAGCACTTGAAAATGGTAGCGACTGAAAGTCCGTAGAAGACAAGAGAAAAGTTGGACGCTTGAATCGCCAGGGATTGCATAGTCGATACTTCCATTTCCGGTGTTTATAGCAGTCTGCCAGAACACCACGATCAATGTTGAATTCAATTTTCTTCAGTCCGATGCCGTGCCAGAGGTTGACCAGTATTGCACCGCCAGAGGTAAAAAAATTTATGTCTTCAGGAAAAGCATTGTAGAAGTAAACCTTCGCAGTAAGACAGTGGTAAATACCTTTCCAGCTTTCCTGCTTATATACCTGCAAGCCCTTGTCGAGTAATTCCTGATAGATCCGGTCGTCTTTGGTGATCCAGATCGCACGAATGTCCGGATGAGAAAGACTGACGTGAAGAAATACATGTTTTGGATTATCGTTAAATTGATCGACAATATAACTACCGAATACCCACTTTCTCTTCACCCGGGGTATCACGAACGAGAGGAAGTACAATAGATATTTCCACACAATACCAGATTTTTTTCTAGTCATGTTCCGTTTCCAAGCATATGTTCCAGCAGATTTCCTCCCGTAAACCATCGCCCCTGCCATCTTGCGAAGCTTTCTATGAATTGAACAGGCAATTAAGTATATTGTTTGCGGTTCTAACGGCGAACCTAACTATCACCGCATGCCCTATGCCCATTTAAAGATGGTTAAACGGTCTGGGAGAAAAGAGCAGGCTTATAGCGCTGTTACCTGAAGCTTGATATGTAACTAATTAACCTAAGTTTAAAACAATGAAATCTTAAAAAATATGATCAATGGAAAACCTGCCATTTAGTAAGGCTCTCAAAAAAATCAAAAATAAATGGGGATCCCGGGTATTCGAGGTGCTCTATAACAAAATGGGAAAGTTTTACATGGAGGACTACCCGGAATTGAAGGGCAGCGAGTTTAGCCGGATCTATCCTACCTTGATTTGTCACAACATTGAAATTGTACGTTACGATCGGGTCGAGAATTTCGTCTACCTGAAGAAAGACGCGCTTTACTTCTGTACAACGCCAGATTACCCCTGGATCGTCCGTGAAATATTTGCGTTACATATTTACTTCATTCATCCAAAACATCTCACGGCCAGTTCCTATGTGGTACTTGATATTGGCATGAACAGAGGATATGCATCCATCTATTTTGCCGCCCAACCCTGGTGCAAAATAGTTTATGGTTTCGAACTGAACGAATTCACGTTCAAACTTGCAGAGGAGAATTCAGCCCTCAATTTTGAACTGAAAGACAAAATCAAGCTTTTTAATTTCGGACTTGGAAGCCAGGATGAGAATATGAAATGCTATTATCTGCCACATCGGGATGGCATCTGCACAACTTCTTACGAGTTTCTGCAAAACTATGCACCGGAAGAACTGGACCGGGTAGTGGAGAAAGAAATAGCCATTAAACAAGCAAGTTCTGTTATCAAAAAAATTATGTCTGAATGGCCTGAGGGAGAAAAGGTGGTCCTTAAAATAGATGTTGAAGGCGCCGAGTATAACATTCTGGAGGATATCATTCAGAACTACCCCGAATTTCTGACACAGGTGGATATCATCATCGGCGAAGCACACATGGGCCTCGAACCCCTTGTTGAATCGCTGAGCCCTTTTGGCTTTCAGGACGTAGCCATAAAGAACTACAACCCAAAAACGACAGATTTCCTTTTTGTAAAGAAGAAGGATTAAAGGGCGACATGCACGATTAAACCGTATCAACAAAGCTCTTTTCAACCTTATTGAAAATGAGTATTCCGGCAAACAGAACCAGGCAAGTAACCACCGTGGTGTAACCAAGCATTCCCCAGCTGAAAGTACCCGTACCTAGAAAGCCTTTTCTGAATGTTTCTATAATCGGGGTCATTGGGTTGAACTTGATCAGGTTGAAAAACCGGTGGGGTGCTGCCGATAAAGGAAAAACGACCGTTGTGGCATACATGAGTAATGGAACTCCAAAGGACACCAGAAAAGCCAGGTCCCTGTATTTCGTGGTAAGCGCCGAAACGACCATACCAAGTCCAAGCCCGAGGCAGGCCATCAGCAACATCAGTACCGGAAACAACAGAATATACGGCGTGATTTGGAACTCAGCGCCCCTCAGGTAGTAGAAGAGCATCATGAACAGGAACAGCAGGAGCTGAACGCCAAATTTGACCAGGTTTGAGAATACCACACTTAACGGCATAATAAGCCTGGGAAAATATACTTTACCAAAAATATAAGCATTGTCCCGAAAAACAGACGACGTTTTGATGAAGCAGTCCGAGAAATAATTCCAGGTTACTACACCAGCAAGGTAAAAGAGTGGCTTTGGCAAACCGTCGGTGGAGATACCGGCGACACTCCCAAATATCAGTGAGTAGATCAATACGGTAAATATAGGTTGTATAAAAAACCAGACCGGACCAAGTACCGTCTGCTTGTAAAAAGAGATAAAATCTCTACGTACGAGCAGCCAAAGCAAATCCCTGTATTCGTAGTTCTCTTTCAATTTAACATCGAATAAGGACGTTTGTGGTTTAATCTCCCAATACTTGTCGGATTCGTGCATCATATTTAAGCGGAGAATTTAAGCATAGTAGATGAATATGTGGTGATCAGATGATTTTGAAGAAGCGACGGGTAGACCAGCAGCTTCTGCTGTAGAAATCCTGAACCTCCCGACTTACAGGGGTATGTTCCAGCTGTTTGCGGAGCTTGAAAAATTCCCTTAATGCGTCAAAATACCATGGCAAAGAACTGATTCCAAGCCGGTATACCCCTTTCAGGTTGTTCAGGTAAACCCTTGCCACGTAGCGCGCCCGGTCTTTCTTGTCGAAAAACTTATATACGATTGCCATTTCATTCCTTACAGAAAAAACCTTCAGCCTTCGTGAGGTCCGGTTGATGCTGCTGGTTCTATGGTTCACTATACAGTTCTGGAAATAACGTATGCTGTATCCAGCTTCGAGGCACCTAATGGCATATTCCCATTCATGGGTGTAAATGAACAGCCATTCGGCAAAACCGCCGATTTTTAAATACAGCTCCCTGCGGATGATTGCGCCACAGCCGATAAAGTCTATATTGTCTTCCATATGCCTCAGGTAATCCGTAGGAAAAGCGCCACCGCTGACGTTTAGCGCCAGTATACCTACCTCCCGGTGACTGTCAAGTACCTGGAGGGCTTCGTCTAATCCGCTTTCGATATTGCTGTCATCGTCCAGTACGATCAGATATTCGCCCCGCGCAGCCTCAAACCCATCGTTCCAACCTGCGATCCCGTTGTTCTTCGTACGCTCCACAAGCAGAACGTCCGGAAATGCTGTTTTTACAGCTTCTGAAGATTGGTCTGTAGACGCATTGTCTACGACAATGATTTCATAGCCAGACTTGCCCTCCATCAGCTGCCTTGTGTGTTGCAGCGTAAGCAGAAGCTCCTTTTCACGGTTGAAGTTTAGAATAACAAATGAAACTTTCATAATCAGCGCTGATAATTGTATGGAATGCCTTTTCGCCTGAAGCGGTTGCTGAGATTCGACAGGTCTCTTTTGAGAAAATCGAACGCTGGCCTGGTGCTCTCGAACAGACTTAGAAAGAGCTGCTGACTGTAAGGCGACACAGGCGTTTGGGTGATGGATTTTCGGATTTTAAGGAACGCGATCATACCGAGTATGTTGTACCAGGTTTCCTTTAAGTTCAGTTGACGGATACCTTTCAGATTGTTGAGAACCACCCGCCAAAGGTATTTACTTCGGTTGTCTGCCAAATACTTATATACAATAGCGAGCTCGTTCCGGGTTACGTAGACCCGCAGCCGTTTGCTGCTTCTGTTGATTTCACTGGCACGATGAACCACCCGGCAGTTTGCAAAATATTTCACCTGATAGCCAGCATCTGTAACACGGAGGCCCAGATCCCACTCGTTAACATACAAGAAGATCCAATCGGCATAGCCACCTATTTCCAGGTAGGTCTTCCTTCTCAGAATGG
>JARKUW010000146.1 GCA_029851965.1 Bacteroidota bacterium | reverse complement strand
GGATCTGGCAGTCCTTGTTGCCGTGCTTAATGTCTTCGTATACAAACTTATTATGGACAAGTTCGGCGGTAAGGATACAGAGATCCGCGTCGGCAGCTGGGTAATAATTGTTTTAGTCCTTCAAATTGTAACTGGAATATTATTGTCTAACTTTGCACTGCCGCCATACGCTCAGGCCTTACATATTTTGTTTTCAACAACATTATTTACTTTACAGTTCTACTTGTACTTACTGGTCTACAGGACTCATACGTACAATCAATAAAAACACAGATTTGAAACAGTTTTTCGCAGATTTCTCCAAGCTCATCAAACTTAGACTTACCTTTCTGGTGGTTTTTTCGGCCTCCGTTACCTTTCTGATGGGATCCAGAATGCAGGTCTCCCGTGGAGATATTCCGGGAATTGCCTGGGGTAATTGGTTGATTTTGATCATCGGCGGCTTCCTGGTGACTTCAGCAGCGAACTGCTTCAACGAAATCATCGAGAAGGACCTGGATAAACTTATGACCCGTACGAAGGACCGCCCTATTCCTGCAGGTACGATGACTACCGGCCAGGCGTTGGTCATGGGCCTCATCATGGGAATACTAGGAACCTGGTTGCTTGGCAAATTGAACCTGGAGACAGGCTTGCTTTCTGTTTTTTCGATTCTGCTGTACGCATTTGCATACACGCCGATGAAGCGGAAGTCGCCCATTGCTGTCTTCATAGGCGCCATCCCGGGTGCACTTCCTCCACTTATCGGTTACCTCGCAGCACTGGGCCGAAATACACACTTTCTTCCAATCGACTACCAGATTGCAGTGATCCTGTTCCTTATCCAGTTTGTATGGCAGTTTCCGCACTTTTGGGCAATTGCATGGGTTCTGGACGATGACTACAAGAAAGCAGGTTTTCGTCTTTTGCCAACAACAAAAAGAGACAAGATAAGCGCGTTTATCACTTTCCTAAGTACGATCATTTTGATTCCTGTCAGCTTGCTGCCTACATTTTACGGTTTCGGTGGCTATTATGTTGCTGTAATTTCCGTGCTCATTGGTCTGGCCTTTGCCTTCACCGCACTGAAATTGCTGATGAACCAGGAACTGGCGAGTGCACGCAAGGTCATGTTCTGTTCCTTTATCTATTTGCCGCTGGTACAGCTGGCATTATTATTTGACTTTATAACAAAATAAGTACATATGGTACAATCAATTCATCAACACGAAATGAGGCCAAGTAATCACAAGGCCAAAAAATTCATCATCTGGTTATTCGTCGTTTCTTCTACCATTATGTTTGGTGGATGGACAAGTTATTACATCGTATTCGCCGCTTCTAAGGGTAAAGGTCATGGGCTGGTTCTGCCGGATGTATTTATCTATAGTACGCTTGTACTTGTAGGAAGTAGCATTTGTCTTTTCCTTGCCTCCAGGGCATTTAGAAACAAGCAGCTTCAACCACACAAAACATTCTTATGGCTGACCCTGTTATTAGGGGTGATATTTGGATATCTTCAATTTGAAGCGTGGACCAGTCTGTATCAAAGTGGCGCTGTGCTCGTAAACAATAACGCGGCCATTTCTATGATATACATTGTCTCCGGAATACACCTTTTACATATCCTGGCCGGTCTGGGCATCATTCTGAGTTGCTTAACCGGTATATACGGCAAAGTATCGGATGATACACTCCAATTCAGGATGGAAATATCCTCAATCTTCTGGCATTTTATAGATATATTATGGATATATCTCTATGTTTTTTTACTTTTGAACAGTTAGACTAATTAACAAACTATACAATTTTTAAAATGGATTCATTATCACAATTAGATCAGGTAAAAACTACTCCATGGAGTGGAGGCCGTTCACCGTGGTCGGTAGAGTACGGAAAAATAATGATGTGGTTTTTCTTGTTATCGGATGCCTTTACTTTCGGATCATTATTGATCTATTACGGAGCACAACGATTTACAAAGTTTACCTGGCCTGATCCGGATTTAGTGTTCCAGTCTTTTCCTGGTGTTGCCGAAAGTGGCGCTCCATTGGTATTCGTGGGATTGATGACATTTATTCTGATTATGAGTTCAGTGACAATGGTACTTGCCGTAGAAGCTGGACACAGAAGAGCTAAGAACGAGGTTATCGGATGGATGATCGCTACCGTGATTGGCGGTTTTATGTTCCTTGGCTGCCAGGCCATCGAATGGACGCACCTGCACCATGAAGGGTTCTGGTGGGGAACGATCCCGGAAGCAAGTAAATTACAGCATTTCTTCAACGGAGAAGTGTCGGTTGTATCTGCTCAACAGTTTGCAAACCTATTCTTTACCATAACCGGTTTCCACGGTTTCCACGTGTTTACAGGCGTTCTAATCAACATCATCATTCTTTGTATGACCATCGCCGGAACTTTCGAAAGACGAGGTCACTACTTAATGGTCGAAAAAGTTGGTTTATACTGGCACTTTGTTGACTTGGTTTGGGTATTCGTATTTACATTCTTCTATTTAGTTTAATTTATTCAATAAGATATTATGTCTGATCAACACATACACGCAACAGAAGAGCATGGCCATGACGAGCATGCCGGACTATCGAAGAAGAAAATTTGGCAGGTATTCGGAATTCTGCTATTAATTACGGTAATCGAGTTTATCATTGCCCTTTGGGTGCTGCCAAACGAATACATGTCTCAAGGTGTGGGCAACATTGTTTATATTTTATTGACGATCCTTAAAGCGTTCTATATTGTAGCTTATTTCATGCACTTGAAGTATGAAAAACTTGGATTGCAGCTTTCACTGACAGTCTCCTTCATTTTTATCATTTACTTTATTGTACTCATGTTGATTGAAGGAAGCTTCTTGCATTTACATATGCCAACTCAGTAATGAAGCTTTTCCCAATTAAGAAAATATTAATCCTGGTAACCATTTTAGCGGTACCAGGATTTTTATATTATTTGCTAAAGGAAAAAGGTAAAAACAGGTATAAGCCACTTCCTTTTTTTGGACCTAAGGTCGTTGCTGCAACGTTTCACACGGTTCGCGGTACTCAGGTTCCGGACACCATATACCATCAGGTCTCGGATTTTAATCTGGTTAATCAAAATGGTGATTCCGTTTCCCTCGCCAGCTACAAAGGCAAAATACTTATTGTAAACCTCTTTTATACCCAGGGCAAGAACTACGGAGTGGATTTTACCAATAAGGCCGTTAAAGCTTTTGAAGCCTCATACGGAAGTAATCAGGTGATAAACTTCGTAAGTTTAAGTATAGATCCAAAGCACGACTCACCAGCGGTGCTTTCCAGCTATGCCAAAGGTCTTGGAGCGCAACCCGGTAAATGGGATTTACTTACGGGAGACAGCACACAGATCTATAACCTCATCAATAAACAATTATTCGTTGATGCACTCCAGGAGAATGTTGATGGAACCACCAGGTTTATTTATAGTAATCTGTTCGTGCTGCTGGATCCTCAGCATCGCATAAGGGGTTACTACCAGACAACCAGCCAGGAAGCACTCTCTAAACTGGATGATGAGATCAAGGTGCTGATTGTTGAAGAATTAAGAAATAATAAAGACGGTAGATAGTCTTTCCAAAATAGATTAAATGAATTTAACGGATAAGTTTTTCCTGCGCCTGGTATGGGTAGTCACTGCAGTGGTTTTATTGGTTGTTATCATACTCAAGATCGTACCTGCCCCCAGTCAGGTTCCTTCATTTCTTTATGTTTTTCCACACATCATCGGGGGCATAAATGCGACATGTTCTGTGTTGCTGATCGTGTCTTTAATTTTTATAAAAAATAAAAATATCCAGGCGCATAAGATAACCAACGTAATCACCTTTATCTTGTCCGCAATATTCCTGATTTTTTACATTATCTTTCATTTGTACGTGAAGGACACTAAATTCGGTGATGCGGACCATAATGGCATATTGTCTGCCGCCGAAGCCGCTGCTGCCGGAGGCCTGCGCTATGTGTATTACGTTATTTTAATCACACATATTTTGCTTGCGGCAATTGTATTGCCACTGATACTAGTTAGTTTTTTCCGTGGATTTAACATGCAGATTGAGAAGCATAAAAAAATCGTAAGATGGGCTTATCCGGTGTGGCTTTATGTGGCTGTTACAGGTGTAATTGTTTATCTGATGATATCGCCATATTATAATTTTTAAAACATTAAAGCGTTTAAACGGTAGATGATACTGTTTAAAGCACATAAGAGCTGCGTGTCACCTGCCTTGTAGTATAATTATGAGTGAAAAAGGCAGATGCGGCGAAATGAATAAAGCTTGGCAAAGCTTCATCACCTTTAAAAATAGTATTTTGATGAAAAAGATCATTTTCTTCGTTCTCCTGGTTTCCGCAATTGGTTTATCGTCAATTCAGCGCGCTGATGCGCAATGTGCAATGTGTACCGTGAATGCAGAGCAGGGTGCCACGAATGGAAATTCTCAAACCAAAGGCATCAATGACGGTGTATTATTCCTGCTCGCTGCCCCCTTCGTCCTGGTTGCGGGCGTAGGTAGCATATGGTATTTTAAATATCACAAGCAACAGCCGGTCGCCTAGCAGCTATGATCAAACCAGAGGCCCTCAAGTTTATCAAAGACGTTGCTCAGAACAACAATAGAGAGTGGTTTGCCGAACACAAGGCCGAATATGAAGCTGCCAGAGCTGATGTGCTGAAGTTCATTGGCTTGCTAATCCCGTTGCTGGCTGACACAGATCCTGCCTTTTCGAGAGAAACTCAGCCCAAGAACTGCTTATTGCGGATTTACAGAGACGTCCGCTTTTCAAAGGATAAGTCCCCCTACAAAACAAACTTCGGAATCTTCTTCGCTGTCAATGGTAAAACAGGGACAGAACCCGGTTATTATATCAATGTAGAACCAGGCAACTGCTTTTTTGCTGCCGGATACTGGCAGCCGGACGCCGCCAATTTGAAGAAAATACGCGAGGAGATCGACTACAATGCTCAGGACTTTCTGGATGTTATAGGCGCTAAAGGCTTCAAGGATATATTTGAACTCAGCCGCGAGGATAGCCTGAAAACCTCCCCTAAGGGATATCCGGCAGATCACCCGATGATTGATGTTCTTAAGCTGAAAAGCTTTTCAGCCATCACCCATATACCGGACGATGCTTTCTTAAAGCCATCAATCGTTAATAAGTTGAAAACTGCGTTTGAAACTATACATCCGTTTATTCTATTTTTACGGACCGCTGTTGATCAGTAATTAATCGTTAACCTGCCATCAGGCAATAAAAGAAAAAAATGAAGAGAATCAGTTTAATCCTGGCTGTTGTACTGTTTTGCAGCGCGTTCAGCGCTTGTGTTGTGATGTCCCCTAAGAAGTATAAAGCTTTGCTGGCAAGGCAGGATTCCTTGAACAGGGGATGGTCAGAATCCCAGTTAAGTGGTGGGAATCTGGAAAACATTATTGCTAAACTCAGAAAAGATACGGCCAGCTTAAATGGTAAATTGGAAGATCTTCAGGAGAAATATACGGCGATGGACGCAAATTATGCGAAACTACGCAACAACAGTTCCTCGGAGATCAATAAGCTCTCAGACGATTTAAAGAAGCGTGAGCAGCGTCTGAAGGAGGTGGAAGAAGTGCTTCGTAAGCGCGATGAATCTACCAATCAGCTGAAAGAAAAATTGCAGCAGGCATTACTTGGCTTCACGAAAAGCGGCCTGACTGTCGAGATCAAAAACGGAAAGGTTTATGTTTCCTTAACCGACAAATTGCTGTTCCCTTCTGGAAGTATTGTTATTGATGAAAAGGGAAGACAGGCCTTAACACAGCTGGCGAATGTCCTTAAGGAACAATCCGACATAAATATCGCCGTCGAAGGACATACCGATACACAGAAGATCAAGAACCTCGGACAGATCAAAGACAACTGGGACCTGAGCGTTCTGAGGTCTACATCGGTGGTGCGTTACCTGACAGAAAACGAGAAGGTGGATGGTGTACGGATGACTGCTACAGGAAAAGGCGAATTCCAGCCGCTAGGCTCGAATTCAACCGCAGATGGCCGAAGCAAAAACCGCAGGATAGAAATCGTATTGTCTCCGAAGTTGGATGAACTGTATGATCTGATCAAACAGTAAACAACGATGTTTCTGCCGTAGGGGAAACATCACGAAATCACAAATAAAAAAGGAAGAGCCCGCAAATGGACTCTTCCTTTTTTATTTCAACTGATACCTGCAGTATGCTTCAAGTACAGATCGTACGAACCATCCCGCCTGAAGATCAATGATTCCTGCCCCTAAAATGGACTGGAAAAATCTGCGAATGCAGGTAGTTCAAGGTCCTTCTGTGAGAACACCATTGACTCTTCTGCAACATCAGCACTCCAGTTGATGTTCAGCTGCGTGTCATTCCAGATCACACCAATTTCAGAGTCCTTATCATAGTAGTTACTCACCTTGTAGGTAAAAATGGTATTGTCTTCTAATGTCAGAAAGCCATGTAAAAACCCTGGTGGAACCCAAAGCTGCCGGTGGTTGGTTCCGCTCAGCTCGATGCTGAAGTGCTGACCAAACGTAGGAGACGTTTTCCTGATGTCTACTGCGACATCAAGCACGCTGCCCTGGATTACCCTAACCAGCTTGCCTTGTGCAAATGGCGCCCGCTGTGCATGCAGGCCGCGCAAGGTTCCTTTTTGTGAAAACGACTGATTGTCCTGCACAAACTGAGCGTCTATCCCTGCCTCCGCAAACAACTTACTATTGTAACTTTCATAAAAATACCCGCGGTTATCCTGCCATACCTTAGGTTCGATAATTAAGAGATCTTCTATTGGTGTCTTAGATATATTCATTTAGTCTACGTATTGCATTAAAGTCCGGAAGGCTACAAACCTGTCCTTAAATTTTTCATTCAATTCCTGCTGCAGTGCCGGAGCAAACTCAGCCTGGTATTCTTCGTAATCGGCGATGGTCTCCGCGAGATATTGTGCACAATAGGTAACTCCTTCATTCGGCGAGTCAACTACCCGCAACAATTTACTCGAGAGAAACTTTCCTGTCGCCATTACCAGCGGAACATGAACCGTCTGCATCCATTCCAGCCATTCATCTGCGGCCGCGTCGTCTACAATCAAGGTTACATTATATAAATACATGCTGCAAAGATAAGACTATGAAGCAATATAACGTCCTGTTTCTTACCTTAAAGCGGCAGCATGTCTCCTCGCAACGCGCATCATACCGTACCAAAATGAAGGGAGTGGCCCATCACTCGTGCAGGTAAGCCAGATAAATTACAAAGTGCTTTCAAATTCCCAACCTGCCTCCAGCTGGCACAGGTATTTTAAATGTTACGAAGATTTTGTATCACTTGAGTTAAATATGATTAATTTGATAATTGTCCACTGCAGTGCAGATAAGTAACAATGTTGGTGTAAAAAGTTTTGGATAACTGGTGTTCCGTACTTTTGAAGTGTCAAATGAGAATGGTTTTTAGAAGATATTTCTGCCTTATAGTATTAACGCTGCTGTTTGCCTGCAAACGGGAGCAAACTCGGCTTATCCCGGTAAATGACTTTTTCAAGTCTGAAGAAAAGGTTGCATTCTCGGTTTCACCTGATGGTAAAAACCTGTCCTATCTGAAGCTGGTTGGTACACGGCAGAATATTTTCGTGGAGGACGTCAGTACCGGAAAATCGTTTCAGGTCACCAGACTTCAGGATAACCTTATCGGCTATTACTTCTGGGTCAGCAATGATGAACTCATCTACTACAAGCAAAATCCCGGGCCAGGCAACCAGGCAGATGTATACATCATCAATAAATCCGGCGAGAACGAGCGTCAGTTGAATGATAATGAGCAAAGCCGGATGCGGGTGCTTAAAGATCAGCTTATCGACAATAAATACTTGCTGGTATCGTCCAATAAACGGGATTCAACAGTCTTTGATGTCTACCGCTTAAATGTCCGGAACGGAAAAATGGAAATGGCAGCGAAGAATCCGGGTAACATCACCAACTGGATTACAGATTCCAAAGGGCAGTTGCGACTGGCTTCCTCAAGCGATGGCGTCAATGGGACCCTGCTCTACCGGGAGAACGAAAACCAGGCATTTAAACCCATTCTAACCAATAATTTTAAAACCACCATCAATCCGATTGCCTTTTCAGAGACCCAGCCTGATATTATATATGCGATATCCAATGTCAACCGTGATAAAAATGCACTGGTCGAACTGAACTGTAAAACGGGGAAGGAGACGAAAGTGCTCTTTGGCAATGACACGCTGAATGTGGTGGATGCACAATATTCAAGAAGCAAAAAACGGATGGGTTTCGTCGTTTGTGAAACATGGAAAAAGGAGAAATTCTACCTGGATGATACCGTAGCGACTTTCTACCGTAAGCTGGACAAGCTCTTGCCAGAGACGGAATCACGGATTATAGACCGCGACAAAGCAGAGAACGTTTTTGTGGTCCGTACCTTTACAGACCGTAACCCAGGCTCGTATTACCTCTATTTTGCCGATAAGGGCACCATCCGGAAATTAAGTGATTTTAACTCTTCCATAAAGGAGGAGAACATGTGCGAAATGAAACCCATATCGTATACCGCGAGAGATGGGGTGAAAATCAATGGCTATCTTACCCTGCCACTTAACAGGCCGGCAAATAACCTTCCTGTAGTGGTGTTGCCGCACAATGGTCCGGGTAGCCGGAACAGCTGGGGCTACAATCCCGAAGTCCAGTTTCTTGCCAACCGGGGCTATGCAGTCTTCCAAATGAACTACCGCGGCTCCTCAGGCTATGGCAAGGAGTTTATGGCTGCCGGATTCAAGCAATGGGGTGGCAAGATCAATAACGACATCAACGATGGGGTAAAATGGCTCATCGACCAGAAAATCGCCAACCCAAAGAAGATTGGTATCTATGGTACCGGCTTCGGCGGATATCTCGCGCTGAATAGTGTATATACCAACCCAGGCACATTTGCCTGTGCGGCCTCAAACTCCGGAGTCATCAACCTCTTCAGTTACCTGAAGTCTATCCCGCCGTACCTGAAAAACAATCTGCAGATGTATTATACCATCATCGGTAATCCAATTCTGGAAGTAGACTACATGCGGCAGGCTTCACCAGTGTTCCATGCAGAAAAGATTAATGTTCCTGTATTTATCGCTCAGAGCCCAAAAGATCCGCGCATCAATTCCGGAGAGGTGGTTCAGTTCGTAAAGGAGCTTCAGAAGCGTGATGTAAAGATCACCTACTTTGAGAAAGACCAGGTATCGTACCCTACTGCAAATGATCAGGGCAGGCAACAATTGTACCTCGCGCTGGCGGATTTCCTTGATATGAATCTGAAAAAGAGATAGCTTCGTAAATGGCTTCAGACAAGAACAGCGGCTATCGTAAAAACTTCTCACTGATCGTTACTTTTCTTATACTGATCTCTGTACTTTTCGTCCTTTCTTTATTTCTGGCTTATAATTTCAGCAAGAAATTTATAGAAAATGAGTTTGTCTCGGAGAAAGTAAAGGTGCTGGAGGCCAGCATCAAACCATACAACGAGTTTTTCCAGAACAAGCTTCCTGAGGTTTCGTACTATAACGGTTACCTGGATTCTGCAACGACCGCCAAGTTTGTAGACACCCTGCTGCTGCAGTACCCCTTTGTTTCCAGAGTGATCTTTTACGATACGGAAGTAAGCAGCAAGCCGGTCAGGGATGGGCTAAATACCGGTCATTTCTCCTTCGGCCCAAAGTTCATCTATCAGTTCGGGAGCCTCGTGCCGCTGGATTCCGTTAAACTGTTTTCCAGAGATGAGCCACAGCGTTTCGGCAGGGGTGATGATTTCAATGCCCTGGGGATCAAATTCATCTCCTATATTGAAACTCTGGATACTGCCCGCGCGCCCGATCCCGAGGAGCTTTTCAGTAACTTCAGCATCGTGCGGGCCAACAAGATTACCTACCTCAATATCCCCCGCTTTGAAGACCTGAAGGTGTACAAGCAGATGATGCGCAGAAATCTCGCTACCGCTCCGGTGTATCAGCAGGATATGCTCTCCTTTTACCTAGACCCATCAAAGATCCGGATCATCAATTCTCAACCCAAACTCTATCAGAACATCCGGATCGAACAGCTGACCTATGATCCGCTGGATACCTCATCCGAGTACATCAGCACCGAGATCACGCTTCCAGGACCGTTTTCCGATTATAAATTGTATTTCATCTCTGCGAAATCGTTCGTAGACAAAGCCATATTCCGGTACTTCCTTCCAATTGCCGTCGTCATGCTTGTTTTCTATGGCATTCTGGTGCTCGTTGCATTCCTGATTTACCGGAACCTGAACGTCAACCACAGGATGTTCAAACTGCAGTATGATTTCGTAAATAACCTCACCCACGAGTTTAAAACGCCGGTAAGCGTTATTAAGATCGCGGGGAACAACATCAAAAGTGCCAACAGCCTTAGTGAGCAGGAACAGCAGATGTACGGCCGTATCCTCGATGAAGAGGCGGATAAGCTCAACGGATTGATGAACAAGCTTCTTGCCTTCACGCAGATCGAAAATAAGGCGATCCATTTGAATCAGGACCGGGTGAACATTGTTGACTTCATAGAAAGCACGATCGAATCGCATGTTCTAAAGTATCCTGATTTCCAGTTTACCTACGATGTATCCGGCTTTGAGACGTTCACCACAGATCCCGTACTGCTTGGCAGTCTGTTTGATAACCTGGCAGAGAATGCGTACAAATATTCACCTGCAGGCCGGAAGTTCTTACATGTCAGCGCCCGCCTCATCAAAGGCAGGATTGTGTTCCGCTTCACAGATAAAGGGATCGGTATTCCAGCTCCGGAAATAAATAATATCTTTAAGAAGTTTTACCGGATCCAGAACCAATACAATCAGAACAGGAGTGTGGGCCTCGGCCTGGCCTTCTGTAAGGAACTGATCAATTTTATGAAGGGTGAGATCTCGGTGAAAAGTAAAGTTGGCGAAGGCACAGAGTTTAAGATAATACTACCATTTAACGATTAAAAAGATGTCTAAAGGGATTAAAATATTAATAGTAGAAGACGATGAGAACCTGCGTTTTCTGGTCGTACATCGGTTGCATGCAGAAGGATATGAAGTTTTAGAAGTAGGTGATGGTGAAATTGCGGAGAAGACCATCCTTACAGAAAAGCCGGATATCGTTCTGCTGGATTGGATGCTTCCCGGAAAGGAAGGATCCCAGGTCTGTGAAAGTGTCCGCAAGCAGGGCTACGAGGGGCTGATCATTATGATGACCGCCAAAGCTCAGGATGTCGATAAAATTGATGCTTACAATTTTGGCGTGTCAGATTACGTGGCCAAGCCATTCAACATGGATGTGCTGATCGCCATGCTTGACAGCAAGGTGAAGTTTATGCTGAACAGTGACCGCTCGGAGATTCACCGCTTTGGTGATATGGAACATCACCCAAACATCCATACCCTGTACAGGAACGGAAAGAAAATTGAGCTGACGATATTGGAGAACAGAATATTGCTCTACTTCCTCCGGAACCCCAATAAGGTAATCAACCGCGATGCATTGATGCTGGAGGTCTGGGGATACAATTCAGATGTAAATACACGGACCCTTGATATGCACATTGTAAGGCTT
This sequence comes from Bacteroidota bacterium, assembly GCA_029851965.1. Lineage (GTDB taxonomy): Bacteria > Bacteroidota > Bacteroidia > Sphingobacteriales > Sphingobacteriaceae > Pedobacter. The sequence goes on along the minus strand of JARKUW010000146.1, from coordinate 698 downwards.
CGTAAGAAGATCGAGCTTAATCCCGATAATCCACAGCTCTTGCAAACCGTAAGGGGCGTAGGTTATCGTTTTAATGCGAATTAAGCACGTTTCAACGTAAAGATGGTGATCTCTGGCAGAATGCCTACCCTGCCAGGGTATCCCAAAAAGCCATATCCAACATTTACATACAGCTGCTGGTTGTTCTCTTTGTATAAACCTGCCCATTCCTTGTAGATATACTCGACCGGGCTCCACTGGAAATCTTTGGTACGTACCCCGAACTGCATACCATGGGTGTGCCCGCTGAACATCGCATCAATCTGGGGGTAGTCCGACAGGACTTGTCCGCGCCAGTGCGAGGGATCATGCGAAAGCAGCAGCTTCACTGGCAGATCGTCGGTGTTCTTCACCGCCAGATCCATCCGGCCATACTTCGGAAAACGGCCCATGCCCCAGTTTTCAATTCCAAGAACCCCAATCTCTTCCCCATCCACTTTCAATCGCCGGTTCTCGTTCATCAACAGGTCGAATCCCATACGCGCATGTGTTTTAATCACATCCTGCAGGTTTTTAGCTTTGGCAGCTGACGGACCTTTACCAAAGTGGTAATCCCCGTAGTCGTGATTTCCAAGCGAAGAGTACACGCCCAATGGCGCTTTTACCCGGCTAAAAATATCCTGATAGTTTCTCATCTCCGTGGCCATATCGTTCACCAG
>JARKUW010000138.1 GCA_029851965.1 Bacteroidota bacterium | reverse complement strand
GCTTTTACACACCTTCAAACCTGGAATCCTGCTCGTCATTTGCATGACGTGTGCCTGTTCCTATGTATGTGCACAACAGGAACAGGAAGTGAAAGACATCATTGAGAGCCTCGCTCCTGAATTGCCGGACGACTACGATCTGTCTGAACTGCTGGAGAGTTTAACTTACCTCAAAAAGCATCCGATTGACCTGAACAACACCAGCGCTGAGGAGTTGAAGGCGCTAATCTTCCTATCCCCTTTACAGGTCAGCAACTATTTTCAGCATATTAAAACAGATGGTAAATTACTAGACCTGCTGGAACTTCAATCTATAGAAGGCTTCGATGTACTGGCAGTCACCCGGCTGATGCCATTTGTTCGCCTCTCCGGGAGCGAGAATCATCCCGATCTTTCCTTGAAGAAGCTTGTTCGGCAATCCGAGCAGGAACTATTGCTTCGCTTCGGACAAACACTGGAAAAACAGCGGGGTTTTCAGGACCTGCCGGGAAGCAGATACCTGGGTTCGCCGGAGCGGCTTCTTGGCAAGTATAAGTACCATTATAAAGACCTGCTGTCTGCGAGTCTGATCGTAGAAAAGGATGCTGGTGAATATCTCTTTTCGGGAACGCGGAAGACGAGCTTCGATTTCATGTCTGGAAACATCACGCTCTACAAGACGGGCATCATTAAAAAGCTTGTCGTTGGCGACTACAGCCTCCAGTTTGGACAGGGATTAACCTTGTGGACCGGCTTCGGCTTTGGCAAGGGACCAGATGTTACCAGTGTGGCAAAAAAGGATCAGGGCCTAAGACCGTACAGCTCGTCGAATGAGAACGCTTATCTGCGTGGCCTCGCGGCAACCATCAAGCTGCAGGAACATCTGGAGTTAACTGCCTTCGCTTCCAGTACTGCGCAGGATGCAAGTACAAAACTAAGTGAAGACAGCATCGTTACACAGGTGAATATCGGCCTCAGCGGACTACACCGGACAAGCTCAGAATTGAAAAATCAGTCCGCATTGCGGCAGACGATGTACGGTGCCGCGTTGCAGTATGTCTCCAACAATCTGGGATTGGGTTTGGTCGCCTACCAGAGTCAGTATTCAAATCCATTTGTTACCGGCCCGCTTGCGTACAATCAGTACAACTTTGTGGGCGATGCACTGAACAACCTGGGTATACATTATAATTACACCTTTCAGAACATCTACTTTTTTGGTGAAACAGCGACAAGTATGCCCGGTGGGTTATCTACCGTAAATGGCGCAATGGCAAGTCTCTCCCGTACGCTATCCGTAGTTCTGCTTAACCGCAGCTACGCGGTAGATTACCACAGCTTCTTCGTCAGGAGCCTGGGTGAGACCAGCGAAGGAAGCAATGAAAAAGGCTGGTATTCCGGCGTTAACTTCGTGCCAGGCAAGGTCTGGTCCTTCTCCCTTTATGGAGACATTTTCCAGTTTCCATGGCTAAAGTACCGGATTGATGCGCCTTCCAAAGGTTACGAAGTGCTGGGACAACTCTCCTTTACTCCGGTCAAAACTTTCAAGGCGACTTTCCGCATCAAAACAGAAAGCAAACAGCAAAATTCGGATATCAAGAGCGATACCACACTGCTTAAAGATGTATCCAGAACAAACATCCGCCTCGCAGTGAACTGGCAGCTAAGCAAGACTTTTACTTTCGAAAATCGCGGGGAGGTTGTGAATTACAGAAAAGATGCCATCAACGAACTGGGCTACCTGGTTTACCAGGACCTGAACTACCGACCTCAATCTGCCAGGTTATCCGGAAACATCCGCCTGGCTTACTTCCACACGGCATCATACAACAGCAGGTTGTACGCATATGAAGACGATGTGCTGTATAGCTCTGGATTCGGCATGTACAATGGCGTCGGACTGAGAAGCTATGTAAATCTGAGATTTAAAGTTTCCCGTAAGCTGGACATCTGGTCGCGGTATGCACTCTTTTTATACCAGGATGTTGAAACCGTTGGTTCGGGGCTTGACGTTATTCAGGGAAACAAAAAGATGGATCTCAAATTTCAAATGCGGTATTCCTTCTAAGCATGGTGCAAAGATCAGAAGTCACCTTCGTCACCTTGCTGGGACCCCTGATCGTTGGCATATGCACCTTCTACCCAACTGAAAGGCCGATCTTCCTACCCGCCCTTGCATCGCTATGTGGAATATTACTCATGTGCCTGCTTGCCGGCAACCTGCGGTACACACACCTTCGATTATACCGTTTCAAACCCGCTGTCTTATGCACATTTTACCTCCTGAGCTTCTTATATGGCGGATTGCTGTGTATGTTGACGAAAGAACAACTAAAACAAAGCTACTTCGCAGCACATAAAAGCAACTACCTCAAGATCCGCATTGATGAAGAACCTCAGGTCAAAGACAACATCACCCGCTTCAAGTCCGAAGTCATTCAGCAGATTAACGATGACCATTCTACGGAGGCGTCCGGATACCTGCTTGTATCCGTTGCAAACGACAGCCTTTCCAAACCAGCTTTTGAGTATGGAGATGAGCTGATGATTCCCTCATCTTTCATGGAGGTTCCTGAACCGCGAAATCCGTATCAGTTTGATGCAAAATCCTGGTTGGCACAACAAAACATCTACCAGCAGATATTCTTAAAAGCAACCCAGGTAGAACGCATAAAGAAGAACACCGCCAATCCCATAATTGCCTACGCGATTGAGCTGCGCCGCGTAAAGGTTGAAGTTCTGCGAAAGCTCATTAGTAATCCGGAAGCGTTTGCAGTAGCCTCAACCTTAATTCTAGGGTACCGGTCCGACCTGAGCCTGGAAACGCTTCAGGCATATTCCAAAACCGGGACGATACATGCATTGTCGGTCTCGGGAATGCATGTAGGAATCATTTACATCGTCATCAACCTGGCATTAAGCTGGCTAGACCGGAAAACTTATGGTCGATGGATTAAATTGCTCCTGATCGTCTCCATGATATGGACCTACGCACTGATTACGGGCCTCACGCCTTCTGTGCTGCGGGCTGTAATTATGCTCTCAGCACTGGTTTTCGCTAAGTCGCTGAGAAAGACCACAAATAGCTACAACGTACTTGCCTTTTCGGCATTTTGCATGCTTACATTCAATCCTTTCCTACTGTTTGATGTCGGTTTTCAGCTGTCGTACCTTTCTGTTATCGGCCTTATATTCCTGCAGCCAAAGATCAACAGCTGGATGGTCTTCGAAAGCAAAATATTGAACAGTCTATGGTCAGCCATAGCACTTTCCCTGGCTGCCCAGATCACCACCTTTCCCCTCGCCGCCTATTACTTCCATCAATTTCCAATCTACTTTCTTGTTGGTAATCTGTTTCTGGTTATCCCGGTTGCGCTCATGATGTATCTTGGTCTGGTCATCCTGATCTTCAATCTCTATTTCCTTGGGCCAATTTTCGAGTGGATAATTACCACGACCAACCGCGGGCTACAGTTTATTGCCGGACTCCCACGCTCAACCATATCTGAAATTTGGATCAGCAAATTGGAGCTGATGCTCCTCATTGGCTCGTTGATGTTTATAACCTTTGCCCTGATCCATTATCGAAAAAGCATGCTGCTTGGCGGCGTCAGTCTGCTGCTTGTATTTTCAGCCAGCCTCACGTTCCGCAGCGCAACACACTACCTCCAGCGAAGGGTGGTTTTCTTTAGCCTTCCTAAAAATTATGCTACTGCTTTTATCGTGGGAAACAATGCTGTGCTCCTTACAGACCTGCAGCCTCTCACACCCGCTTTCAAATTTAACATCCAACCCTTCCTGGATCAGGCGCAAATCGAAACCGTAACGTTCGTCCAGATGCACCAGCGGCACAGAAGTAAGAAGCTGATCATCTCGGAACACCACATTCAGTTTTTCAACTACCGCATCTTCTTTAACGACAGTTGTTACGACAACAAGACTCCAATTAACCTGCAGCACTTCAACACCGTCGTATTTAACGGGAATCCCCGAACTGACGTCAATCAGCTCCTGTTAAAAACATCCCCCGGTTATCTTGTTATCGATGGAAGCAACAAACCATACGCGGCGCAGCAGTTCGAGAATGAGGCGAATAAATTTAAACTCCCTGTTTACAACTTAAAGAAATTAAGAGCATATTTGGTGAACCTTAACTAGGTGCTGCAATTAACTACGATCAATCCCCGTATGTCAGAACATTTGGTTTTATACTCCGTCTCAAACCGGGTGGCCACCATTACCTTAAACCGGTCCGAAAAGCGCAATTCCTTAAATGCGATACTTATCCAGCGATTGACAGACCAGCTCGTCGAAGCCTCGGAAGATGACCACGTGAAGGTCATCATCCTCAAAGCCAATGGGCCGGTGTTCAGCGCCGGCGCTGACCTGGAATATCTTAAGGAGCTCCAAACCAACAGCCACGAGGCCAATCTCACTGATTCCGAAAACCTCAAGAGGCTATTTACAACCATTTACTATCTGCCGAAGGTGGTGATCGCACAGATCGAAGGCCATGCAATTGCAGGCGGCTGCGGACTGGCAACGGTGTGTGACATCATCTTTTCTGTTCCCGAGGCGAACTTCGGGTACCCTGAGGTTAAACTTGGATTTGTTCCTGCCATTGTCTCCTGCTTCCTGGTCAGAAAAACAAGTGAAACGATCGTTAAGCGCATCCTGTTGAGCGGAGAGCTGTTCTCAGCGCAGCAGGCTTTAGACTTCGGATTGATAACTTTTATCGCTCAGAAAGAAGATATTGAAGACAAAGTGATGGCATTCGCCGTAAATTTGTGTGAACAAACTTCATCAAATTCATTAATGGTGACCAAACAACTCATCGGACAAACCACCAATCCTACGCTGGAAAAGAGCCTCGACCTTGCCGTTCGAATTAATGCACGCGTCAGAGAAAGTGCTGATTTCAAAAAGGGCATCGGCTCTTTTTTGAACAAGGAAGAAACCAACTGGTAAATAACTAAATCAATTAATATGTTTAAATCAATGAAAACGAGCGTGATTGCGCTCCTGCTGCTTGGCTCTGCGATCATCGCCCATGCGCAAAAGAAAATGGATCAGGGAACCGTAGTTTACGGAATGACATACGAACTTAGTCCGGATCAGAAATCCAAGGTTGACGTTTCTATGCTCCCTGCAGAAAGTGCCGTAGATTTCAATGGCAACTTCTCCAGTATCAAAATAGAAGCCGGACCAGCACTGGTGAACATCATAAAAGATCAGAGCACCAATACAGCACTGATGCTGATAGACGTTCCAATTGCTCAAAAACAGTTTGCAACAAAAATGTCCAAAGAAGAACTGGAGCAACAAAGTGGAGACACGAAATATTCAAACTTCAAGGCTACCGGAGAAAAAGAAACCATCGCCGGCTTAAATGCCGAGAAGTTTACCTATTCGGACAACAATGGCGGCAATTACGAACTTTGGGCAACACAGGACATTCAACTGGCACCTGGAGCTACTTTTTCGGAGTTTGCAGCCGTAAAGGGTACTCCGGTAAAAGTTACCATGCTACAGAATGGCGTTAAGACAACGTTGACTGTAAAAAGTCTGAAAGACAGTAAAGTGGGACCGTTCTCATTGGACGTTCCAAAAGGTTATGAAGTAAAAACAATGGCTGAAATAAAGGTCATGCAGGGAGGTCAATAGAGAATGAATGTATTTTTAAAACATTGTGTATGGCAATTCTGCCTTTGCCTGCTTATTTTCAGCACAGGCTATGCGCAAGCAAAAAGATCACCAAACTGGACAAAAGACGGTAATGGGTATTATGAAGTTCAAGGCGGATCAATTGTGTTGGTTGCCCTTCCAAAAATGGAACGCCGGACAATCCTTGCAAACACAGGATTGCAAATTCAGTCTTTCAGCCTGTCTGAGGATGGCACAAAAGCACTGATTTACACCAATTCCAAAAAAGTGTGGCGCTATGCAACGCGCGGAGATTACTATGTTGCCGATCTGAATGCAAAAACCGTCCGGCAAGTTGGAAAAGACAAACCCGCCTCTTCTTTGATGTTCGCCAAGTTTTCTCCAGACGGCAGCAAGGTAGCATACGTAAGCAAGCACAACATTTTCGTTGAAGAAGTAACTTCCGGCAATGTGAAAGCACTGACTACAGATGGCACCGACAGGTTAATCAATGGAACTTTCGATTGGGTGTATGAAGAAGAATTTGACTGTCGTGACGGATTCAGATGGAGTCCTGACGGCGCGTCCATCGCCTATTGGCAACTGGATGCAAGAAAGATCAAGAATTTTCTCATGATCAACAACACGGATTCCATTTACCCCTTCACAATTCCGGTAGAATATCCTAAAGTAGGCGAAGACCCTTCTGCATGTAACGTCGGAATCGTAGATGTGGCGTCTGCAAAGACAACCTGGCTCCAGGTTCCCGGCGACGCAATCCAGCACTACATCCCGAGGATGGAATGGATTCCAAATTCAAATGAGGTGATTCTGCAGCAACTCAACCGCGAGCAGAATACTTCTGTATTGTTTGTGGGCAACGCGACGAATGGTACTGCAAAGTCCATTCTCACGGAAACCGATAAAGCCTGGATTGATCCTACCGATGGCTGGGAATGGCTAAATGGAAACAAGGAGTTTATCTGGGCAAGTGAGAAGGACGGCTGGCGTCATTACTATAGTATCTCTAAAGATGGCAAGAAGCAATCCCTGATCACCAAGGGGGAATACGATGTTATCGAGAAATCTCTGGTTGACGAAAAGAACAACACCATCTTTTTTATTGCATCTCCCAATAATGCTACCCAAAAGTATTTGTACAAAACCCGTTTGGATGGAAAAGGCAAGCTGGAACTGGTGACTCCTTCCATCATGCCGGGTACGCACACTTACTATATTTCACCAAACGGTCTGTATGCACGCCATATCTATCAGAGCATTTCCATCCCTCCGCTGGCGGAGTGGATGCACCTGAACTCGGGAAATCCATTTACGATGGAAGGAAGCATCAGCAACCAGCTTGGAAAGGTTAAACCACAGAAAAACAGAACAGAATTCTTCAAAGTAACAACAGAAGACGGTGTAGAGCTGGATGGATGGGTTAAAAAGCCCACAAACTTCGATGCAACAAAGAAATATCCAGTGATATTCTACGTCTATGGTGAACCGGCTTCACAAACGGTAACGGACACCTATGGCAGCGATCGTAACGGCTTGTATAATGGGAATCCTGCAGATGACGGCTACATCTCCATTTCCCTGGAAAACCGCGGTGCACCTGCACCAAAAGGCAGAGAGTGGCGCAAAAGTATTTACAAGAATATCGGAACGCTAAACATCAGGGATCAGGCAATGGCCGCTAAAAAGATCCTTGAATTGCCCTATGTCGACAAAGACAGAATAGCGGTCTACGGATGGAGCGGAGGAGGTTCTTCAACGTTAAACCTCATGTTCCAATATCCGGAGATCTACAAAACCGGCATTGCAATAGCCGCTGTAGGCAACCAGCTTACCTACGATAATGTGTATCAGGAAAGATATATG
>JARKUW010000047.1 GCA_029851965.1 Bacteroidota bacterium | reverse complement strand
GACAAGCCCTTCTGACTGGCGTTGTTCGTTGCGGACTGAACGGAACGGTTATAGTAATCAATTGCCTTTGGATAGTCATCCGCGGCTGCGTATGCGGATGCAACATGGTAATACACCTGGTCCAGGAAGTCGGCATTTTTGTCGTCCTTTACCAGCGCCAGCAGTTCCTGTGTCCTCGACTTTCCTGATTTGTCCAAAATCCCGGTCAGCTTTATCGTGTTCAGACGGGCGTTAAAGTAGAGGTCGAATCCCGCATTGCTGTGCTGAACCATTTTGTAGCATGCTAAGGCCTTTTCGTGGTCGTTTTCCGCTTCGTACAGTTGACCCAGGATGAACGTCCACCGTCTTTTGTCCTTTACACTGTTGTGTGCTTTAATGGCATCTTCAAGATACTGTATGGCAGCCTTTGGGCGATTAGATGTGATACTCATTTGCGCGAGCGTTGCCAATGGCTCGGCGGACTGTTTAGGGACACGATTCAGTGAGGCCTCTAAGGAATCCAGAATTGCTGCCGCAGCAGGAAGATTGTTGAGCTGGAGATAACATCTGACTTTCCAGTTCAGGGCGCTCAGGAGAATGCGCTTGTCAGACTGGTAAGTCGAAGCGGTGTACTCGAAGTATTCGGCTGCTATAAAGTAGTTCCCCTTGTAGAAATAGGATTTCCCCAGGAGCATGTAAGCCTCATCAATGTAATTGCCATAGCTTTTGTCTGCAATGATTGTTTTCGCCTTGCGTATGATTTCGTCCAGTGATGAGCTGTCCGGCGTTTGAACGGCCGGATCCTCCGTTAAAGCATTGAATTTTTCAGGGCCAACATATACCGGTAAAATTTCAGTGTAATTATCCGTATAGGTCTCATGAAGGTCGGAAATGTAGTTGTTCAGTAACAGATTGGCATTGTAGATGTAGTTGTAGCGGGAAGTGATGTTTTGTACGACCCGGCTTGCGGGCGTGTCCTTATTTGTGCTGCAGGCATAAAGGAAGGATAGCGCAAGGCAAAATAACGTTAGCTTTACATGCCGGAAAAGAGGGTAGTTCAAGGAATGGTAACTATAAGCGTGTGTGGACTAGTAGAAAATATATGCAAAAATATTTTATTCTGCAATTATTCTAAAGAATAGCCAACTTTTATTTGACCGGCATTAATAGAAAGACGATGGAAAAGAAGAATGACAATGACAAACAAAAGACGGTGAGTAATATTGCACGGTATTCCGGTTTATTTTTTCAGATGTTCTTTATCATAGGTTTATTTATCGTTGGCGGTGTTCAGCTGGATGAACGTACCGGAAACCGACAGCACATCTATACGGCAGCCCTCGGTCTGCTGGGCGTTGTTGTTGCCATTTATCACGTGCTGAAAGAGGTGAATCAAATCAATAATTCAAAAAAGTAAAAGGGTATACTGATTCAAATCTGTAGTTTTGCAGCTTAAAATTTTCGCTTGAGTATAAACCGGTTTACCCTTCTGTACCTTCTCTTTTGTTGCCTTCTTGCGGCAGCTTACGCCGTCCTTCCTATTGTATTCCCAGATCGCGCGTTGTTGATCGACAAATTCTGGGTGATGTTTTTCTTTCTTGGCGGAATAACTTACATCGCGTATTTAGTAGCCCATTTGGGCATGAAAAGGAATCCAGAAGTAGGGGTTATGGCGATTATGGGTGCGATTACCGTTAAAATGCTTTTTTCTTTAGCTTTCGTGCTGATTTACAGTCAAAAGAATGGTCCCCTGGGCCTTAATTTCCTGCTGAACTTTTTTTCTTTATATTTATTCTTCAGCTTCTTTGAAATATACTGCTTGTTGCGTAACTTGCGCCACCAAAATAAATAGTAAAAATCTGCGAGTAAATGGATTGTAGCCACGTTTTTGATTTCAAAGTGAATAGGTTAATTGTTGCTTTTGCGCTTTTTTTAGCGTTTTTCGGTGTTGTTCCCGCTGTTTATGCGCAAGTGGACAGTGTTGGCGTGACTGCCGGTGATTCAACAGTTGTGATGGCGGAAAACCATGCTGCAGATGCGGAGCACGCAGAAGGAAGTTTTGATCCGACTGAAGTGGTGATGGAGCACATTGCAGATTCACACGTATGGCACGTTGCGGGTCATTTTTCTTTTCCGCTTCCAGTGATTCTATATACACCCGCGGGTTTCGAGATTTTCTCTTCAGGTAATTTTCATCATGGAGAAGAAGACTATAAAGGAAAGTACAACACTTATCGTTTAGCCGGAGAGGTTAAAGGGCAGAGTGTATCGCAGAATTTCTTCAATAAAAAGATTAAGGTTGTTGGTGCAGATGGTCAGGTTGATGAAGCTGCGACAGCGGAAGTGATGGATTTCTCGATCACGAAGAACGTCGCTGCGATGTTGCTTACGGTTGTTATTTTGCTGCTTGTTTTCACTTCTGTGGCTTCGGCATACAAGAAGAGAGAAGGAAAGTCGCCAAAAGGCTTGCAGTCGTTTTTAGAGCCTATCATCATGTTTATCCGGGATGACGTGGCCAGACCGAACATTGGCCATGATTTCGCACGGTTCATGCCTTTCTTGTTGACAATCTTCTTCTTCATTCTGATTAACAATTTACTGGGCTTAATTCCAATTTTCCCTGGAGGTGCAAACGTAACCGGAAACATCGCGACTACTTTTATTCTTGCTTTGTTTACCCTTGTGGTTGTAAACGTGAATGGTAACAAGTATTACTGGAAGCACGTTTTCGCGCCAGATGTTCCGAAATGGATGTACGTTATTATGATTCCTGTTGAGTTAATCGGAATTCTATCCCGTCCTTTCGCTTTGATGGTCAGGTTATTTGCAAACATCACGGCTGGTCACATCATTGTTTTGAGTTTGATCTCCCTGATATTCATCTTTAAGACGCTTGCCATTGCACCGGTATCGGTCGGTTTCGTGATCTTTATGGATGTTCTGGAGCTGTTGGTTGCATTCTTGCAGGCATTTATCTTTACATTGCTTAGTGCCTTGTTTATCGGTATGGCCATTGAGGAGCATCATTAATAATAAACTATAAATTCATCAATATAAATTAAATTAGTTATGGTAGGTTCAATCGCGGCAATAGGTGCCGGTTTAGCAGTTGTAGGTGCCGGTATCGGTATCGGTCAAGTAGGTGGTAAAGCAATGGAAGGTATTGCTCGTCAACCAGAAGCTGCTTCTAAAATTCAAACAGCAATGATCATCGCTGCAGCCCTTATTGAAGGTGTTGCTTTGTTCGGTGTGGTAGTTGCGTTCTTGGGAAATAATCCTGCATAAGCTTAATAAGCTTCTTGCAATTATTACCACAAAAAATAAGGCTGGGAAATTGACGATTGGTTGTTTCCCAGCCTTAATTAACGATAAAAGAATTTAAAAATAAATCATATGGAGTTAGTTACCCCTAGTATTGGATTGGTTTTCTGGACATTAATAGCATTCTTATTTTTGTTATTGCTGTTGAAAAAGTACGCATGGAAGCCAATTATGACTGCAATTCACGACCGTGAGCAATACATCGATGAGGCGCTGAATAAAGCTGAACTTGCTAAGAAAGAAATGGCACGTTTAACTGCTCAGAACGAAGACTTGTTGAAAGAGGCCCGCGCAGAACGTGATGTTATATTGAAAGAGGCAAAAACGCTGAAAGATTCAATTGTAAACGAAGCTAAGACTCAGGCACAGACTGAAGGAGCGAAGCTTATTGAGAAAGCTAAGATTGAAATCGAGAACCAAAAGAAAGCGGCTTTAATCGAGCTGAAGAATCAGGTGTCGAGTTTATCCCTTGATATTGCGGAGCGTGTATTGCGCAGCCAGTTACAGGACAAAGCGAAACAGCAGGAGTTGGTTGCGGGTCTTTTAAAGGATGTTGAATTAAACTAGTTCTTTTCAGCCCTAATTAAAATAAAATGTCAGAAATTAAAGCAGCCTCGAGATACGCCAAATCAATCATTGATCTTTCCATGGAGCTAAACGCCCTGGAGGAAATGCGAAATGATATGGTTATCATTGAGCAGGTGATTGATAAGAATTCAGAACTGGAAGCCATTTTAAAGAACCCAATTATCCCACTTAACAAGAAAGCAGGAATTTTGGAGAACATCTTTGGAAATCAGGTTCACAAAGCCACTAAGACTTTCTTGCAGTTGATTGTGAGTAAAGGAAGATCTTCAATTTTGTTTGCGACTGCGAAGCAGTTTATTGTTCAGTACAACCAGATAAAGGGAATTGTGACCGCTGAAATCACGTCTGCCATTGAACTTACAGAGGCCAACAGAACAGAGATTGAAGGCATAGTGAAACAGGCGGTTGGTGCGAATGAGGTCATCTTGAAAGAAAAGGTTGATCCGAACATCATCGGCGGATTTGTTTTAAAGGTTGGTGATAAGCAGTTTGATGCGAGCATTTCAAGCAGTTTAAATAAGCTAAAAAAGGAATTTGCCGAAGGTGTGGCATAATTCAGACTACAGATAATAAGATTACTGATTACAAAAGAAATTATATAAAATTATGGCAGAGGTAAGACCAGACGAAGTTTCGGCAATTATCAGGCAGCAATTGGCGGGCTTTAAATCAGAAGCCGAACTTGAAGAAGTTGGTACCGTATTACAAGTGGGTGATGGTATTGCCCGGGTATACGGTTTAACAAAGGTACAATCCGGTGAGCTTGTCGAGTTTGCCAATGGTTTACAAGGGATTGTTTTAAACCTTGAAGAAGATAACGTAGGTGTTGTATTATTGGGTCCATACAGCGACATCAAAGAAGGCGACACCATTAAACGTACAAAGAAAATTGCCTCTATAAAAGTTGGTGAAGGTATGGTTGGCCGTGTGGTAAATACACTTGGTGAGCCTATCGACGGTAAAGGACCGATCTTAGGCCCGACATACGAAATGCCGATCGAACGTAAAGCGCCAGGCGTAATCTATCGCCAGCCGGTAAACGAGCCTTTGCAAACAGGTATTAAAGCGATTGACGCAATGATTCCAATTGGTAGAGGACAACGTGAGTTGGTTATTGGTGACCGTCAGACAGGTAAGAGTGCTGTTTGTATCGATACCATCATCAACCAAAAAGAATTTTACGAAGCAGGAAACCCTGTTTATTGTATATATGTTGCTTGCGGTCAGAAAGCAAGTACAGTAGCGAACGTTGTTCGTACACTGGAAGAAAATGGTGCAATGGCGTATACAGTAGTTGTTTCTGCTGCTGCAGCTGATCCTGCTCCACTTCAGTTTTACGCGCCGTTCTCCGGTGCTGCGATTGGAGAGTTCTTCCGTGATACAGGCCGTCCTGCACTTATTGTTTATGATGATTTATCAAAACAAGCGGTAGCTTACCGTGAGGTTTCTTTGCTACTTCGTCGTCCACCGGGCCGTGAGGCTTATCCTGGAGACGTTTTCTACCTTCACAGTCGTTTGTTAGAGCGCGCAGCGAAGATCAACTCCAATGATGAGATCGCACAAGCAATGAACGATTTACCAGAGTCCTTGAAGGGGATCGTAAAAGGTGGTGGTTCACTAACAGCTTTGCCGATTATTGAGACACAAGCAGGTGACGTTTCGGCGTATATCCCGACAAACGTAATTTCGATTACCGATGGTCAGATCTTCCTGGAGTCCAACTTGTTTAACGCAGGTGTTCGTCCGGCGATCAACGTAGGTATCTCGGTATCACGTGTGGGTGGTAATGCGCAGATCAAATCCATGAAGAAGGTTGCCGGTACATTGAAACTGGATCAGGCACAATACCGTGAATTGGAGGCTTTCTCTAAATTCGGATCTGACCTGGATGCTGCTACAAAGTCTGTCCTGGATAAAGGTGCCCGTAACGTGGAGATCTTGAAACAAGGCCAGTTCTCTCCGATGACTGTAGAGAAACAAGTAGCTATGGTTTACATCGGTACAAAGAACTTAATGCGTAGTGTTCCTGTAGATAAGATCAAGGCATTTGAGGCTGAATATTTACAGCAACTGGAATTGCGTTTTCCTGATACCTTAAAAGGATTGAAAGCAGGGAAACTTGATGACGAAATTACAGGTGTATTAGAAACTGTTGCTAAAGAGGTTTCAGCAAAATATTAATCTCTTTAACGCCCACTAAAATAAAATGGCAAATTTAAAAGAAGTAAGAATCCGGATATCATCGGTACAATCCACACAGCAGATCACGAAGGCCATGAAAATGGTTTCGGCGGCAAAGCTGAAGCGTGCTACCAATGCGATTGTACAGCTACGTCCGTATGCTACTAAACTAAAGGACATCTTAAGCAATTTGTCTACTAGTTTAGAAGGTTCATCATCGCCTTTTATTCAGGATCGTGAGCCAAATAAAGTTTTAGTTGTCGTAGTGTCTTCAAACCGTGGTTTGGCAGGTGCCTTCAATATGAATGTTATTAAGGCAACCAACAATCTTATTGCGGAGAAGTACAGTGAGCAGTACAAAAGAGGTGATGTGAGAATCATTGCAATTGGAAAAAAGGCACAGGACTTCTATCAGAAGCGTAACTACCAGGTGATCGGTAATAACGATGACCTGTACAATGCGCTAACGTTTGAAAATGTTACCCGGATTACCGATGCCATCATGGCCGGTTTTGTTAAGGGTGAATATGATAAGGTTGAGCTGGTGTACAACCGCTTCAAGAATGCCGCAGTACAGATTGTAACCTCGGAGCAGTTATTGCCATTAATGAAAACGGAAGAGGCTGCAGTTTCCAAGTCTAATGTAGACTATATTCTGGAGCCTTCCCAGCAAGAGATTGTTGAGCAGTTGATACCGAAGTCGATTAAAATACAACTGTACAGAGCCGTTCTGGACTCTCATGCCTCTGAGCATGGTGCCCGTATGACCTCTATGGATAAAGCAACTGAAAATGCCGGCGATTTGCTGAAGGCTTTGAAGTTATCCTACAATCAGGCCCGTCAGGCTGCGATCACGACCGAATTAACGGAAATTGTGAGCGGTGCGGCGGCTTTAAATGGATAATTATCCACAACTTATATTTAAGCCTCTGTCAGTTGATAGAGGCTTTTTTATTACCCTATCTGATGAATATGAAACGATTAATTTTCGCGGCGTTTACCTTGTTTTTGCCGTTTGGTGTACTTGCACAGGATACGGCAAGTACAGCCGGATATAGAGATTACACCACCGCTGTGTTGTGGCAGCAACACTCGGGCGAGTTCCGTGCGTTAGCATTTCAGGCCTATAATTTTGCCAGGCTGTCTTTAGTTCCAAAGATTGCGGAGGCCAGCAATGGCAAAAAGAACTGTGTGGTAGTAGATGTTGATGAAACGGTTCTGGACAACTCTCCGTTTCAGGGTAATGAAATCCGGAACCATAAGATCTTCAATCAGCAGGACTGGGCAAACTGGACCAGTAAGGGTATAGCGGATACCATTCCTGGAGCACTTGGATTCCTGACATTTGCGGCGTCGCAGCAGGTAGAGACTTTTTACCTCAGCAACCGCGAGGTTTCTGAAATGGAAGGAACGCTGAAAAACTTGCAGACGCTTGGCTTTCCGTATGCGGATAAGGAGCACATGCTCTTTAAAACCACAACTTCAGACAAAGAGCCAAGAAGGAAGGCGCTGTCCGAAAAGTACAACATTCTGATGCTTTGCGGCGACAATCTAAGTGATTTCTCTAATGTATTCTACAGGGAAGGGAAGAACACCATAGAACAGGTGGATGCTGCGCAGCAGAAATTTGGTACCCAGTATATTGTGCTTCCGAACCCGATGTATGGTGATTGGGAGAAACAATTTTACAAGGTAGACAAGCAATCCGATCAGGATAAGGCGAATGCAAGGATTGAAGGACTGAAAACTTATTAGCAATAATGCTTTTTTATACCCCGATTAATATTAATTTTGTGCCAGTAAAAATTTAAAAAATGGAGAAAAAACCAATTTACAGTACTAAGAGCATGCAAAATGCAAATGACTTAGGTATATATAAGACGTTACTTTTAGGTATAGTGATCGCGACAGTAGGGGTTTTCTTACGCTTCGCTGGTGAGTCATCTACGCTTTCCCTCATATCGTGGTTGATCCTTTTTGTAGGAGCAGCATTTTGCTTTAAAGCTGTTTTTAAGATTTTAGGTTCTTAAGGTTACAACTCAATACATACGAAAGCCCTGTGCAGATCAACTGCACAGGGCTTTTTAGCGTTATCCAATTTATGATTTCAGACGCTTCTGGTTGTCCTTTGCAAAAGCTGCCCAGCCGGAGTATGATTTCCCTGATCCCGTTGTGCTCACGCGCTGAAAGGAGTGGCATACCGCAACACCCAAGCCATCTGTTGCATCAAGAAATTCTGGTGTTTCTTTAAAGCCCAGTAAATTCTGCAACATGGCAGCAACCTGTTCCTTTCCTGCACTGCCATTGCCTGTAATAGATTGCTTGATCTTTCGTGGTGCATATTCCGTAACCGGAATCCCTCTGGACAAGGCTGCAGCCATTGCAACACCCTGTGCTCTGCCCAGTTTAAGCATCACCTGAATGTTCTTCCCGTAAAACGGTGCTTCCAGCGCAAGTACGTCTGGTTTATACTCATCGATGAGTGCAACGGTTTTCTCAAATATTCTTTGAAGCTTCAGAAAGTGGTCGTCGAGGTGTTCCATCCGGACGACGCCCATGCTTATCAATTGAATTTTACTCCCTTTCTCGAGAATCAATCCGTAACCCATTACTGCAGTTCCCGGATCGATCCCCATGATCACCCTTTCCTTTTTTTCAACCAACATAGAACAATAATAAGCATATTTGCACAGAGTGGACGTAAATAAATTGACAGCAGATTACAAACGTATATTTTCTATCGTCGTTAAGATTGCAATTGTTGTCTTCGCATTCTACTTCATCTACATCAGGCTCACGGCCAATCAGGACCTGAGAAGTTTCCTGACGTTGTTGGATTCCATTCCAGGTGAAGAGATCACGTTAGTGCTTTCTTCCGTGATCTTCCTGATGTTCGTAAACTGGGGCCTGGAGGCGGTGAAATGGAAGCGGCTGGTCAGCAGGATCGAAGAGATAAGTATCTGGAAGTCCATAGAGTCTGTATTCTGCGGCCTGACATGGGCTGTGTTTACGCCCAACAGGCTTGGGGAGTACGGCGGCAGGGTATTCTTCCTGTCCCCTAAGCGGCGTGTCATGGGGGTGGTATCCATGGCTGTCGGAAACATTGGGCAGATGGTGCTGACCAACGTGTTCGGATCCATTGCCCTCTGCATCTTCATCTTCAGGTTTAAAGAAATCGATTTCCGTTTCTTTTTTGTACTCTGCTTTCTGGCTTTCCTGTTTTCCATGTTTCTTACGGTATTTTATTTCAATATAAAATGGCTGAATGGCATTTTATTGTCCATGCGGCTCACGCGTAAGTACAAGAAATTCTATATGGTCCTGGCCAGATACAAGAAATCGGAACTTCTCAAAATTTTGCTCTTCTGTCTGGCAAGGTACATCGTTTTCAGCACCCAGTATTTCATTATGTTTTACTGGCTCATTCCTGGTCTGCACTTTTCCGACATCACCATGATGGTGTGTATCTTGTTTTTTATCCAGTCCAACTTGCCTTCCCTGGATATCTTTGATGTTGGTATCCGCAGTGTAACTGCATTGTTCTTCTTCAACTATGTTACGGACGATAATGCGTCAATTGTAGCCTGCACAGCCAGCATCTGGTTAATAAATATTATTATTCCTGCTATATTAGGCAGTTATTTCGTCTTTAAACTCAATTTTTTTGGAACCCTTAAACGTACCTAACCTTATCTCGGTCTTGCTGACGCTCCTTTACGTAGCCGTTGTGCTGTCCTTTATAGTTGGCTGGAAGCGATTACGATATTTCAAAGTTGCAGGTCCTTCTGCCGGTTCTGAAGAGATTCCGGTCTCCATTATTGTTGCTGCCAGAAATGAAGCGGAAAACATCAGCAAGACCATAACGGATCTGCTTGCACAGACCTATCCGAAGTCCTTAGTGGAAATCATATTCATTGATGATCATTCAACAGATGGTACAGGGGATGTAATTGCCGCTTTCCATGCACAAGGTGTTAAGCTGATCACTTTAAATGAAGCTCAAACCATCAATTCTTATAAAAAGAAAGCCATTCAAACAGCCATCGGCCAGGCGAGTGGAAAGCTAATTGTTACCACTGATGCCGACTGCCGCATGGGCCCGGATTGGTTGAAAACCATTGTTGCCTACCATCAGAAAGGTGGATATAAAATGATTTCATCGCCCGTGGCATTTTTTGAAGAAAAGAGCTTCTTTGAGCGCGCACAATCCCTGGAGTTCCTGTACCTCATCGGTATGGGTGCGTCCACCATTGGAAACAACAGCCCCTCTACTTGTAACGGCGCCAACCTGGCCTATGAGCGGGATGCATTTTATGAAGTTGGTGGCTTCACTGGGATTGACGACCTGGCTTCGGGCGACGACGAACTCTTGCTTCATAAAATCGCGGCGAGATACGGGAATAAAATTGGATTTCTGAAAAGTAGGGAAGCCATTGTGTACACCCAAGCAAAACCTACGCTGACCGAATTCATTCAGCAACGGAAGCGCTGGGCATCTAAGAGCACCCGATATAAAAACAAAAGCATCATTGTACTGGGCATATTCGTATGGCTTTTCAACTTAAGTATTGTTTTAAATTTAGGCATTGGTATATTTAAAATCGGGTATTTAGTTGTTGGATTAACCCAGCTGCTGATCAAAATAGCCATTGAACTGATATTTTTAACCCATGTGACCCGTTTTGCAAAACGTATGGAACTCTTAATCCTGTTGCCTGTATTGAACCTCATGCATATTGTCTACATTATTTATATCGGAATTGCCGGAAATTCGGGCAAATACAATTGGAAAGGGAGAATGGTTAAATAATGAATCAAAATAGCCCTTCTAAAAAGATCTGGTTAAAATTCCGGCGCAACAAGCTTGCGTTAAGTGGATTGATTTTTATTCTTTCACTTCTGCTCATGGGTGTTCTGGGCTACCTGATCACGCCGGATAAGACACCAATGGCAAACACCATGCACCTGCAGCTCAGCAATAAAAAGCCGGGCCGTTCATTTGAGTTCCTTATAATCTCGCGGAACAAAAGTATTGAACAGGTTAACGCCCTTGAACTCATGTTGTATGGGCAGGAAAGCAATTTCAAGAGCATGCCAATCTCCGGCTACCGCTTTGAGAAGGAAAACATAATTGCTACAGAATATATCGGAGACGATGATGCGGGTGAGGAGCGCTCGTATAAAATTGCGGAGCTCTGCCCGGACTGCGATCTGAAGCAAAGCCCCGAAGCCCTGCAAAAGGAATTTGCAGCAAAGAATATCTACAGTCAGCGGTTCCTGCTCGGAACAGATATGTATGGACGTGATATGTACAGCCGGCTGGTGCTCGGGATCCGGGTTTCCTTGTCTGTGGGCCTGATGGCTGTGTTGATCTCGCTTTTCATCGGTGTCACACTGGGCGCGATGGCCGGATATTTCGGCGGCAAGGTAGATGCTGCCATCAGCTGGTTCATGAACGTCATCTGGTCTTTGCCATCCCTGCTGCTGGTGATTGCCATCTCCTTTGCTTTAGGTAAAGGTTTCTGGCAAATCTTTATCGCGGTAGGCCTTTCGACCTGGGTGGATGTAGCCAGGCTGGTACGGGGGCAGGTAATGGCCCTGAAGGAAGTGGAATTTGTGGAAGCTTCCAAGGCCCTTGGATACAGCACTACCCGGACCATTGCGAAACACATCTTACCAAACATCGCCGGCCCGATCCTCGTGGTTGCCTCCGCCAATTTTGCTTCTGCCATTCTTTTGGAAACCGGTCTAAGCTTCCTTGGATTTGGCGCACAGCCGCCGATGCCAAGCTGGGGAACAATGATCAAGGAGCATTACGGATACATCATCATGGATGCGGCCTACCTTGCCGTCCTGCCGGGACTAGCCATCATGCTTACCGTATATGCTTTCAACCTGCTTGCCATCGGCTTGCGGGATGCTTTTGATGTAAAATCACAAAACGTAACCGTTTAAAATTTTATAACTTTGCGGTATGTTAATCAATTGTTTCCAGAAGGACCTGATAGAAGCGGGGTGTGACGAGGCCGGAAGAGGTTGCCTTGCCGGACCAGTATATGCTGCAGCAGTGATCTTACCGCGGAAATTCAGGTCAAAAGAGTTGAACGACTCCAAGAAGTTAACACACGAACAACGTAGTTCCCTGCGCACCATCATTGAGGAAGAAGCCATCTGCTGGGCAGTAGGCTCGGTCGACAACCACGAAATAGATCAGATCAATATTTTGAACGCTTCATTCCTGGCGATGCACCGGGCAATTGAAAAGCTGTTGGTGATCCCTCAATACTTAACGATCGATGGAAACAGGTTTAAAGCCTATTCAGACATTCCACACGCCTGCATTGTAAAGGGTGATGGTAAATATCTGAATATCGCTGCAGCGTCAATACTTGCAAAGACACACCGCGATGAGTATATGGCGAACATTGCCCTGGAGCATCCGGAATATGAATGGCACCAGAATAAAGGCTACCCAACGGCTGCCCACCGGATTGTCTCACTGGAGCGTGGCCTCACGCCATACCACCGTAAAACTTTTACAATCACAGATCCGGCGCTCGACAGGCTTGAAAAAGTCGAACTATAATTTGTATTTTCACATACATTGAAAGCATTATTTCTTACCAATAGGGTCCCTTTTCCGCCCAACAGCGGATATCCCATTGTGGTTTACAACACCATTAAAGGGTTGCAGGCACTGGGGGTAGAAATCACTTTGTTCAGCATCAACCCCAATAAGCACTGGGTGGACGTGGCGGACATTTACGATCCTGTATTTGAAAACCTCAGCTTTCATTCGTACGATTTAGATACGGACGTCAACGTCTGGGATGCATTGTTTAATATTTTCTCCAGCCAATCCTATAACGTTTCCAGGTTTTATGAAGAAGAGGCAGCGCGGTTGCTGGAAAACGTATTGCGGGAGACGGAGTTTGACATCATTCAATTCGAAAGCCTTTTCGTCGTTCCTTATCTTGATGTCGTCAAAGCCAACAGTAAGGCGCGCCTGATCTACAGGGCTCATAACATTGTTTTTAACATCTGGGAGCGTATTTCAGAATCTGAGAAGTTCACACCAAGGCGGCACTACCTGCAGTTCCTTGCCCGGAGGCTTAAAGCCTATGAAACGGAACAGATCAATCGTTTTCACAAGATTTTTGCGATCAGTGAACCCGACCGCCAGGACATCCTGCGTTTTGGCTGCCAGTGCAGCCTCGATGTATTTCCAGTGGCGCTGGATATGCAACAGTATCCGGCATCTGCCGCGGCAACAAGCTTCCCTACCTTATTTCATCTTGGATCTATGGACTGGCTTCCCAACAGAGAAGGAATCGAATGGTTCCTGGATGAAGTCTGGCCCGATATAGAGGAACTCAACAGCGAGCTCCGGTTTTACATCGCCGGAAAGAACATGCCGAAACATCTCTTTGAATACGACTCAGACAATGTAGTTGTGGAAGGACAGATCTATGATGCCGTGGAATTTATGAATTCCAAGGGGATTATGATTGTTCCGCTTCTATCCGGCAGTGGCATGCGTGTGAAGATCCTCGAAGGAATGGCCATGCGGAAGTGTATCATTGCAACTACAATTGCTGCCGAGGGCATCAGCTGCGAACATGGCAAGGACATTCTGCTTGCGGATACGCCCGATGAATTTTACCGGTGTATCCTCCAGTGTATCACCATTCCAGGCAAGTGGCAGGAAATCGGAGAGAATGCCCGGCGGACCGTGGAGCGCAACTATGACATCACTTTAATCGCCGAAAGGATGTTCAAGGTCTATAATGAGCTGCTAAGTACGTAAAATTATGTACTTTTGGTCTGCAATTTTAAAAGATCGTAATGAAAGATACATCGTTAACCAGTAAGCACATCTCTTTAGGTGCTAAAATGGTGCCGTTTGCAGGATACAACATGCCTGTACAATATGAAGGCATAAATGCTGAACATTCAACTGTAAGAAATGGAGTAGGGGTCTTTGATGTATCTCATATGGGCGAGTTTATCCTGAAAGGTGAGCATGCCCTGGATCTGATTCAACGCGTAACCAGCAATGATGCATCTAAATTGTACGACGGCAAAATTCAATATTCCTGCCTTCCGAACGAAGAGGGCGGAATTGTAGATGACCTGCTTGTTTACCGCCTCACAGAACAGTCCTATATGTTGGTTGTGAATGCAAGCAACATCGAGAAAGACTGGGACTGGATCGAGAAGTACAACACCCAGGGGGTGGAAATGCACAATATATCTGATAAAACATCCTTACTGGCCGTTCAGGGGCCAAAAGCTGCAGAGGCCTTACAAAGCCTCACAGACCTTGATCTTGCTTCGATGGAATACTATACGTTCAGCAAAGGCAAGTTCGCCGGAGTGGATAACGTCCTGGTTTCTGCGACAGGCTATACCGGTGCCGGTGGCTTCGAGATTTACTTTGAAAATGAACATGCGGAAGTGATCTGGGATGCGATTTTTAAAGCCGGAGCGCCATTTGGTATTAAGCCCATCGGACTGGGTGCGCGGGATACGCTGCGGTTAGAAATGGGATTCTGCCTGTATGGTAACGATATTGACGATACGACCTCGCCGCTGGAGGCAGGCCTGGGCTGGATCACCAAGTTCACTAAAGATTTTACCAACAGTGCTGCATTGAAGGCACAGAAAGAAGCAGGCATAAAGAGCAAACTGGTGGGGTTTGAAATGATCGACAGGGGCATCGCCCGCCATGATTACCAGATTGCAGATGCCGAAGGAAACATCATCGGCCGGGTTACTTCAGGTACACAATCGCCCTCACTACAAAAAGCAATAGGGATGGGGTATGTGTCTAAGGAGTTTGCCCAGGAAGGCGCTGAGATCTACATACTCATCCGCAACAATAAGCTTAAAGCCAAAGTCGTAAAGTTCCCTTTTTATAAATAAATCCATTCTCTCGAAGCTAGGGCAGTCTCCCTACAACAGTATGCAAAGAAAAATTGAAGTTTGTTTAACGCCCGCTTTACTGGGCTTATATGATATAGAAAATAGTATTGTCGTTGTTATTGACATACTCCGGGCCACTTCTTCCATCGTTTATGGAATTGATAATGGCGCAAAAGCCATCATTCCTGTTGCGCAGGTAGAAGACTGCCTGAATTATTCCAAACATGGTTATCTACTGGCCGCGGAGCGGAATGGTTCGGTAGTGGAGGGCTATAATTTTGGCAACTCACCCTTTTCCTACACGAAGGAACAGGTTGCCGGCAAAACAGTTGTATTAACCACAACAAATGGCACCAAGGCGTTGCATATGGCCCGTAGCCGTGCAAAACAGGTAGTCGTAGGCTCGTTCCTGAACTTACACGCATTAAGCAGCTGGCTTAAAACACAGCCTCATGATGTGCTGCTCCTTTGTGCGGGATGGAAAGATCAGTTCAATCTGGAGGATACCCTTTTCGCCGGAGCAGTTGTAAGCGAGATCCGTGAAAGTTTCACAGAATTTGACGACTCAGGTGTTGCTGCCGAGGATCTTTACCGGGTAGCAAAAGACGACCTCAGAACCTACATATCGAAATCTTCCCACAGCCACCGCCTCGCGGCCCTAAATATCGAACGGGATGTTCAGTTCTGCTTGCAGCTAAATATCTGTGAGGCAATACCGGTGCTGATTGGTGATGACCTGGTTCGTATGGAACACGTCTAAGACATCTTAGGCTTATACCTGGAGGCCCGGAGGATCTTTTCTGAATCGCGTTCCGCCATGAGTTCCTGAAGCGTTACTTTCGGGTTCTCTTCCATGTATTTGCGTACGATCTGCCAGCCGGTCCATACACCAAGTTTCGGTGCAGACTCTTTCTTTTCACCAAGCCCTGGGGTAAATGGTCCCTCACTCAGGTACACCTGTATTTTCTGATAGTTGGTGCTGAAGAGCAGATCGCTTTCCATAAAGAAGCCCCAGATGTTGCCTTCATATACCTTACACCATTCCAGCTGCTTGGCTGTGTAGCCTATTTTGACGGAGTCCGGCACCTTGGTGTCCAGTACCTGATCCATGAAATACAGGATCTTTCCATTTTGTACCATCTTAGACAACAGCGTCCGGTCTTCGTCACGCTCCGGGAACAACTCTTCTCTGGCGAAGGTCTCCGTGAGACGGGGTACGATGTATTCCGGGCTGAATCTCCGGGAGATGTACCGCGGTACATTCTGAACGATCGCGCCGTAAAAGCGACTGTCCTTTCCAAGAAACATGTCCAGCCCGATA
>JARKUW010000122.1 GCA_029851965.1 Bacteroidota bacterium | reverse complement strand
CAACTTTGAAAGTGAAGCGGTTAGACTTTTCTGTTAAGCTAGAAGCTTTCTCAGTTAATATTGGTTTCTTTAAAAATTCCATATTATTTGGCAAATGCCTCCTCCAATGTTTTAACAGAATCCGCAGTTAACAAAAGCTTGCCGCAGTTCAATACATCATAAGTATTCAACTGATCAGCAGTAGTAACTTTCACTTTCTGAATGTTTCTGCTTGATAAATAGATATTGTTGTTCTGTGAAGGTAAAACCAACAAAGTTTTTTCGTTAGTCAAGCTTAACGCGTTAACCAAGTTGATGTAGTTTTTAGTTTTGATCGTGTCAAAAGTAAAATCTTCCAATACAACAACATTGTTGTCTTGTGCTTTGTAAGACAATGCTGACTTACGTGCAAGAGATTTTAATTTCTTATTCAATTTGAAACTATAGTCACGTGGCTGAGGACCAAACACACGACCACCACCATTAAACAATGGAGATTTAATACTTCCGGCACGAGCACCGCCAGTACCTTTTTGTTTGTATAGCTTACGGGTAGAACCAGCAATCTCATTACGTTGCTTAGACTTGTGCGTACCTTGACGTTGATTCGCCAAATACTGCTTCACATCTAAATAAATAGCATGATCAACAGGTGATATGCCAAAAACTGACTCAGGAAGTTGCACTGTGGCACCTGTTTCTTGTCCTGAAATGTTTAATACTTTAACTTCCATCTGCTTACTTATCTAAGATTACGTAAGAACCCTTAGCTCCCGGTACGGAACCACTAACTACAACAAGGTTTTGATCAGCATAAACTTTCAAAACTTGTAAGTTCTGAACCTTTACTCTGTCACCACCCATTCTTCCCGCCATACGCATACCTTTAAATACACGAGCTGGATACGACGCCGCACCCAAAGATCCTGGAGCACGCATTCTGTTGTGCTGACCGTGGGTCTGACCACCAACACCGCCGAAACCATGACGTTTTACAACACCCTGGAATCCTTTACCTTTTGAGGTACCAACTACATCAACAAAATCGCCTTCATTAAAGATGGAAACTGTGATCGTGTCTCCAAGAGCGATAGACTCTTCAAACGGATCAAATTCCACCAACTTACGTTTCGGCGTAGTGTTTGCTTTTGCAAAATGGCCTTTAAGTGGTTGAGTAGTGTTTTTTGCTTTGGCTTCGTCGAAACCCAATTGAACTGAAACGTAACCGTCTTTCTCTTCGGTCTTAACCTGTGTTACAACACAAGGCCCAGCTTCGATCACCGTACATGGAATGTTCTTTCCATCGGCGTCGAAAATGCTGGTCATTCCTACTTTTTTTCCAATAATACCTGACATTTTCTTTTTTAAAATTTAACACCCATCGAAGCAGTAGGGCTTCGTTCAAGGTGGATACACTCCCGTTAAGGGAGGGCAAAAATAAGAAAGAAATCTTAATTTTCAAATAGTTAGCTTATTATTTTTCGAAATAAGTACTATTATTATCAGATGGTTGTGCTAACATACAATGGTGCAAGCTTTAGCCTACCAACTTATTGCTTAAACTGAACATTATAATGGTTAAAACAACAAGACCGATGGCCACATACAGGTAATCGCGCTCCAGGAAGAAGCTCACAACCGACAGAATGACCCTCGAAATGGGTGTAAAAATAAGCAACAGTATTCCGCATTGTATAATTGCTTTCCCGTCGAAAGCCAGCAAGCCATCAATTATCGAGGCAAAAGAGGTCAGACTGGAGTTACCTGGAACGAAGTTGCTGTAATCGGCCCGTGCGGACCCGTCAGAAATGATATAAATGACGCCGCCAACCAATACCACAACCATCGCCAGAAGCACGCCTACCCGCAGCAGCGTACCTATGATCTGCTGCGTATCTTTATCACTTGTTATTCGTTTGGCGCTATCTCTCATAAATTGCCGCTTAAACCATTATAAATCATCTGAACTGCAAGGAATACAACAACCAGTGCAAACACCATCTTCAGCTTTTCAGACTTTGTCTTCAGTAACACACGGGAACCAACTGTTGCACCAAGTAATACACCTACACAGACCGGCATTGCAATCCCAGGATCAATTTGACCCCGGTGCAGATAAACCACCGCACTGGCAGCCGCAGTAACCCCCATCATGAAATTACTCGTTGTTGTAGATACCTTGAAAGGGATCCGCATGATATTATCCATCGCAACCACCTTCAACGCACCAGAACCAATACCAAGTAGTCCGGAAATCAGTCCGGCAAAAAACATCATGAAAAATCCGCCGGCTACATTGTGGACACGGTATGCTTTCAACCCTTCTGCCGTCGGGTAACTACCGTTCAGCCGGAGGTAACCGGCCAGTTTGCCCGGAGGCCCCTCGTCTGAATGATCTTCTTTCTTGCGCAGCATCATCACGGCAGAAAACAACAGGATCAAACCAAACACAACAGCAATATAACTTGGGTTAATGTATATCGTTACAACGGCGCCCAGAATAGCACTGATAGTCGTCGCGATTTCCAGGAACATCCCGATCCGGATGTTGGTAATGCCTTCCTTTACATAGGCGGCAGCAGAACCGGATGAAGTGGCAATGACAGATACAATGGAAGCTCCTATTGCATAATGAATGTCAACTCCCAGAACCAGTGTTAAAAGTGGTATAATGATTACACCTCCACCTAAACCTGTTAACGAACCGACGAGCCCTGCTAAAAAAGAACCCAATAAAACAATGATCGTAAATAGTAATACCGACATTGCAGCAAAGATAACATCTGCCGCCGGAACACAATAAAATTAACGTTTTAATGTTAAATTACATATTACCAAACTTTATGAAAAAATTTATACTCCCATTTATTGCCTTGCTGATTTTCACGATCGGTACTGAAAGAACCTTAGCTCAGGACACGCTGAAGGTTGATCCCACGCTAAACGGCCAGTTTAAGCAACTGATTTCACAGTCAAAAAATTACTATGGATCAAAAATCATTACGCCGCAGCGGTTAAATTCCTTTTGGAAAAACGTGAGCGATACGCTCCGGACAGAACGCAAACAACTTAGAACATCGAAAGCTACAATAGCCGGGCAGCAAAAAACGATTGCCGACCTAAAGAACCAGATCGCGGGAAAAGAAACGGCACTGAGCACTTCCAACCAGAAGTTAAACGAAATCACCTTCATGGGCATCTCATTTGAGAAGTCAACCTACAACACCATCGTATGGGGTTTAATTGTGGCACTTGCGCTCGGACTTGCCTTTGTGATCATCCGTTCTGCAAAGCACATTCATGAAGCCAAATACCGATCGGGTTTGTATGAAGAGATCGCTACAGAATACCAGAGCTACAAGGTAAAGGCGAACGAAAAAGAAAAGAAGCTGGCAAGGGAACTTCAGGATGAACGCAACAAGCTCGAAGAATACAAAAGCCGCGGAAAATAAGCGGCTTATCATCAATAAATCCCTGGTAAACAAAAAAGCCGGTGCAATGATGCACCGGCTTTTTTGTTTAATCAAGCTTCATTAAACTTTGATTTCTACTTCAACACCGCTAGGCAATTCAAGCTTCATCAAGGCATCAACTGTTTTAGAGTTAGAGCTGTAGATATCTAACAAACGTTTGTAAGCGCACAATTGAAATTGCTCTCTTGCTTTTTTGTTCACGTGTGGTGAACGCAAAACAGTAAAGATTTTCTTTTCTGTAGGCAACGGAATCGGTCCGCTAACCACTGCACCCGTAGGCTTAACAGTTTTAACGATTTTCTCAGCAGATTTATCTACTAGATTGTAATCGTAAGATTTTAATTTAATTCTGATTCTTTGGCTCATAATATTTTAATTAAGGAAACCTGTTAGAGCTATTAATAACAGGTTTCCGATTAGATTTAATCTATGGATTTAACTTTTCCTTTTGATTTTGCAATCACTTCTTCCTGTACGTTTTTAGGTGCCGGATCATAGTGATCAAACTCCATAGTAGACGTTGCACGACCAGAAGTGATGGTACGTAACTGCGTTACATAACCGAACATTTCAGAAAGTGGAACAAGCGCTTTGATTACTTGAGAACCGTTACGTGTGTCCATACCCTGAAGCTGACCACGACGACGGTTTAAGTCACCCATAACATCACCCATGTTTTCTTCCGGAGTAAGTACTTCGATTTTCATGATAGGCTCCATCAATACTGGCTTACATTTAGGCAAAGCCTCACGGAAAGCAGAACGTGCAGCAATCTCGAAAGATAACGCATCTGAATCGACTGCGTGGAATGATCCATCAATCAAACGAACTTTCATATCAGGAAGCGGGTATCCTGCAATCACACCATTAGACATGGCAGCAGCAAAACCTTTTTCAACTGAAGGGATAAATTCACGTGGAATCGAACCACCAACAATCTCGTTTACGAATTGTAAACCACCTTTTTCAAAGTCAGGATCGATTGGCGATATGATCACCTGGATGTCCGCGAATTTACCACGACCACCCGTTTGTTTCTTGTACGTTTCACGGTGCTGAGTTGAAGCAGTGATTGCCTCTTTGTAAGCAACCTGAGGAGCGCCCTGATTAACTTCCACTTTAAACTCACGTTTCAAACGGTCGATCAGAATGTCCAGGTGAAGCTCACCCATACCAGAGATTACAGTCTGACCAGTTTCCTCGTCAGTTTGAACCCTGAAAGTAGGATCTTCTTCAGCCAATTTAGCTAAGCCCATACCTAAACGGTCAACGTCTGCCTGAGTTTTAGGCTCAATAGCCAAACCGATAACCGGCTCAGGGAAGTTCATTGACTCCAGGATAATTGGGTTTTTCTCATCACAAAGTGTATCTCCAGTTTTGATATCTTTAAATCCAACTACCGCAGCAATATCACCAGCACCTACATTAGGAATTGGATTTTGCTTGTTTGCATGCATCTGGAAGATACGGGAAATACGCTCTTTATTTTCAGAACGGGCATTATATACATAAGAACCCGCTTCTAAGTTACCTGAGTAAACACGGATAAAGCACAAACGACCTACGAAAGGATCCGTTGCAATTTTAAATGCTAAAGCTGCAAAAGGTTCTGCTTCGCTCGGTTTACGCAAAACTTCTTCTCCTGTGTTCGGGTTGGTACCCACAACACCTTCCTGATCCATTGGTGAAGGCAATAATTCCATCACGTAATCAAGCATCGTTTGAACACCTTTGTTTTTGAAAGAAGAACCACAAACCATAGGAACGATCTTCGCATCTAAAACAGCTTTACGTAAAGCGTCTAAAATTTCACGCTCAGTAATGCTGTTTGGATCTTCGAAGAATTTCTCCATCAGGCTCTCATCGTAATCCGCTACAGATTCCAATAATTTCTCTCTCCATTCTGCAACTTCGTCAAGCATATCATCAGGAATCGGAACTTCAGTAAAGGTCATCCCTTTATCGTGCTCATTCCATACGATACCACGGTTGTTGATCAAATCAACAACACCTTTGAAGCTGTCTTCAGAACCGATCGGCAATTGCAAAGGAACAGCGTTACTGCCCAACATGCTTTTAACCTGTCCAACAACTTTCAAGAAGTCAGCTCCGGAACGGTCCATTTTGTTTACGAAACCAATACGGGCAACATTGAAGTTGTATGCAAGGCGCCAGTTGGTTTCAGATTGAGGCTCAACACCATCAACCGCAGAAAATAAGAAAACCAATCCATCCAATACACGTAGGGAACGGTTTACCTCAACGGTAAAATCCACGTGACCCGGTGTATCAATGATGTTAATGTGGTAATCTTGTCCTCTGTATTTCCAACCTACTGTAGTTGCAGCAGAAGTAATGGTAATACCACGCTCCTGCTCCTGTGCCATCCAGTCCATTGTTGCGGCACCTTCGTGCACTTCACCAATTTTATGACTAACACCTGCATAGTATAGGATACGCTCTGTTGTTGTGGTTTTACCCGCATCAATGTGAGCTGCAATACCTATATTTCTTGTATATCTTAAATCTCTTGACATCTTATGATTTAATTAAAAACGGAAATGGGAGAACGCTTTGTTGGCTTCAGCCATTTTGTGCGTATCTTCTTTTTTCTTAACTGCCGCACCTTCACCTTTAGCTGCTGAAACAATTTCACCTGCTAATTTCTCTTTCATTGTTTTTTCACCACGTTTGCGTGCGTAAGAAATCAACCATTTCATGCCTAAAGCAATCTTACGGTCAGGCCTAACCTCTGTAGGTACCTGGAAGTTAGCACCACCAACACGGCGGGATTTAACCTCTACTGCAGGCATTACATTCGTTAAAGCACGTTTCCACACTTCTAGTCCGCTTTCACCTGCTCTTTTCTCAGCAAGTTCAACTGCGTTATAAAAAATATCATATGCAATGGATTTCTTTCCATCATACATCATATTGTTTACAAACCTGGTCACCATAACATCGTTAAATTTCGGATCAGGAAGGATAATTCTCTTTTTTGGTTTTGACTTTCTCATTTTTGTTTCCTCCTAATTATTTCTTTTTACCTTTTGTTGGTGCCGCAGCTACTTGTCCTGGTTTAGGACGTTTAGTACCATATTTCGAACGACGTTGGTTACGACCAGCTACACCTGATGTATCTAATGCACCACGGATGATGTGGTAACGTACACCTGGTAAATCTTTAACACGACCACCACGGATCAATACAATGGAGTGCTCCTGTAAGTTGTGACCTTCACCAGGGATATAGGCATTCACCTCTTTTCCATTGGTTAAACGTACACGGGCAACTTTACGCATTGCTGAGTTTGGTTTTTTAGGGGTAGTGGTATATACACGTGTACATACACCTCTTCGCTGTGGACAGCTGTCCAACGCTGGAGACTTACTCTTGAACTCCAGTGCTACTCTACCTTTTCTAACTAATTGTTGAATGGTTGGCATTGTTTTTTGTTTTCTATTAAGTGTTTTAAAAACTTTACCCCTAATAAAGGGACTGCAAAGGTAGGAAGATACATTTTATAAATCAAGGGGTTAACTGAAATATATTGCTCCATCGCTGCATTTGTTTGCCAGGCTGAATTGCAGTGTCTTAAGGCCATGCCGAACCACGTCCATCAAGGGAAAAATTACAGATGAGTCAAACATCAAACGCACAGGAAACGCACACAACCTGTGCGCTTGGTGTGCGTTTGGTCTGGGGTTGGTGTGCGTCTGGTCTGCGTTTGGTCCTTATGCATTTGCAGCA
>JARKUW010000113.1 GCA_029851965.1 Bacteroidota bacterium | reverse complement strand
CCCACTTTGGTGATGGTGAATTCAGGATTCGACTGATGCATGATCTCTATGATGTTCTGCAGCAGATCTTCCAGGTTGAAGAACTGCTTGTTGAACTTCAGCTTGCCGCTTTCGATTTTTGAAATGTCCAGTAGATCGGCGATAAGCTCGTTAAGCTTTTCCAGCTGCACCTGTGCCTTCTGCAGGTGTTTCTTTATCGTCTCCTTGTCGCCCTTGTCAATACTTCTTTCCAACAGCTGTACATAACCTTTTACGCTGGTGAGCGGAGTTTTAAGTTCGTGGCTGGCAATGCTGATGAATTCGTCTTTCTTATGTTCGGCCTGCTTCCGGAACTCAATTTCTTCCAGCAAGGCATTCTGAATCTCAATGAGTTTACGGCTCTGCTCATAGATACGATAAAACGTCTTCACCTTTAGCAACAAAATACTCATATCAACCGGCTTGGTGATGTAATCCAAACCACCCGATGAGTATCCTTTGGTAATAAATCTGTTCTCTGTATTTACTGCAGACAAGAATATGATTGCAGTTTCCTTTGCTTTGCTGTAGCCCGATATCGCCTCAGCGACCTCGAAACCATCCATTCCAGGCATTTGTACATCCAGAATGATTAAAACGTACTCATTTTTGAGTACTTTTCTTAAAGCTTCTTCGCCTGAGGAAGCGGTATCTACTTCAAAATTGTGTTTTTCAAGAACCTTTTTTAAAGAGATCAGGTTCTCTGGTGTATCATCTACAATTAGAATCATTATTTATCTTCAGTTCGACGCCAGATGGGTCAGGGATTATCAATACGTATTAAGTTATAAATTAAACAATAAGCAAATATTTAACCAATTATACAAATTTCGGAGGACTTAGCGAGAAATGGCATTAAAAGTATCGCCCTGGTTGATGTCTCCGGTTTCGAACCCTTTCCTGAACCAAAACATACGTTGTTCAGATGTTCCGTGGGTAAAAGAGTCCGGAACCACCTCACCTTGCGCCTGCTGCTGCAATTTATCATCACCAATGGCATTCGCGGCGGTTAAGGCTTCCTCAATGTCTCCCTCATCTAAACGAAAACTTTGAAGTTTTTGTGCATCATGGGCCCAGAGGCCGGCAAAGAAATCTGCCTGCAGTTCCAGTTTAACCGACAGCTTATTGTACTCGACCTCACTCAGCTGACTACGGTACCGGTCCATTTTGTCGGAAATACCGAGCAGATTTTGAACATGGTGTCCAACTTCATGTGCAATGACATAGGCTTGGGCAAAGTCTCCCGCTGCACCAAAACGGTTCTTTAATTCGTTGTAAAAGGTCAGGTCGATGTACACATGGCGGTCTGCCGGGCAGTAAAAAGGCCCGACAGAAGAACTTGCATTACCACAGGCGGAAGACACATTATTATCGAACAGGGTTAGCGTCGGCTGCTCGTATTCTTTGTTCATGGCTGCAAACTGAGCGATCCAAACGGAGTCGGTAGATTACAGCACATTGGCTACAAACCTACCACCGGCATCTGTTGGTACCCCTCTTTTACCTTCTACTGCGGTTTGGCCACCAACAGGCAGCTGGCTGACAAGCCCGGTTAAGTCACGTCCGAAGATCAATCCCAGAACCACAACGATGATTCCAACACCACCACCAATGGTACCTCCGCCCAGGCCGCGCCTGTCGTCCACATTGCCACTTCCTTTACCGAACCACTGCATATCTTTAATTTATGTTAAACGCATCTAACGCCTGTTTTATTCTGTTTACAGTCTCTGTTTTACCAAGCAAAACAGCGATGTCGAATACCCCCGGCCCAAACTTACCGCCCACCAGCATAATGCGCAACGGCAGCATCAGCTCTCCCGGCTTGATGCCCTTTTCCGCAGCAAGGGCCTTGAATTTCTCTTCCAGTTCCGCTGCAGGCAGATCATCTATCATCGGAAGATAGGCTTCAAAAAATGCCGACTTCTCTGCCGTCCATTTCGGTTTTACCGCAGCGAGGTCATAATCCTTAGGAGAAACAAAGAAGTAGCTGCTTTGTGTGGTAAAGTCCGACAATAAGTTACAACGGTCTTTAACCAGATCGATCACTTTCATGAGAAAGGCATCGTCTTCGATGGAAACCGAATCAGCGGCAAATGACTCCTTTACAAAAGGAAGGATCTTGCTGGCATCGGCACGTTTAATCCACTCGTGGTTGTACCATTTTGCCTTTTCATAGTCAAACTTCGCCCCGGCTTTACTGACGCGGTCAAGAGAGAAACGTTCAACCAGTTCTTCCAGGGTAAAGATCTCCTGGTCAGTACCATCATTCCAGCCCAGCATGGCCAGAAGGTTGACGAATGCTTCGGGCATGAAACCCAGTTCCTTGAAGCCTTTTGTCAGATCGCCTGTCTTTGGATCGGTCCAATTCTGTGCATACACGGGAAATCCAAGCCTGTCGCCATCACGCTTGCTGAGCTTTCCGTTGCCGTCCGGCTTTAAGATCAATGGCAGATGCACCCACTGCGGCATTTCATTGCCCCAGCCGAGATACTTCCACAACAGGATGTGGATCGGCGCGGAAGGCAGCCATTCCTCACCCCGGAAAGCATGTGTAATTTCCATTGCTTTATCGTCGGCAACAACCGCAAGATGGTAGGTTGGCATTCCATCTGCCTTAAGAAGCACTTTATCATCGACCAGGTTGGTTTCAAACGTCACCATCCCGCGTATTAAATCTATAAATGAAACCTGCTCGTCTTCGGGAATTTTAATCCGGACGACGTAAGGAGTATTGTTTTCGAGCAACTGGCTTACTTCGGCTTCAGTTAGCGTGAGTGAATTGCGCATCTGCATCCTTGTCGTCTGGCCATAAAGGAAGTTTGGCGCCGCCTTGCGTTTGGCATCAAGCTCCTCTGGCGTATCAAAAGCATAGTAAGCGTAGCCATCTGCGATCAGCTGATCCGCATACTGCTTGTAGGTTTCTTTCCGCTCACTCTGCCGGTAAGGCCCGAAATTCCCTCCGGCCATTGGGCTTTCGTCGGGCACAATTCCGCACCATTCCAGGCAAGAAACAATATACTCCTCTGCACCAGGAACAAAGCGGTTTTGATCCGTGTCTTCGACGCGGAGGATAAACGTACCATTATGTTGTTTTGCAAACAGATAGTTAAATAAGGCGGTACGCACACCACCCAAATGCAGGCCACCTGTCGGACTCGGGGCAAATCTTACTCTTACTTTCTTTTCCATATTTGTGTTGCAAAGATATATAATTTGTAATTTGCCTCATATCCTATGAATCCCTACGAGAAAAAGCGCCGCTGGAAAATATTTCTATTGGTTTTTGCCTTAATAATTGGAACAGCATCGGTGTTCTATTCAGACTTTTTCGTGAAGAAGATGGAACGCGAGGAGAAAATACAATTTGAACTTTGGGTAAAAGGTACAGAAAAATCCTCGGAAATCTTTGACGATGTCCGCTACGCAGACGTTCTGACCATGATCATCCAGAGCAGCAAGGTCCCGGTAATCCTTACGGACACTACCGGCACAAAGATCCAGACCTACCTCCGCCTGGACAGCACAAAGACCAATTACATCAACGCAGAATCAAATGCGACCTACGACCCCGCTTATTTCCAGCGGGAGTTGAACCGCATGAAAAAACAGCATGCACCCCTGCCGATCAACTATATGGGCGAGAAAATGCTCGTGTACTATAAGGACTCCTTCATTTTAACCCAGCTTCGATACTTCCCTTACATCCAGCTCGGCGTTATTGCCCTATTTCTGATCACGGCCTATGTTGCCTTCAGTTCTTCGCGTAAGGCGGAACAGGACCAGGTTTGGGTCGGAATGGCTAAAGAAACCGCACACCAGCTGGGCACCCCGATCTCCTCGCTGATGGCCTGGGTGGAACTGATCAAATCACGCTTTGACGCGGAAAATGATCCGATGATTGCGGAAATGGAGAATGACATCAAACGGTTGGAAGTGATCACTGACCGTTTCTCGAAGATCGGCTCCAAACCAATTCTCGAAGATCATGTGGTGTATGTGGTCATTAAGAATTTCATCGATTACTTTAAACTTCGTACCTCAGATAAAATCATTTTTCAAATTACCGGTGACGATCAGGTCCGCGCACTGCTGAATGTGCCGCTGTTCGACTGGGTAATTGAAAACCTGCTTAAGAATGCCGCCAACGCGATCAGCAATGAGGGTACAATTACGGTAAACATCATTGAACACCTGGCGAAAGAAGAAGTATTCATCGACATTACGGATACCGGCAAAGGAATTCCGCGTTCGAAATTTGAGGCCGTTTTCCAACCTGGGTATACGACACGGAAACGCGGCTGGGGATTGGGTTTATCCCTAACCAAGCGGATCGTTCAAAACTACCATAGCGGCCAGATCTTCGTCAAAGACTCTGAACTGGGAAAAGGAACGACATTCCGCATCGTATTAAAAAGCAGCTTGACCTATGAACCAACCACAACCTAGTGAGTACCCAAGATGGGCCGAAAATTACATACGCCTGGTAGAAGGCGATGTTTTAGATGTGCTGGAGCGGCAGGCTTCAGAGTTTCCCGACTTCGTGAACAGCCTCTCGGACAGGGCAGATTTCGCCTATGCACCGGGCAAGTGGACCCTCAAACAATTGATCGGCCATATGATCGATACCGAACGTATCCTGGTCTATCGCCTGTTGTGTTTCGCAAGGGGTGAACAGGCGGCTTTGCCAGGCTTTGATGAAGATGCCTATGTAGCTGCGGCGCACTTTTCGGATCGTACGCTGCACAGCCTGGCGGAAGAATTCGCCCTGCTGCGGAAGTCAAACCTGTTCTTGTTCCATTCGCTTGAGGAACCAGAGCTGAGCCGCAGCGGAATTGCGTCCGGCCTGGCGATCTCCGTTAAAGCGCTGCGACTGGTTGTTGCGGGGCATGTCATCCACCATACCGGAATCATTAAGGAAAGATATTTAGGGTAACGGAATTCTCTTTTATAAAGCAGCATTTCTTTACATGGAAATAGGTCTTTAAAGTGCCTCTTGGGCTCTTGCGGCACTAATAGCTTAGGGAACTCCGTCCATGCGTTAGCATCATGTTTTTTCTGTTC
Organism: Bacteroidota bacterium; assembly: GCA_029851965.1. Taxonomy (GTDB): domain Bacteria; phylum Bacteroidota; class Bacteroidia; order Sphingobacteriales; family Sphingobacteriaceae; genus Pedobacter. The sequence goes on along the minus strand of JARKUW010000113.1, from coordinate 2,849 downwards.
AAGGTGTAACCTGCTGATTTTTGATGTTGTCTTAGTATCCAGAACAGGAGTTCTAAACGAGACAAACATTTAAATTTAACACACATAATCATGGGAGAATTAGTTGCAATCACCTTATTCATTGGCGCATTCGCCATGGTATTTGGTATCCGGTACTTATTGAACAAAGAAAAGATGGCCATGATCGAACGGGGTATCGATCCAGGCCTCAGAAGAGCACAACCATCAGCGCCAAAGCCTTTTTTAAGCCTTAAATTCGGCTTACTGCTCGTCGGCCTGGGAATGGGCATCCTCCTAGCTTTGTTTTTCGTACTGCAGTATAGAATGAACGAGGATGAAGCCGTAGCCGTGTACTTCGGATGCATCAGCATCTTCGGCGGCCTCGGTCTGATTATCTCGTACATCATCGAGAAAAACTGGCTGGACAAGCACCAGGAGGAGGTTCTTTAGCCAGAATAGCGCAGAAAGATCTTTAAGAACGCTGATCTGAGATCTTATTAAAAGACATGCAGCCCATATTCTCAAAATCAAAGTAAGCGTATAAAAAAGGGATGTTCCGTTCGGAATATCCCTTTTTAATTTCTAGCAATTTAAGCTCGGTTATTCATCTGCCTGCAGCTTCAGTTTATCAAGAATATAATCTCCGACTTTTCTACCCAGAATCATCCCTTCATCAACGCTGTTCTTGTAATGTATACCGCCGTAATACCTGCTGATTGAAGCCTCATCCGCAGCCTGAACGAAAGATTTAAAATTACGTTTCAGACCAATGTACTGCATGTCGCTATCGTCCATAAACTCAAAATTGTCGCCGAAGAGCCTGGTGAGTACGACTGCAGCCGACCGGGTGATGGTGCTGTGTCCGCTTGGATATTCCGGAAAAGGAGGTGTTTGCAGCATAGACTGCCAGTTGCGGTCGATCTCCTCATTAATTACGGATACCGGACGGATGTAGTTCGTATCGTATTTTACGGCCCAACAGCTGATAAATGCATCGTACATCGCAATGGAAGCAAGTGCATAGGCCTGCGCCGACTTTACCGCATCCGCCTGCACCTGCTCGCAGGCTATCCTGGTAATCCCCATCCAATGACCCCCCGGAGTGATCTTTTTATTCGCAAACATCAGGTGTCCGGAATGCATCAATACAAACGGATTGTCATCCCAGTAGGTGGCAATTAATTTCTGTTCAGGTGTGAGGTTTTTGCTCGCTTCGTACAGCTCTAAATTCTGCTTGAAATAAACACTGTTCTTGTCTTTACTGTAGACAGGCGGCGGCGGAACGGAAATTTGAGTCGATGAATCTAGCACAAACGTCTTCATTGTTCCCCAGCAATATTCCACGCCGTCCAGGTAATCTGGTGGCGTAGGGTGCCATTTCCCCGGATCATTACTTCCTAAAAACTTGGGTTTACTTCTTGTCTGGGGATAGTTATCCATTGAAGAACGCTTAATGATCACCTTAGCTACCGCTTCGCCGAATGCAATGGACCTGTTGTACGTGGAATCGTCAAGAGTTGCTTTGAACTGCCCGTAAACACCATTTTCATAGGCATCGAGTGAGTCCACTGAAAAGGTTACCTTTCTTAAAACAGTAAAAAGTGCTTTTGTTGAGGCTAACGTAAAATTGTATTTCTTGTCTTTATCCGGCGCAGGCACCGGATCGAATCCTTGCAGTTGCGCTGTTAAGGAAACATATTTCTTATCGTTAAACTTTATGGCCTCGTATGCAGCGAGGGAGGAATACGCATAAATCCGGCTGGCAACAGGAGGCGAAAATACGTCATAGATGATCATCTGGGTGACCTGATCTGCATTCTCATGCAGAATTGCCCGGTCATCGATGTTCTTGACACTGACTTTCTGCTCTGGACTACAGCTGTAGATAAAAAGGCCGAAGCATAGAAATGAAAGAATTCTTAAGCGCATTGCATTAATTTAATTGGAGGCTTCTGCTTGCACCCTTGCTGTCGACCAGGGTGACACCAGCCATGTTACTGTTAATATTGATATACCTGCCCGACTGTGACAAGAAAGACGAACCATAATAGAACTCCTGCTTTGCAGAGCGGCCATCTTTGAACTTAACCGTTGCACTCAGATCTGAGGGTTGAACCCGCACCATTTCCTGTGGGCGTTTCAATTCCAGCACCTGTAATTTAACTTTATTCTGACTCGCCGCAAGCATATATTTTCCGCCGCTGCTTTGAAGCTTCACCAATGCCTTACCATTTCCGGGTAGATAAATTCCGCTCTGCAGAATCGACAGGGGCTTGAAATTCCCTTTGCCGTCACCTTTGAGCAATAAACCATTGAGTGCATCATACCGCCCGGTGGAGACATCTGTCCCAAAGTCATTTCCATTGATGGCGATGTCCAGCTGCCCATCCTGATCGAAATCGTCAGCTACCATTCCGTTCAATACGGAGAACTGAGCTTCTTTTGGTAAAGGAATTATAGTGAACCTGCCATTTCCCTCATTCCGCAGATAACAGGATTGTTGGGTAGTGGTCTTAAGTCGTATCGCCCCCTCCCGCTGTTCCGGAGACAGTATATCGTCCATTGTAGCGGTAGCAAAAGACTTATAGTTCGTGAACTTTTTCTTCAGGCTGATCATCTGCTTCAAAATATCCTCTCTTCCATGCGCGGGGAATTCCTTCTTTTCTCCGTTTACATCGGGAAAAAACAAGGAAGGAATGGCAGTATACCCACCATTATTGTCGAAATCTTTTGCGGTGATGTAAGCAGGGTACTGGTCATTTACCTGATAAATGGTATTCAGCCCGGTGTTCCCGACGATGTAATCCATGCGACCGGTATTCCGGAAATCCCCGGCGATGATCGTATTC
>JARKUW010000098.1 GCA_029851965.1 Bacteroidota bacterium | reverse complement strand
CAGTGTAGGCGCTTGCTGCCCACCCGCCGTCTTGCCACCCTTAATCTGCCGGCGCGCTTTCTGTTCCTTGATCCAGGTGGCATAGCTATCTTTCGGTATTGGCTCTTTCAGTAGGGTAGTTGCATACTGAATCTGCTGAAGTAAATGTTCAATCCCGGGTCTGAATTCGAGAAGCAAGTGTTGAATCTGTTGCTGGAGTTTGTTCTTCGCCTTTACTCTTATGTTCTTGTTCACTGGATTTAGTAGCTGAATGGTAATCTCTTTGCTGAAATAAGCAGCCGCAGATTCTATTCTGGCTTGTATCGAATGCTGCTCCTGCAGCCCACTTTGCTGCTGAATTTGACTTACCTGCTTTAAAAAGCGATCGGAGAGTGCCACCAGGTTTAATATCGAGGCATTCAATTCGGCGAGAAAGGCGATGAACTCCGCGCTCCCAGCTTTTACGATTTCCGGATTTGAACGGATTTTCTGCAGTTCTTCCTGGACCTGGTCGAAAGAAAAATGAGCAAGAACAAGCTGGAGGATATATTTCTCCTGCGCATCGGCTAACCTTAAATCAAGTTCATCTTCACCAACGGGATTCATGTAGTTGATTACAGCGGGGCTGGACCGCAGGCTATCTGTGCCGATTTTAGATTTCAGCACCAGGCCGTTCAGGGTCCTCACGCGGCTTAATGCAACATAAACCTGGCCTGATACGAATGATTTCCCCGCATCTATAATGGCGTTGTCAAAGGTTAGCCCCTGACTCTTGTGGATCGTTACTGCCCAGGCCAGCTTGATCGGGTACTGGAAGAATTCACCTACTTGTTGCTGAACAATGACCTCACCTGGATCGGCCTTGTATTCAAAGGACTGCCAGGCGCTTCTTTCCAATAGCAGATCCTCCTCTCCGGGAAAAGATATATAGATTTCTCCAGAGGAGATGGATCTCACTTTCCCAATTTTCCCATTGTAAAACCTGCGGTTTTCTCCGGTGTCATTTTTGATGAACATGATCTGCGCACCTTCTTTCAACTTCAGACTTTGTTCTGCCTGGATGTTTAGATCCCTGAATTCACCGCTTACTTCGCCCTCAAAGGTGTATTCCAGCCCTTCAAGCGCTTCTAATTTTTCCGTGTTGATGGTGTTCGCTTCTGTGTTGTGGGAGGTAATGATAATGGGGCTGATGCCATCCGCAGCCATAAAGTCCGGATCGTACCGCCGGTTCAATATGGCAAGGCTTTCCGTGCTGATCTTGTTGTTTCTAATGTCATTCAGGATGCCAATAAACTCCGGCTCCGTCTGACGGAAAACCCGCGTAAGTTCAATCTGCAGCACCGGATTTCTGCGGATCACGTGTGAATCAAAGAAGTAAGGACTCGCATAGGCTTTGTTCAAAAAGGACCAGTCTTCCCGTTTGGTGACAGGAGGCAATTGGTACAGATCTCCGATCAGCAGCAGCTGCACACCACCAAATGGCGCATTGTTATTCCTTGTTTCCCGCAGCAGCGCATCGATGACGTCCAGCAGATCACACCTTACCATCGAGATCTCATCGATCACAAGCAACTCCAGCTCACGGAAAAGCGTTCGTTTTTCGCGGGTGTAAGTCAGGTTTGCGACGACGGAACAAATGGAAAGTATTCCAGACTGCAAATTTTCCATGCTGATGTCACCCGGAAAGAAAGAACCCGGCGGCAATTGAAAAAACGAGTTTATGGTGGTGCCTTTGGCATTCATGGCGGCAACGCCGGTTGGTGCCACAATGACCATTTTTTTCGGACTGTGTTCTTTGATGTATTTCAGCAGTGTAGTCTTACCTGTACCCGCTTTTCCGGTAAGGAAAATACTTTGGCTGGTGTAGGTAACAAAAGATAGTACACGGTCAAAAAGGGTGTTGGAAGAACTGTCCTGCATCATGCTGCAAATTTAATTAATTAAATGCTAGATGTACGTATACGCGACGTTTTAGAATGATCGGACGCACCTGTTGCTGCCCTGGCCTAATGCGTGTAAACTGTTTGTTCAACACGATTTTCCTAAACCGAATAGAAAACAAAATGTTATCTACATTAATCCAAATGTTGTTAAACCTAAATACAAGGATATGAACAAATTTAATTCATTCATGCTGATACTCGCCGGAACACTTCTCATGCAATCCTGCTCGAGCAACAATTCCAAACAGTCGGGTGATGCGGACAGCGCAGCCTTTGATACGACAAAAACAGGAATATCCAATCCAGTCGATACGACGTCTGATGAACTCGGTAAATTCGTGCTTAATGCCGCAAGTGGGGGAATGATGGAGGTTCAGCTTGGCGAAATTGCCCAGCGTTCCGCAGCAAGTTCAAGGGTGAAAGCCTTTGGTGCCATGATGGTTAAAGATCATTCAAAAGCAAATTCTGAACTCAAGGAACTTGCGGCTGCCAAAAACGTTACCCTGCCCACATCTCTGAACCCGGCACACCAGAGCCATGTAGACAATCTCAGAAAACTAACCGGAGCTGCGTTCGATGAACACTATATGGATATGATGACAACAGACCATCTGGAAGATATCAGTGCTTTTGACCAGGCTGCACACAGTGGAAAGATAACCGACGGCGATGTCAAAGCCTTTGCGGCTAAAACATTGCCGGTGCTTAAGCTGCATTCTGATTCCGCGCAGGCCATCAGCGGCTCATTAAAAAAGTAAAGCCACGCGGAAGAAGTAAATAAAGTAATACTTTTACCCCATGATAAAATCAATTCCAGCATTGGCTGCAGCGATTCTTTTGATATCTGCCTGCAGCCAGCAAACACTGAATACAGGGAAAGTCGAAAGTAGCCAGCCCATTTTTGCAACCATGCGGATGGTCCAGGATACATTCCAAAAAGACGAGAAGGTGTTGATGAAGTTTACTGTCTACAATACAGCAGATACCGTGCAGCAATTTTGCAAGTGGCATACGCCCTTCGAACCTTTAATGAGTAAATACCTGGATGTTACTTCCACCGGAGGTGAAGAAGCAAACTACCAGGGACCTATGGCAAAGCGGGTTATGCCTCCACCAGCCGATAGCTATGTGAAGGTAAATCCCGGCGACAGTCTTTCTGTAGAAGTGGACGTCCTGAAAGCTTATGCCATAACAACCCCGGCTAAATATACAGTCCACTATAACAGCAAGGACATCAGCGGCCTGGCAGTAAAAGACAGTGTTGAATTCGTCTACGCCCCCTGACCAATGTTAATGGAGAGCCCGCCGTCCATTAGGTAGGTGCTGCCTGTCACATAGTTTGCCTCATCAGAGGCCAGGAATAATGCAAGAAAAGCAATCTCTTCGGGTCTGCCAGCTCTCCCCAGAGGGATGTTTTTCTCTGCCTTCTCCCGCGTATCCTTATCATCCACTGCTTTCTGGTTCATCGGCGTAAGGATCATGCCCGGTGCAATGTCATTTACGGTAATTCCATCCGCGGCAACTTCCAGGGCCATTGTCCGCATCAGGTTCCGTATACCGGCTTTTGATGCGTTGTAGTCCGCATTTCCAGGCGCGGTAATCTCCTCGTGTACCGAAGAAATGTTGATGATTTTACCGCCTTTACCGGCGGCTTTCCGCTGCTGCACAAACTTTCTGCTGCAAAAGAAAGTGCCGTATAGATTTGTGCGGATGGTCTTTTCGAACGTTGCCGTGTCCATTTCCGCAACCGGTATTCCCGAGCCGTTTACGCCCGCATTGTTGATCAGAATATCAAGGCTCCCAAACTCCTGAACAATACGGTCCATCTCTGTTTCCACCTGCGCTTCATCACTAACATCCAGTTTGATGACTTTACCCTGGGCGCCTTGTGCAACGACGTCCGCTAATGTTTCCGATGCACCTTCTTCATCGCTATGGTAGCAAACGACTACATTTGCCCCGTGCTTGGCAAATTCAATCGCAATTGCACGACCGATTCCCGAGTCTGATCCGGTGACCAGTGCGGTTTTGTTTTCCAGTTTTTTCATCGTCATATTTATTTAAAGGTTTTATACATGTAGGTATTGGTCAGCTCGCTCAGAACACAGCATGCTTAAAGCCTGTCCAGCTGCTTATCCAGCTCCAATGCGGCACTTATCAGTGCAAGGTGTGTAAATGCCTGCGGAAAATTACCCAGGTGTTCACCTCGTTTACCAATCTGTTCACTGAATAAGCCCAGGTGATTGGCATACCCGGTCATTTTCTCGAAGTATTCCAGTGCTTTATCCGTCTCTTTATTTTTCGCCAGCGCTTCAATGTACCAGAACGAGCACATGTTAAAGGTGCCTTCCTGACCCTCCAATCCATCGGCGGCGTGATACCTGTATATGAGCACATCTGTACTTAAGCGCGCTTCAATACACTTCAGGGTGGACAACCAGCGTGGTTCGTCCGCGGTTACAAAATGTACCAGCGGCATCAGCAGGGCAGAGGCATCCACTTCCGTGGCACCTTTGTATTGTACCCATGAGCCAAGTTCCTCATTCCAGAATCCATCGTAAATGTCCAGATAGATCTCATCTCTGATTTCTTTCCACTCCCGTTCCGGGTAGGGAAAAGAACGGTCCGTCGCAATCTTGATCGCACGGTCCATGGCCACCCAGCACATCAGACGGCTGTGTAAGAAATGCCTGGTGCCGTTCCGGAACTCCCAGATGCCAAAGTCCGGCTTCTTCCAGTTGTCTATCACACAGGTGATGTGAGTTTGCATCGTCTGCCAGAACTCATAATTGATCTTGGTGTGGTTCTTATTGTAGATGTATATGGTGTCGATCAATTCCCCGTAGATGTCAATCTGAAACTGTTCTCTCGCCGCATTGCCGATACGAACGGCTCCACGTCCCATATAGCCCTCCAGATGTGGCAACTCTGTCTCCTCCATCACCGTTGTTCCATCAATTGCATACATCAGGTGCAGCACCTCGTCGGCAGAACGCTGCTGTATCCATTCCAGGAAATGGGTTGCTTCGTCTGTAAAACCAAGCCTTAGAAATGCGTACATCGTAAATGCTGCATCACGGATCCAGGTAAAGCGATAATCCCAGTTGCGGTCGCCCTGCATACTTTCGGGAATACTGAAGGTTGGCGCTGCCACTGTTGAGCCATATTCTGCCGAAGTCAGCAGTTTCAACGTTATTGCCGACCTCAGGATAAGCTCGTTCCATCGCCCTGTGTACGTCGATTTGCTGACCCACTTTTTCCAGAAAGTCATCGTCTCGTAGTACGATGCGTCTTTGTAGTACTCCAGGTCATGCAGGGACTCCTGCTCATTCCTGTTGATCGATTCCAGAACAATTATCGCTTCTTCGCCATGATTTAACGTGACCTCAGCGCAACCTTCATCTTCTTTGTATTGTAAGGGAAAATCGGCAATGAGACGAACCATCGTCGCACCATCATTTATTGCGGTAAACGTCAGGGTATTCTCGCCCGTTTTCCTGATCTCATGTGCCGCAGCACCATAGTCGAACCGCGGCGCACACCTGATCTTGTAGGTTACTTTACCACGTATTGTCTTAATCCGCCGTACAATTGCAGAGTAGCTGTCGCCGGGGTGTTCCCGCAGCGGCATGTAATCCGTTAATTCGGATATGCCCTCCTCGGAGAAGAAGCGCGTAAGCAGAATTGCAGTGCCCGGAATGTACAGCTGCTTGGTCCGGCTGGTATTGAGCTGGGGGGTAACGGAAAACCTTCCGCCTTTGTCTTTGTCAACTAAACTGGCGAAAATGGTTGGCGAGTCGAACTGAGGAAAGCACATAAAGTCAACAGAACCATTCAGCGAAACCAACGCGATGGTCTTCATGTTTCCGATGATTCCATAGTCTTCTATGGGCAAGTAAGGAGGTGCTGTACTCATAGGCCCAACTGTGCGATATACCCCGAAATTGCAGTGCCGATTTTCTCGACCATCTCTTCCTCCAGCGTGCCATCCTGCTGTTCCCAGCATACCGGATCGTCGCAGGTTTTAATTAGCGTACACAGGTGCTCGTTGTCGGCTACAACGATAAAAGTATCGTTGCAGGGAATAACCAGAAAGTTACTGTAATCTCCAGTGTCGTAAAAATCAAGCTCGATGTGAAAAGCCTCCTCCGGCTGTTCTCTGGCCTCAAATTCAAATTCCTCCATTTCATCCATGCCTAATTAACAACTTAGGGACAGAAATGATTTAAGGAACCATTATTTTAAACGTAACTACTTCGGGAGGTTCTTGAGGTAAAGGTCCAGCAGGCTCTTTAGGTAAAGTTCTGGCTTTGGCATGGTGATGATTGTACCAGGCTCTTTATCCTGTGCCTGTTTCAGGTAATTGGCTTTGATCTTGCCCCAGTCTTTTGAGTACAACTGGATAAACATATCAACGAACTGCTTGTCCGTGTAGTCCTTTGGAAGTTTACTCAATACAACTTCAATTTTCTCTTCTTTTCTATGTAAAACTGCCATATTTATGTGATGTTTTCAAATCTACGATAATTCCCGTCGACTTCCCCTATACTGCGATGCAACGGGCAGTTTGCGATGGCATCTTAGATACATTTGATACACTTTGTCGTAATCGGCCCCTGAGATTGCCGGAACTGCACCTCCATATTTCTCGCCATTCACGTTAATTTTGAAAAAACAAGGCACTTAAGTTGTAGCTTCATTATACATACGTCAGGATTATAGTTACGTGAAGATTATACATATGCCAGATTATACAAACGTTAGGAATTATAAACAGAAATCATGAAAAGACACCTTATCTATTTTTGGATTACAACAACAATAATAATCCTGTTTGAGGGCGTGATGCCCCTGTTTACGTTTAATACAGAACTCGCAAAAGAGGGTATAAGACACCTGGGGTATCCGGCTTATTTCGGGGCCATGCTGATTGTGTTCAAGGTGCTTGGCACGCTTGCACTTGGCATTCCAAGGGTGCCGGCCCGTGTAAAGGAGTGGGCTTATGCAGGCTTTGCCTTCGACTTTATTGCCGCCTGCGTAAGTCATTGGGCTGTGGATGGCTTTGGCGTTCAAGCAGTATTTCCCCTTTTCTTCTTCGCGCTGCTGATCGTCTCTTACATCAACTATCACCGGCTGACAGATGCCAGGCCGGAACCGCAAAACGACGATGTTCGTGATTCGCTTAAGACCGGGGTTATATAGAAGCTTCCCTTGGGAACAATCCATGAAGTTCATCATTTGACGTACTTAGATTTAAATTAATTTGTAATTTACATCGAGTATAAACCATAATATGAACTTGAATGATTAACCGTAGAAATTTTCTTCGCAATGGTGCTGCCGGTCTTGGAAGCACTGTTATACTTTCCGCCCTTGATAATCCAGTCTATGCCTTGTACGAAAAGACAATCGGCGCCAACGACCAAATCAACATCGGCGCCATTGGCATCAACGGAATGGGCTGGGCCGATGTAACGGCCGCACTTAAAGTGCCCGGCGTTAAACTTGTCGCCCTCTGTGATTCTGATAAGAACGTCCTGGATAAGCGGATGGCAGATTTGAAAGGTCTTAATGTGGATGCTTCGAAGGTGAAGACCTATAAAGATTATCGCCAGTTGCTCGACAGAAAGGATATCGACGCAGTGATCATCGGAACACCAGACCATTGGCATGCCTTGATGATGATTCATGCGGTCCAGGCGGGTAAAGACGTTTACGTAGAAAAGCCGGTAGGAAATTCCATTACGGAGTGCCGGATGATGGTCGACGCACAAGAGAAATACAACAAGGTTGTGCAGGCAGGGCAATGGCAGCGCAGTCAGCAGCACTTTAAAGATGCCGTAGATTTTGTACAGTCAGGTCAGCTGGGAAACATCAGAACCGTTAAGGTATGGTGTTATCAGGGTTGGATGAAGCCCGGACCAGTTGTGCCGGATAGCTTGCCGCCAGCAGGCGCAGATTATGATCTCTGGCTCGGTCCGGCGAAAAAACGTCCTTTCAATTCCAGCAGATATCACTTCAACTTCCGCTGGTTTTGGGACTATGCCGGGGGGCTGATGACCGACTGGGGTGTCCACCTGCTCGACTATGGCTTACTTGGCATGGGGTCACCTGTACCAAAGACCATCTCTGCACTTGGCGGCCGCTTTGCCTACCCGGATCTGTATGAAGAAACCCCGGATACACTGACGACCTTATACGAGTTTGACAAGTTTAACATGGTCTGGGACTCTGCTATGGGTATCGATAACGGTTCTTACAACAGGGATCATGGTATCGCATACATCGGCAACAATGGAACGTTAATCCTCAACAGGGGAGGCTGGGAGGTCATCGAAGAAAGACAAAGCGGAAATAAAGTAAGCAAGCCTTTCGTGAAATCGAGTGACAACGGTCTGAATAACCACATGGTTAACTTCTTCAACTGTGTCCGGTCCAGAAAAAAAGAAGAGCTTAACTGCTCCATTCAGGCCGCCGCACATGTCGCCACCGTTGCCCAAATGGGAAATATCGCTTATAAGAGCGGTGAAAAGCTGACCTGGGACAACAATACTCACATGTTCACCAATAAGAAGATAAACGACGAACATCTGATGGCACAGTACAACAACGGCTATAGCTTACCGAAATAATTACTTGCACCTAAAAACAATCCATGTGGATACACAAAGGCCGGTTATTCAGACGAATACCGGCCTTTGTTATGTGGTTTAATCAGCATTGCAGGCTTTTATTTTTCTCTTCTATCCATAACGACATGTACTTTGTACTGTTTGCCGTATGGTGAAGCAGGATCTGTCCGATAAAGTTTTGCTGCCGGTGTCCGGCCAGATTCAAAGCAATCATCTCCAGCTTTTTTAAAAATAACTCGCCTAATGACAATGCATTATAGCGTTCATTGATAATCTTTATACCGTTTTCCTGAGCCTGTAACCATAAAGTTTTATCTTCATAAAGCTTTACAGCTGCCGTTATAAAATCGCTCACCTCGTCTTCAATGAAGCCAGGCCAGCTTAGCGCACCTTTCATGGCCTCGGCACCCATATTTGTTGTTACAGAGGGTGTCCCGACCTGCATGGCGTCTATAAACTTGCCTTTAACGCCTGCGCCGAAGGCAATTGGTGCGAGTAAGACCCGGTGTCTGGAGAGCGTTTCCCGCGCATCTGCCGCCCGCCCGTGAACATAGAATTTCTCTTCTTTATTCCCCAACTGCATGACTTTGCCGGAGGCATAAGCACCATAAATATGTATGCCCACACCTGGAATCCGCTTTCTCAGCTGCGGCCATACTTCCGTTTTCAGCCGCCGTACGGTATGCCAGTTCGGTTCATGCAGGTAATTCCCAATAAAGGTAAATCCTTCCCGTGATTCGAAGCTTTTCCAGTGTTTAACCGTTTCAGGAACAAGCGCTTGCTCCAAAAATGGTAAATAATAAGTTAATGACGGTTCCACACGATACTGGCGTGCTAAAATGTCCATCTCCACCTCAGATATAATGAGCGAAAGATCGGAACGCAGGATGGAGGCAATTTCCCGTTTGGCGAGGTCCGTAAATAGTTCAGCAGGTTGAAGTGCTGTTTCTTCCCTGATCGCTTGTTTCCGGGCCGACCGCAGACAGTGGAGGTCTTCTGTATCCAGCACCCGCAATGCATTGGGACATCCCTGCTGTACCCGCCAGCCATATTGTTCTTCGATCATAAAACGGTCGAACAGCACCAGTGTCGGATTGATATCCTGTAACAGAATGTCAAAGCTGGCATTGTTCAGCTCTATTGCACACTCCACAATACCCATTCCGGATAAATCGTGGCTGTATTCGCTTTTAGAGGCAGCGGAAGCGAAGTGCACCTGATACCCTGCATTTAAAAAAAGCGATAACAGTTGTACGATCCGCGTGCCTGCAGCCGATGAGGTGGGTTCCGGCCACACCAATCCGATTACCAGAATCCGTTTTTCACCCATTTGCTTAATGTTTATGCAAAGAAGATCATTTTCCGGGACAATTTTAAAAGCGGGCGATTATTCCTAATTTTGCGGAATAAAAGAACATCATCAATGCTAGGATTAAAATTGCTGACAGACCCACGCTGGGCAAACATTGCGGAATCTAATCTGGAGGAAATCCTCACGGATCACGCCTGGTGTGAACAAAAGGCAGCAACAAATGCCATTACTTTGATTGCCAACAATTCAGAATACCTTGACCTTGTAGAGGAACTTACAGCCATAGCCATTGAAGAAATGCAACACTTCCAAATGGTTGTAGACATCATCAAAAAGCGCGGTTACACCCTCGGCCGCGAGCGGAAGGATGACTACGTGGGCAAGCTCGTGAAGTTCAGCAAAAAGGATGGCAGCAGGAATTCAGCCTTTATTGATCGTTTATTGTTTGCTGCGATGATCGAAGCCAGAAGTTGTGAACGTTTTCGGGTGCTTTCCCAGAACATTAAAGATCAGGAACTCGCTACCTTTTATTACGATCTGATGGTTTCTGAAGCCGGCCATTATACTACTTTTCTAAATTTCGCACGTAAATACACCATTGATGTTGACATAGATAAAAGATGGAAGGAGTGGCTGGAGTTTGAAGGGGAGCTCATCCAAAGCTTTGGAAATAAGGAAGCAATACACGGGTAAATAGCCACTTATAATTTTCCCATCTACTATCCGGCGAGCACATTGGCAACATGTCTATGCTGAACAATACCAGCAATTGCCTGCTTCCAGTCTGCCTCGCTGAAATCGTTCGCATCCTTTCCCAGTCCCCGCTTTTCCAGCGCCTCAATGTTCCATTCCTGTTCGAAGTTGGAAGCCACACAAAACATGTAGACATCTGCGAGCAGACCAGCGTTAATCGTCCCGTTGCCGCCGTGGCAGATCATCAAATTACAACGGCTCAATACCTGGGGTAAGTCAATAAAATCCCTGTGGATAATATGTGACGCACACAAGACCCGTTCTGTATCGCCGGCAGTGATCACATTATACTGTGCGAAAGTGGGATCATTTAGAAACTGCACCCGGTTCCAATCGCCCGAGCTGCCCATACATACACATAGGGTCTCCTTCGCAGGATCCAGCGCAGCCAGCCAGGTATCAGCTTCCGGATCCTGAAAGCGGTAGATCAATGGTCCGATGCACCTGTAGTTTTCAGGCAGGTTCTTCTGAGGAAAAAGGCTGTTGTCATCACAAATTAAGTTCTGATCACCCTGGGTCTCCCACAAATATGAAAATACAGGCTTCAGCCGGTATTTTCTACGCAATCTCCTAAAAGGGGCATGAATTTTCCAGAAGCTTACCCGTTCTCCGATAACCGTCATATGCAGCGCAAGTGGTGCCGGCATACGGTCCAGCAAGGCGAATGCAGGGTGGCTCCTCGATATTCTACGTGGGGCAGCGTAATATGGCGACAAATACCCATTCATCAGTGCGGTGTATTCTACCCCGGTGTATTCTGCGGCCATCTTCAATGTCGGGGCAGTGTCTCCGATAACCAGATCCGCTTTCAAGTCTCTAATCGCAGTAATCTGCCCGAGCAAAACCCTTTCCAGCATGGTTTCTTCCAGCCATGAAAAATCAAACTGTTCCGCACAACTCATGACGTAGTCTGCGTCAAAGTTGAGTGCAGAAAATGTCTTAAAGCCACTGGCCTTTACAAAACCATCATAGCGGCCCGACTCCAGAAAATAAATGTCATATTCGCGGCTGTCGTACTGCCGGGCGAGCACCAGACACCTGAGGTAATGGGCCAGCAGGTTAAAAGGGAAGAAGAGGATCGTTTTCTTATGTTCCATACAAATAAGCAGTTTTGGTGGCAACAGGCCTGTTGCAGACATCAGGTTTGTTAATCGGAAGAATAAGAGCACATTCGGCCTTTCAGTTTTAAGTATTTTCAAATAATTTTCATGCACGATTGCTGACCATCGAACCGATCTATTGCTTCTTCGATAACGGTGACACCTAATGTTGGTTGAAAGTAAAGGTTTGGTAAGTTGGCAGGGGAAAGTTGGACCGTTTTTCAGATTCTGAGTACCTTTGCCCCCCTGAAATGAGTTCTTCACCAATGCACGTAGATACACAAGCGGAATCAGGGATCAAACCAGCGTCTAAAGTTGGTTTTACGATCGCAGGATTCGTCGCCTTCACCTTTATAGGATACTTTACCATCGGATTTTCGCTCGCCGTCCTTCCAATTTTCATACACCGTGAACTTGGCTTCAGCACCATGATTGCTGGTGCCGTAATCAGCTTGCAGTATGTAACTACTTTTTTAATGCGCGGCTACGCGGGAAACATTGTCGACAAAAAAGGCCCCAAACCGGCTGTTCTTCTTGGAATGCTGGGTTTTGCACTCAGCGGCGTTCTCCTGTTTGCCGCGTACTGCCTCCGGGACACACCTGCGCTAAGCCTGTCCATGTTGGTGCTGACACGTCTGATGACTGGTTTTGGAGAGGGCCTGATTGGAACAAGCCCGATAAACTGGGCAATATTCGCAGTTGGCGATCAGCATACGGCCAAAGCGATCTCCTACAATGGAATAGCCAGCTATGGTGCGCTTGCGCTTGGCGCTCCTTTGGGTGTTATCTTACACCAGAACTTCGGGGTCGGCAGCATTGGAATACTAACCTTGATTGTTGGTACCCTCGGGTACATCGGTGCGCGTTACAAGGTGGCGCTGCAGGGAAGTGTTGCCGAGGCACGAATGTCCTTCTTGAAAGTACTGAAAACGGTTTCTCCCTTCGGTTTGTGCCTCGCACTTGGGGGCATTGGATTCGGCACGATATCTACTTTCATCACGCTATATTATGCTCAACTGAACTGGAACGGCGCCGTAATGTGCTTGTCCGCTTTTAGTGCATTTTTTATACTCGGCCGCCTCATATTTGCAAACGCCATCGATACACATGGCGGATTGAAAACGGCTATACTTTGCCTTGCAACGGAGTCTATCGGTTTGTTGATCCTCTGGCAGGCCAACGAGCCTATGTTTGCGATGATCGGTGCGGCTTTCACAGGTCTGGGCTTTTCGCTGATTTTCCCGGCACTTGGGGTAGAGGCGGTGAAACTGGTTCCGGCATCCAATCAGGGTGCTGCACTTGGCGGATATGGACTATTCATCGATATATCGCTGGGCATTACAGGCCCTTTAGTGGGTGCTGTAGCCAGTCACTTCGGAATGATGTATATCTTCCCGTTTAGCATGGCTATGGTACTGCTCGGCCTTATTTCTGCCGGACTAATCTTATTGAATCGCCGTAAAGTCGCTGTTGGTATTTAGCCTTCAAAAAGATAACCACTGTAGGCGAGTCCTCTCGCAACGCTGGTGAAGTTGTCACCGGAGTTCACTTTCACATGAGGGAACCTTTCCTTGAATAACGACTGGATGGCCGGTACCAGGGACGTCCCGCCGGTAAGGAAAAGGCTGTCCAGCGCATCAATGTCAATGTTGTTTGTTTCCAGAAAGTGATCCAGATAGTCGCTTATTCTCCTGACATCCTTAGCGATGATGGAGTTGTATGCTTCCAAAGTGATTTCCTCATCTATTTCTATGCCTTGATTCGAATAGTGGAACCTGGAGCGATCTTCTGCCGAGAGGCCGATCTTCGTTTGCTCAATGGCCTGGAATACCGAATACCCTAAATTGTTGTCGATCAAAGTAATCAGATTTTTAAACTTAGGGTCATTGCCAGAAAAATAATAGTAATTCTCTATATCCTTCTTAATTCTCAGACCGTTAAAAAAGTTCATTTTGTCCCAGGTGCAAATGTTGGCGAAAAGAGATTTTGGAACCGTTAAGACCTTTCCCGGAGTCGCTTCATAAAGGGTGTTCTTACCAAAGTACGGGGTTCCTTTTTCCCACATGAATGCAGAATCAAAGCTGTCCCCACCGATATAGATACCACCGGTCGCGAGCAGGTCACTCTTCCTGTCTTTACTGCCCACCTTCTCCGGATCCAGAACCAGGTAGGTGAAGTCCGTTGTACCTCCGCCGAGATCGGCAACCAATACGTTTTCCCTGGCGGTCAATGATTTTTCATAGGCGAAGGCTGCACCTATAGGCTCAAACTGTGAACGTACCTCTTCAAATCCGGCGATTTCGGCAGCCTTGTTTAACCGCGTTTGGGCGAGCGTATCCTTCTGTGTATCATCATCGTCGAAGAACACCGGTCTGCCTATGACCGCTTTGCGGCAATCCTGCCCCGTAATCTCATCTGCGCGTCCCTTCAATTCTTTTAAGATCAACGCGACCAGGTCGGACGCATTGTATCTCTTGTTCTGTATGCGGGTTTCAATGAAACTGCTTTTAGATAGGATCTGCTTTATGGACTTGATGAACCGCCCTTTCATTCCATCCTGGAGGTAAGCATCGATAGCGGTTTCACCAACTACGTATCTCCTGGATCCCGTGACACTAAGATCTTCCGGGAAATAGATCAGGGAAGGTATAATTATCGTGTTTACGATTTCTTGCTTTTCTTCGTCGTATATGGATAGTGCGGAGTTGGTGGTACCAAAATCAATTCCGTATAAAAACTTCTTCATTGAATCGGGGGAACAGTGTGCATGAGTCACCGGAATTTACCGGGGCGGCGAAAGTATGAAAAATCCTGCGCATTTTAAATTTAAACGGTTTATGGATGAAATTGATGCTTCAATCCGGACGTAAAAAACCCTGCAAAAAGGCACTGCCGGTTCAGGCAGTACGTTTTGCAGGGCAGATTATTACTTTACAGGAAACCGGTTAGCTAAGCTTCAACCGCGTCATAAACAATGACCTTTTCCCACAGGTGACTGCAGTTTTTGATGAACTCCATGTGGATGGGATCCGTCTGATATGATGCCTGTCCTTCCAGATCACTAAAGAACATCAGCTCCGAAACTCCCCAGCTATTGTCTACTACATCCCGCTTTTCTGTACTTGCCACAACGCCAACGCGAAGTTCACGAACGGCCTTTATTTTCGCAAGGGTCTTTACGCCTGCAACAAGTTGATCACGATCTTCTTTGGACTCCGGATTTTTAAGCCAGAAAAGTGCATGGTGGACTACAGGATATTTAGCTTTCATATCGGTAACTGATTTTGCTGATGCTGCAGTTGCTGCCGCAACCGTAGCCGTAGTGATGATAAATTTTCTTCTGTTCAGGGTACTCATATTCGCTCCGTTGATGATTGTGCGCTAAAGCTATTAATTTTTGCCGAGACTGCCTTAGGGATTGTGTACATTCAGCGAACATCACGTATACAGCTTGTATGTTGAGCAGGCATCGAACAGGGGTTGAGCCGGTGTTGATCCGGCCTTGATCCGGCCAAAGCCGAAGAAAGGGCCTAAGGAGGCCCTAGAGAGGCCCAGTGGAGAGCCTAACCGGGATCCTGTCGAGACCGGATCAACGTGGTTTCAAGCGCTCGCTTGCAACTTCGGGAATCTGCTAAAGAAGGGGAGTAATCCATGTGGACGCGCCTGGCAAGTTTTTGGGTCCATCAATGCGTTTAAATTTTAATTCCGGGGATGTAGCGTGTGGTAGCGTTTAAGGGCATCGATCAGGCGACGCAGGGTATCCTGACTGTCCAGTCGCTTATTCATTTTTTCGAGAACCGACTTTGAC
>JARKUW010000074.1 GCA_029851965.1 Bacteroidota bacterium | reverse complement strand
GGTGGCATATAGTTTATGGAGATGGAACCCTCCGGCTGGCGCCGGGATTGAGGACCTGGCTGCTGTCCGGATGACTGCTGCATTTTACCAAAAATATTTTTAATCACGATTGGAAAGATCAACCTTAGAATAAGCCTGATCATCCAAAAGATCATTATTGTTATGAATATGAATTTTATTATTCCCATGTTATCGTTTAAATTATACAAATATAGACGCTTTTAGAGACGGAATGATACAGCAATAGTAACATTATTGCAGAACAATTACATACTCAAAAAGCAAACCAGGTTAGTCTTCCTCAATAACTTCAGCTACGCGGCCCACTTGTCCGTCTTCCAGGCGCACCTTAATGCCTCTCGAATGGTAACTTGCTGATGTCAACAGATTTGCGACAACCCCTCTGGTCAGTTTACCTGTACGCTGATCTTTTTTCAATATGATATCTACCAACAATCCAGGGTAGATATCGCTTCTGTTTTTTCCGTCCATATTACTTAGAAAACCGCTCCTCAAATATTTTTTCCATTGCAAACATTTCATCCCTTAACCTTGCGGCCAAAAGGAAATCCATCTCTTTAGCTGCCTTAGCCATTTCCTTTTTCGTCTTATCAATTGACTTTTGCATTTCCGCCTTACTCATGTACTGCACAACGGGATCCGCAGCCAAACTGACTTCATCCACTTCAACATACGCCTTGCTATTTGCCGTATGATCAGAAAAGTCTAAAACCGATGTCTGCTCTATAATCGCTTCGCGGCTTTTGCCAACCGTCTGCGGCACAATTCCATGTTCCAGATTGTACGCGATCTGACGCTCGCGGCGCCGGTTTGTCTCGTCCATTGTCTTTTCCATCGACTCGGTGATCTTATCGGCATACAAAATTACCCGTCCTCTATCGTTCCGGGCAGCGCGGCCTATGGTTTGGATCAAGGAACGCTCAGACCTTAAAAACCCTTCCTTATCGGCGTCCAGAATCGCCACAAACGATACTTCAGGAAGATCAAGTCCCTCCCTTAAAAGGTTAATTCCAATCAGCACATCGAATTCTCCAAGCCGTAGGCCCCTCAGAATTTCTACACGTTCCAACGTCTTCACTTCCGAGTGGATATACCTGCACTTGATGTTCAGCCGGTCCATATACTTGCTCAGCTCCTCGGCCATTCGCTTCGTCAGCGTTGTAACCAGAACACGGTCGCCCATCTTAATGGTCTTGTCAATTTCATCCAGCAGGTCATCCACCTGGTTGATCGCTGGCCGTACCTCAATCAAAGGATCCAGCAAGCCGGTTGGCCGGATGACCTGTTCAGCAACAATCCCCTCCGACTTCTCCAGCTCATAATCAGCAGGTGTCGCACTTACATAAATCGTCTGCGGAGCCAGGCGTTCAAACTCATCGAAATTCAGAGGACGGTTGTCTAACGCCGAAGGTAGCCGGAAGCCATATTCGACGAGCGACATTTTTCGCGACCGGTCTCCGCCATACATCGCACGGATCTGCGGCACGGTCACATGGCTCTCATCAATAACCATCAGGTAATCGTCCGGGAAGTAATCCAGCAAACAGAAAGGCCGCATACCGGGAGATCGCCCGTCAAAGAAGCGCGAGTAATTCTCAATTCCGGAACAATAACCAAGTTCCTTCATCATTTCAATATCGAAGTTCACCCGCTCTTCCAAACGTTTCGCCTCCAGCAGCTGCCTGTCGCCAAGCAACTGGTTTTTACGGATTTCCAGTTCCTCCTGTATCCCCCAAATGGAAGAATTGAAGCGGTCTTTTGGGGTCACAAAAAGATTTGCAGGGTAAATAGCCATATCTTCCAGCTTCTCCAATGTCTTCCCGGAAACCGGATCAATTACACTTAACTCCTCAATGTCATCACCGAAGAACGATATGCGATATGCGTTATCCAGATATGCAGGAAAAACATCTACAGTATCGCCTTTGACCCGGAATGTTCCGCGCTTGAAATCGTTAATTGTACGCGCATAAAGAATTTCCACCAAACTGTGCAGGAAAGAGTTCCTGGAAATACGTGTTCCCACAGCAAAGCGGAAAACAGAACGGGAAAAATCCTCTGGATTTCCCATACCATAAATACAGGAAATGGACGAAACGACAATTACATCCCGCCGTCCGGACATCAGCGCAGAGGTTGTCCGCAGGCGCAGCTTTTCGATCTCCTCATTGATGCTCAGATCTTTTTCGATATATGTATTGCTGCTGGGCATATAAGCCTCAGGCTGGTAGTAGTCGTAATAGGACACAAAATAGTTGACCGCATTTTCGGGGAAGAACTGCTTAAATTCCCCATAGAGCTGTGCAGCCAGGGTTTTGTTGTGACTTAAGATCAACGTTGGCTTTTGTGTTTGTTCAATAACATTGGCAATGGTAAATGTCTTACCAGAGCCGGTTACACCAAGCAGCGTTTGGTAATGTTCATTGGCATTAACACCTTGCACCAGCTGCTTAATCGCATTTGGCTGATCTCCGGTTGGTTTATAGTTGGAAACGAGTTGAAACTTCATCCGTATGTTTAAGGGTTTTCAGTGGTAAGTATTGTTCTATATGTCAACAATGCGAGGCCTTTGATGGTTTCGGCAGCCTGATCCACTGCAAATCAAAGATAAGAAATCTTGCCGTATGGATATATGGGCAGAATATCATAATTTTATTTCCATGAAGTTACTCGTATATGTACCGCTGCTTACCCCCCGGATAAAGTATATATTTAACTTTATTTTCAATGACGTGATGAAAACCCAGGTTGGCTTCAGCTCCAATCTGGAAGAATTCAGACTGGCAGACATCCCCAAGATCAGCTATGCAGATCACCCGGTTGGGAACGAGATGTTCTTCAAAAATTCAGACCTGCTGCTGTCGCATACCATCGTACCCCCAACAATAAAGACAACGGCATTTGGCGACACCATTGTTCCTTTTGCCGTTGAGGGAAGCACCCTCCCTTTTGACATATTTGCCGCCTCCTTCTACTTTGTAAGCAGATATGAAGAATACCTGCCGTTCAACCGGAACGACAACTGCTCGTTCTCTGCTGATCAAAGCTTGCAGCATAAGCTGAAGTTACTGGAGATCCCGGTTATCGATGCATGGGCATTGATCCTGAAAAACATCTTAATAAAACGGTTTCCAAAACTGTTGTTCTTTAAAAAAACATTCTCCTTCCAAAGCATTATTTGCATGGTTCCTGATCAAAGAGGCCAGTCTCACCGGCTGATACAAATCGCATCCAGGGTGTTTGGTACCATAAGAACCAAACTCACCTCCAAAGACGGCAGGGAATTCAGACAAACGGAAATTAAGAACTTCATTGAAACCCTGCAACGTCCATATGGCACCAGCGCCCAGTTCTATTTCAACAATCCCAGAGATACGGCTAACGCATGTGAAGGTGAGATGCGCTTACCCGAGAGTTGCCTCAAGTCTATAAATGCAGGGGTAAATAACGACTTCCGCATGGGCTACCCGAAAACCCCGGGCTTCCGGGCTGGCACCTGCACCCCTTTCCACTGGTACGACCTCCAGCTGGAGAAAAACACACACCTTATTTTGTATCCAATCGCGGTAAATGACATGAGCTTCAAACTGGACAGATACATGAACAGTACACAAATGCTTGCACAATGGAAAAACCTGTTCGATACTGTTAAGCTCCTTGAAGGAAATTTCTACATGCTATGGCACCAGGACAATCTGGACAATGCCGAGAAGGGAAAGTTTGGAAGAAAGCTTTACAGAGAAATGTTGGGCAATTTCTTACCTTTAGCACATGATCTTCAACTTAAGTAAATCCAATTCTATAGCCAATATCTATATCGCAGAACTGCGTGATATCGATGTTCAGAAGGACGCCATGCGCTTCCGCAAGAACCTGGAACGCGTTGGTGAATTCTTTGCTTATGAAATAAGTAAGACCTTAAATTACAAAGATTGCGAGACACAAACACCGCTTGGCATTGCACCTACTAAAGCTTTGGTCAGCCAGCCCGTTATCGGTACCATCTTACGTGCGGGGCTACCGCTCCATGCCGGGGTGCTCAATGTATTCGATCGTGCAGAATCCACTTTTGTCACCGCTTTTCGCAAAGTGCACAGCAGCGGAACCTTCATCATTGAAATTGAATACATCTCAACCCCTGATCTCACAGGGAAAACCCTGATCATGACGGATCCCATGCTCGCTACCGGACTAAGTATGATTGCATGCTGCAAAGAACTGATTGCCCGTTTTAAAATTAAAGACCTTCATATTGTTTCTGCAATTGCCAGTACAGAGGGTGTCAGGTATGTGCAGGCTAACCTTCCGCAGGCGAAACTTTGGATTGGCGCCATCGATGAAGAAATGACCAGCAAATCCTACATTGTACCAGGCCTCGGCGACGCCGGTGACCTGGCTTACGGCACTAAACTATAAAATGATCAAACACATCTTCTTCGACTTAGACCATACCATCTGGGATTTCGACAGAAATGCGGAGGAAACCCTGTACGAACTGTACGGGGTGTATCGCCTGCGGGAACTGGGACTGATTTCCTGTTCCGACTTCATCGCTAGATATACCGAAAACAACCATTCCCTATGGGCCCAATACCACCTTGGCTTAATCAGTAAGGAGATGCTTCGTGCAGAAAGATTCAACAGAACCTTCCTAGAGCTCGGCGTGGAGCCGGGAAGAATACCCCGACAGTTTGAGGAGGATTATGTACGGATCAGTCCTACCAAAACGAACCTCTTTGAAGGCGCACAGAAAGTATTGTCTTACCTTAAAGAGAAATATACGCTGCACATCATTTCCAATGGTTTTAAGGAGACGACATTAACAAAGATGGATCTCTCGGGTCTTAACCCCTATTTCACCAATGTGATTATCTCTGAGGATGTAGGTGTCAATAAGCCCGATAAGGCTGTTTTTGAATATGCATTGAACAAGGCACAGGCAGCTAAGCAGGAAAGCATTATGATCGGCGATAGCCTGGAGGCTGATATTTATGGCGCTCAGAATTTCGGTATGCGGGCTATTTTCTTCAATCCTTTGAACAAAGAGCAGCCAGCCGATGTTCCACATCAGATTGTGCACCTGGAAGAGCTGATCGCATTGTTTTAACAGGTAAGCTAAGCCTATAATCGCCATAAAACGGATACAATGAACACAGCAAAGGTTTTCTCTTCCATCCAACAGGTTGTCCAAACCTATAAGTTACGGCTTGAATCCATTAATGATTCGAAGTTCCAGCAAGGCAATGAAGATGGTAGCTGGTCTTATAGCGAAGTTTACCAGCATATATTTGACCTGAGTATTCTCAGCCTCATGGAGCTGGATAAGTGCCTTTCAGGTGATGGTAAAAGCAGAAAAACCCACTGGATCTCCCGATTGATCCTGTACTTCGGACGCTTCCCGCCTGCAATGAAATTCAAAGTACCCAAGTCGCTCGCACCACGGGTCAAAAAAATCTCCAGAGCACAGGCATCGGCTATGATTGACACCTTCCTGAATCAGCTGAAACCCTACGAAACAAAGGTATCCCAGGCGAACCCCAATGTCAAAACACGGCACCCACGACTGGGATTTTTCAATGCTGCACAGTGGCTGCGGTTTACAGAGATCCACCTCAAACATCACCTGAAACAACTCGACCGGATTGACAAGAGCTTTTAATTTCACATCTTTGCGGCAATGAAGATTCCCGGGATTAAAGGCTTTGACGAAGAAGCATTCAGCAAATATTTCAAGAACACCGGATGGCTGATGTTCGGAAAGATTCTGAGCATGGTTGTCAATCTGATGATCGCAAACTATCTGGGTGCAATTTCTTTTGGAGACCTGAGCTTTGCAGACGCGCTTACTGCCATCATTGCTGCCGTAGGTACACTCGGACTTGACAGCTTCATCATCCGGGAAATTATTCAGGAGCCGGAGAAGAAGGAAGAGATCCTTGGGACCTCCCTGCTCATGCGCATCGGCGTAAATCTGCTGCTCATCCCGCTATCCGTACTGATCTATGTTGTTTTCCATCATTTCTCCGGAAATCAGGACCGTTCCCTAACCTGGATCGTCTTCTTCCTTGCTTTCGCTTCCTTTTTCAAATCCTTTAACGTAATTGACTCCTACTTCCAGTCGCAGGTCGCCTCCAGGTATGTGGTAAAGGTGCAGAATATTTGCGTACTGCTTTCCGCAGCGGTAAAGGTACTCCTGGTCGTTCTCGGCCTCCCTGTCATCTATTTTGCCGTCGCGTTGGCATTCGACGGTTTTATCCTGGCAGCAGGTCTGGTCTGGATGTATCAAAAGAGGGGCTTGCGTATACGGAGCTGGACTTTCAACCGCAACCGCGCAGTATCGCTGCTGCGTCAGTCGTTCCCTCTCATCCTGTCTGCCGTGATGGTCTCCATCTATATGAAAATTGACCAGGTGATGCTAAAGACCGTTGGCAGTGCCGAGGTGGGCATCTAC
>JARKUW010000055.1 GCA_029851965.1 Bacteroidota bacterium | reverse complement strand
ATTCACACGTAACATCGAAGAAGGCGAGCGTATTGCAAAGTTCGAGCTTCAGGCGGGTTGCTCCTTTGTAAATTCACTGGTGAAGTCGGATCCAAGGCTACCGTTTGGGGGGATCAATCAATCCGGATACGGCAGGGAACTTGGTCTTTTTGGAATTCATGAGTTTGTGAACATCAAAACCATATACGTAAAATAGCCATTCCTAGGGTTGCTGCGCAAAATCAGAATGTTGCTCATCAACAACTTTCAGCAAATATTTTAATTCCCAATAGATTAGTAAGTTATCATTTCCTTTCGGGGCTAAAATTAATGCAAAAGAACTGCTGTGATTTCGTGCGAAATTAAAATTTGGCATTCAAATTGGTTTAAGCTGTTAAACCTTTGAACTATGAAAACTTTGCCACATTTAAAGCAATTTACGTACGCAGCAATTATTGCCGCATTTCCATTCATCTTTTCGGCGTCGAAAGACTCCAAAGCACCAGAAATAGAACAGGTTGCTGAGAAAAAGATCTTTGTTCCAATTTCAAGCCCCAAAGAAACACTTAAAATCATCAGGGTTACTGTGGATAGCCTGAAAAAAAGCACCATTACAGCTACACAAGTAAACTAAAGTGCATTTAAAATCATACATTATAACTGCTTTACTGAACAACAATTCGTCATGTTTGACGTTTGCAACTATCCTATCCGGGTGTAATTCCAACACCCCTGCTATTTCTTTAGCAATTTTTGCTCCTCAGCGCTAAGCTATTTAGATCCATTCTAAGAAAGTCATCTAACCGTAAAGGAATCCTGGTAATTTGAATCCTTAATAATCATTGCTTACATTTGTATTACCAAGAGCAATCAACCACAACCAATTATAAACCTTTCAAACCGGATCTATTTGACGCTAACCTTACCTACACAATTTCGTATCAATACCCATAGCAACTAAACCAAATACTATGAGAAAATACATTTTAACAGGAGCAGGTACCCTTTTAGTCGCCATTTCTCTTTTTACCATAAGCTGGACATCAACGAAAGAATCGCCAGCGGCGCAGCACGCAACAACCACTGCAATAGCTCATCCCATTTCAGAAGAAACTTTATACAACCAATACGTTCAGGAACTTTATCACGAGATTAACCTTGTTGGTTCTGGTCTGAATTCAGCAGTTTTCGAAAAAGCGGTTACAGGCTATTATAACCTAAAAAACTCAGGAAAGCTGAGCAACGTCAAATCTGTTATCAGCATTGCAGATATGGACCAGGCGAGTACGAGCAAACGTTTGTGGGTTATTGACCTGGATAAGAAGAAAGTGATTCTGAACACCTGGGTTGCCCATGGAAAAAATACCGGCGATGATAAGGCGACACGTTTCTCCAACATAAACTCATCCAATCAAAGCAGCATTGGCTTTTATGTGACTGGCGAAGTTTATTACGGAAAGCATGGACGTTCTTTAAGACTGGACGGGATGGACGCGGGATACAACAGCAATGCACGTGAGCGCGCGATTGTTGTACACGGCGCATCATATGTTGGTCAGGGAACGATCAACGCTTTAGGCCGTCTTGGACGGAGTCAGGGATGCCCTGCTGTAGCGCCTGAGTATTCGGATAAATTGATCAGTACCATTGAAGGTAAAACAGTATTGTTTATCAACGGTACTGATCGGAATTATACTTCCAGGTATCTGGATACGCATGTTGCATCAAGCTTCGCTGCGCTATCAGATAGCATCGGGGTGGAAAGCGCGCAACTAGCGCCCACCAAGTCGCTTGAGGTAGGTATATAGTACAATGTCTAACCCGTAAACATCTTTACGGAACTGAAGTGTTCCATTCTCATCTGCCCAGGCGGTGAAATACGTTAAATATACCGGCACCTGTTTCGGCAGGCTCAATGTTGTCGCCTCTGGATTCGGATTTGCAATGTTCTTTTTGATCAGCTCGTATTTAGCACCATCACCAAAAAGCTGATACGCCAGATCCAGTGGCTTTTCTACCCGCACACATCCATGACTTAGTGCACGTTCCGCACGGTTAAAGGCTGCTTTGGCCGGGGTATCATGCAGGTAAACGCTGCTTTGATTGTTGAACAAAAACTTAATTTGTCCGAGTGCATTGTCGTCGCCAGGGCGTTGCTTAAACGCATATTCCTTCCCGGGGTTGCCCTGAGTCCAGTCGATCGTTTCCGGATTCTCGATGATTTTTCCGTCTTTATAGACATCAATATTGTGATTGGAAAGGTAGTACGGGTCCTCTGCAGCCTGTTTGGTGATCTCGTTCGTCGCAATGCTTTGTGGTATGTTCCAAACTGGGTTAACCTGCGCGCTGTGAATCATGCTGTTTAGCTGTGGTGTTTCCCTGGTAAAAGGTCGGTCCTTTTTCAGATAATTTTCGTCATATTCCTTTAGGTTGTCGGTAAAATCTGTATTTCTCCCCTCTCCAACAACGACTTTCATATTCAACACAGACATTCCGTGATCAATCACGTCCAGGCGGTAGTCGGCAATATTTACAAGCACATATTTATCACCGGCAGGTTTATTCTTCCACCGCAAACGTTCCAGGTTTACTGTAAGTACACGCTGGGTTTCTTCCTGAGTCATCTTCGGGTCTTTGAAATTCCCCATAAGCGCCTTTTGCAAGGCAAGATATTGAGGGTCCTTTGGCTGGATACTATCCAGAAATGATTTCAGTTCCTTTACACCTAAAATACGCTGCATACTGGTGCTGTCCGGCCGTTTTGTTTCGGTATAGTACCTGGCGTAGATCTTCCTTGGGCTGATGACACCGAACTCAAGTGCATTACCGTAGTTGATCAGCGCATTTGCTGTCATTATTTCGAGATTGGCGAGTTCCTGGTAGGCTTCCTCCTGACTCTTGATCGCTTTCTTGTCGTAAAACTTGCCAACCGACGTATTTAGCGCGGTGTACTGAAAGAATTCAGGGTCAAGACCATGGGTATTGGCTTTGGCAAGATATTCAGGGATGATCTTTAACTGGCCCTTTGGCAGGTGCTGCAGCACGAGTGCAGGCTCATAGTTGTTTCGCTCATAAAAGGCAGTGATCAGGTTTGGATTGCTCAGCGTGCTGCGTTTTGCCTCAAGCGTCTTTTTAAGTACGACAGCGAAGGTATCGCTGTTTAGTTTTTTGAATGCTTTATTACTGGTCTCCGCGTACAATACTTTGGAGATGTCTGAACGGTTCTTATTTCCGCAGGACTGTAGAACTGCGACAGTCGTCAGGGATAAGAGCAGATAAATAAAGGAGCGGTTAAAATTAAGATTGAATGTTCTCATAGTTGATTAAGACGTGAATAATGCTCTTGCATACGTTTGTTTAGCCTGCATACAAGAGGTTGATTGTTAGTTGTTGGCGGTGTCCTTATGCCCGGGTGAGTGCTTGGGATAATTAAACAGCATGGAAGAAATTATGGGGACCAGAAAGATGGCGACCGTGAGTATGGATACGAACAGGTCGGCATGTTCACCGTCGAGAAACTTCGAGATGGCGGCTTCCGGAAAGAAGTGCGTGAGGAAGGAGGCGGTTAGCTTCAGGCCAAGTACGCCAATGACGGTAAATGCGGCAGTCTCCAGAAATGTAAACTTTTCCATCAGCTTAACGAAGCCCTGCGCAACAAACCGCATGGCCAGGATGCCGATAAAGACACCGATATAGATAAGATAAATGTGATCGGTAAATGCGACAGCGGCAAACACGTTATCGATTGAAAATGCGAGATCCATCAACTCCACAAGCGCAACGGTAGCCCAGAAGTTCCCGACAAGCCCCACGGTGTATCGGTAAAACCAGTTTTTCTTCTTGTCGATCTTCTCTACAACAACGGGCGCTTTCTTTTTTGATTGCTTTTTTATGAAGAAGTGTATGGCCAGGTACAGCAAGTAAAGGCCGCCTATAGGTTTCAACCACCATATTGTGACCAGCCAGGCGGCGAGGAACAGGCATATACCGCGAAAAACATAGGCCCCGATGATACCATATTTAAGTGCCTTCTCCCGCTGTGATTTCGGAAGGTCCATCACCATTGTAGCGAGCACCGCAGCATTATCTACCGAAAGCAAGCTCTCGATGACAATAAGATTAAGTATGATCAGTAAACCCGCTTGTATGTCGTCGCCTAGAATTGTATGCAGAAAATCCATTTATGACTGATCGTTTTATCTTTTATTTATTTATTCGGTTATAATCAAGAACTAAGCCATAAACGCAAGGCTTCTCCGGCATACGGAGGCCAATCTATGGAGATGTGCACTGGTTTTCAATTTTGAGTGGAGATTTATTGCTTTGCCCTGGACAATTGCTTTAGGCGAAGCAGTGCCTCTACATAATAATAGTCTGCATAGGATATGGCGACATCAACTTCCGACTTTGCCGGCAGGTGGCCAACGCTATGTTTCAGGATGAAGCCCCCATTACTTCCCGGAGCAGCCTTGTACTGTGGTGACGATAGCGCATGAAGGATTTGGTTTGAGGCATTCAGGTATTTACTGCGCTCTGCCCGATCTACATATCCAGCCAGTTCTATCCAGGCAGACGCTGCGATTGCGGCAGCAGAAGCATCACGGGGAGCCTTCGGAATATCGGGCGCATTGAAATCCCAGTATGGGATGAGGTCTTTTGGCAAATTGGGATGGTTAAGGATGAAGCTGGAGATCTTCCTGGCCTGATCCAGATATTTTTTATTGTGTGTTTCCCTGTACATTAAGGTATATCCGTAAAGACCCCAGGCCTGTCCGCGTGCCCAGGCGGATTCGTCCGCATAACCCTGAGCAGTTTTCTTCTGTTTCACGGCACCTGTGTTTGCATCGTAAACAACCAGATGGTAGGAACTGTTGTCTGGCCTGAAATGGTGTTTAATGGTGTTGTCTGCATGCGTGACTGCAACCTTATAGAAACTGGAATCTCCGGTCACGCGTGTTGCCCAGAAAAGCAGTTCCAGGTTCATCATGTTGTCTATGATGACCGTATACTCAGACGGATTATTGGAATTCCAGGACTTAATTAGTCCTACTTTTGGGTCGAACCGGGTCGAGAGCGATTTTGCACTGTTGATGAGTATTTGCTTGTATGCATCATTCGGGTGAAGCCTGTTGGCATTGCCAAAACTACAATACATCATAAACCCAAGATCGTGAGTTCCTGTATTGTACTGCTCTTTTTCCAGCTCCTTTAGTTTATTTTCGGCGGTTTTACGTAACGCTTTATCCTTCGTTTGCTCATATAAATAGAACAGTGTGCCCGGATAAAAACCACTGCACCACCATTCCGAATTGCTTGTGGCGAGTGAATCATTTGCAGGAAAATAGGCTTTTGGAAACTGGTTGGCTGTGATATTTTTGGACAGTAACCGGTATTGTCCGGCAGCAGCACTGAGCTCCCTGTCTATCTGCTTCACAGAGAAGCTCTGGGATGCTAAAGCCGCTTCTTGTTGGGCGAAGGCGCTCGTCGAGAGCAGTAGCAGCGAGATCACTGTCTTCAATTTTCTAATCATGATTGTTATATTATAAGAGGTTACATCCATCATTTAATCAGTGGTGCCGGCGCTTTCCCGGCAAAACGCTGTACAATCAGCCCCAGGAGTACAACAAGCAAACAGCCGATGACGTTAAGCCATAAATAAGCGACCACATCGAGAAATCCGCAAATGCAAACAATCGCTTCTGCGGCAATTGCTGCAATGAAAACCGATCTTCCGTCCACCTGCTTCAAGTAAAATGCAACCAGGAAGACGCCGAGCACGGTACCATAAACATAAGAGCCTAAGATATTGACCGCCTCAATTAAATTGCCAATTTTGCTTGCATACAAGGCCATTCCAATGCAGATCAGGCCCCAGATGATCGTTGCACAGCGCGAGGCAAAAAGATACTGTTTTTCGGACGCATTGCTGTTGATCAGCCTTTTATAGACGTCGATTACGGTTGTGGAAGCAAGAGAATTCAACGCACTGGCCGTTGAGCCCATGGAAGCCAGGAATATGATTGCGATCAGCAATCCGATAAGTCCTTGTGGAAGATACCGGGTGACGAAGCTCAGAAATATATAATTGTTGTCGTTGATGTCTGCATTTGGATCATTCTTGAGCATCAGCTCCGTGGTATTCTTCCGAAGAGTTTTTTCCTGAGCATCTACCGACATTAACGCATTCCGCTGCTGATGTATTGCGGTTTCGTCGTCCGCATCAATAGCCGTATTGAGTTTAGCAAGCGCTTCTTGCTTGTGCTCGAAAACGACATTGTACTGCCGGTTGATCGAATCGAGCTGGGGTTGATAGGGACTCTTCTGCAGCTTGTTCAACTCAAACTGGTTAAAAAAAACAGGCGGCCTGGTATATTGATAAAAGGTAAAGACCAGTACACCGATCAGGAGAATAAGGAACTGCATTGGAATCTTCACAAGACCGTTCATCAGCAAACCCAACCTGCTCTGTGCAATGGACGAGCCGGTTAAATAGCGGCCAACCTGGCTTTGATCGGTGCCGAAATAAGAAAGCTGCAGAAAAAAACCGCCGATCAGTCCACTCCACAATGTATACTGGTTGTTCCAGTCGAACTCAAAATTTATGGCGTTTGTCCGCCCCATCTTTCCGGCGATACCAATGGCTTTCACAAAGCCAATCTCCGCTGGCAGCAACTGCACGACCACAATGCCTGCTGCAAACAACCCGCAAAAGATGATGCTCATCTGGAGCACCTGGGTATAGGATACGGCCTTTGTTCCTCCATAAACGGTGTAAAAGACAACCAAAGACCCAATGAAGAGGGTTGTGTAGGTACTATTGATGTTGAGGATGGTAGACAGGATGATAGAGGGGGCATAGATGGTAATTCCGGTGGAAAGCCCGCGCTGAATCAAGAATAAACCCGCGGTCAGGACCCTTGTTTTCAGGTCAAAGCGTTGCTCCAGGTATTCATAGGCCGTATACACCTTTAAGCGGTGGAAAATTGGAACGAAGGTAATGCAGAGTACAATCATCGCCAAAGGAAGGCCGAAGTAGAACTGAACGAAACTCATTCCGGAAGAAAAAGCCAGACCTGGTGCCGATAAGAACGTTATCGCACTCGCCTGAGTAGCCATCACAGAGAGACAAACCGTGTACCATGGCAACGACTGGTTACCGAGCAGGAAGCCGTCGATATCTTGTGAGCCTCTGCTCTTGTAAACGCCATAGCACACGATCACCAGGAGCGTTAAGATCAATACAAACCAATCTATATTACTCATTCAAAATAGTTTGTAAACAGATATAAAAGAAAAATAAGCACAATGAGCCATACCACCAGCAATCTGTAGAACTGACTCCAGGTTTTCACAAATGGTGGTAGATCTTCTCCGGCCTTATTGTCTTTCATTTTCTGTTTTCTGGACGATTATTTTACTTCTGGCTTCCGGCAGAGATTAGATTCACAAACAAGCGGTAAGCACCGGGCACACCGGCCGGTAGCTCCCTGAAGAACACCAGTCCAGTATAAATGTACTTTCCCTTCCCGTAGTCAGCGATGATCAACGATCCGTCTTTAGCTTGCTCGCCCGCGTCATGCATGCTTAGCAAGGATGTATACCGCTGGTCCGGATCGGAAGCGAAGTAGATTCCCCGCTCCTGTACCCAGCCTTGAAAATCAGCAGCAGTGATCCTGTTGGGATAGTTCAGCACGGGGTGTTGCGGATTTAAGAACCTCACCTGTGCATCTTCTTCCGTCACACGGTCTCTGGTGAGCTTAAAGGGATATGGACCAAGGTTGTTTATCTTCAAGGGTAAATTTACATTGTATTGTACCAGCAATGTACCGCCATTCTTCACATAGTCCATCAACCTGGGCTGCATGGTTGCCGCCTGATCATTGATATTGTACAAACGTACGCCAGTCACGATGGCATCAAATCGGGACAAGTCTGCATGAAGAACCTGATTAAGGTTTAATATGGTTACTTCATATCCGATTTCGCGAAGCGACTGCGGGATAAGGTCTCCGGCACCGGGAATGTAGCCAATCCGGCGGCCTGCAAGTTTCAGGTCAACCTTCTCCACCCTGGATTCCGCAAAGGGAAACAATGTTTGCAGCGGAATGTGATTGTAGTTGATGGCATGGTAGCCCTTGTCGTAAACACGGCCATTTACCTCAACAGCCAGGGATATCGTCCCTCCTGTGGCGTTACCCGGGGTAACCGTAAGCTCCGCCTCGCGCACCTCGCCTTTGCCGGTGAATTCTACCGCAATCTTCTCAGGTGAAACCTTCCAACCCTCGGGAACTTTGGGGATCAGTGTTCCGCGTGCATTTGCACTGAAGCTGTTTAAGGTAACCATAATCTTCTTTGGTACATTTGCAGTAAACACGTAAGCTGTTTCTCCGGGTGTGGCCGTGATTGGTGGAGCGACAACTAAAGGTTGGTATATTTCGCCCCTTGCCGGATCGGTAAACTTGTAAACCAAAGGCAAGGTCATTTCGACAAGTTGGTCGTTGATGTAAATCCTGGAAGGTTTTACAGATGGATACGTATTCTCGGGATTGCCCAGCCAATCCAGTGATTCTACTTCATATGCACCAATGCCGTGTTTCTTTTCCAGCCAGTATGGTTGGGTTAACCCGATAGCGCTGGCTGGGATGATTTGTTCAAAACTTAGGGGCTGGTCCGGAATAAGTTGCAGTTTTTTGCCGCCATTCGCCGTTTCAAGGAAGATCTTGAAAGGAGTACCTGCTTTCACTCTTGAAATTGCCTGTGTGCGGACGGGGATGGAATCCGTGATTGCATAAGCCGGGGCAGGAACAGACGTCTCTACCCAGATGCCTGCGCAGGCCAGGATCAGCTGATCAAGCAGTTGGGTCTTAAAAGGATGGCCACTTATGACCTTTTTCAGGTTCAATAACTTCGGCAGTGACTTCGAAGGGTCGGCCACCTGATATTCGGCATTGATTTCCTGAACGAGTTTTTGCACTGCAGACATTCCAGCGAAGCGGCTTAAGGAAAAGTCTATTCCTTCAAACAGGTCTTTGGCAGCGGCCTCACCGGCCACGGGTGAAAAATATTCAAAGCTTGTTCCACGTTGTTTCGCAGATCCAAATCCCTGACTCTTATGATTAGACCTGCTTTCGGCAGCAATCTCACCATAGCTTTCGCCGAGCAGTGGATTGAAAGTACCTACATCCAGCTTCAGCTGGTCTTCAGCAGTCGTATTGTTCCCGCCAAAATTGAACGTGTTCCACACGATGCGCTTCGTCGTCCATGGTTTAACATACTTAAGTTGTTCTGGAAATTGCTTGGGATCAGCGGCAGCAGCAAAAGCCTCACGGGCAAGAATTCCTGAAGCCGCATGTGCGCCATGTCCTGCTCTGGCGTCTTCGGGAAAACGGGTGATGATCACGTCGGGTTGAAACTTTCGGATCACCCATACAACATCCCCAAGAATTTTTTGATGGCCCCAGATCTTCAGGCATTCTTCGGAGGTCTTGGAAAACCCGAAATCGTTGGCTCTTGTAAAAAACTGTTCTGCCCCATCAACGCGCCGGGCAGCCAGCAGCTCCTGTGTGCGGACTACGCCCAGCAGATCTGCCTGTTCCGTTCCGATTAGATTCTGTCCGCCGTCACCCCGGGTTAACGAAAGGTATCCGGTACGGACCTTCATTCCCCGGGCCAGGTACGCCAATAAACGTGTGTTTTCATCATCAGGGTGCGCGGCGATATACAGCACACTGCCCGAGACATTTAAAGATTCAAGCCCCTGCTTAATCTCAGCAGCATTGAGGCCGTTCTGCGCTTTTAAATAAAATGGAAGTAACGTCAGTAGAAAAAAAAGGTAGTTCCTGGCAATCATAATGGTTGTTGATTTTCGAATCTAATCAAAAATCAGCAATTCATTTGAAAAAGCCAGCCGCTTTGGGTAACAAATCCAGCTACAAGCGGTGGCTCTACAACAGAATTTTACTACTGATTTCTTTATCAACCGTGATGAAACCGGGATATTTTACCAGGGTACTTCCGACCTTAATGCTTGGTTTGATCTTAAGCGTCAGCAGTCCTTTCTGTTCAGTTCCACCTGAACCTGCTTGCAGGAATTTGCCAATGTCGTTCATAACCTCTTTATTAGATATGAACTTATAAGCATTCAGATTTACATCAACGGGTACGACAGTCGTTGCGCCACGGGCAACATTCACGGCTTGATTCACGAAACCAGTTGCCAGTTCCTGGTTGTTAATCAGAATCTTATATTCAAATTCATTAACCGCGGCATCATTTCCTGTTGGATTGGTAATCTCCAGATTCAACTTTCCGCGAAGCGGAACGTCTTTCCGCAGAAGGCCAAAGGCTAACCCGGGTAAACTTGCCAGATTCAGGTTGTCCATATCAACAAGATTTTTAATGTCTGTTCCACCAACGGTCAGATTCTCTGCAGAAAGTATTTTGTAAGTACATTTTTCAAGTGCCTTAATTTGCTGTGCTTGCTTGTTTACTCCACAGCCAAACAGTGTCAGGGCAGTAAGGCATCCTATTAAGAATTTTTTCATTCGGGTGTGTCGTTATTTTATTCTGCTGTGTATATTTCGTAAAGGTACAGGTTTGGTTATTCGATTCAGACAACCAACCGGATGCAACTATAACGATTTTAGCGTTGATTATTGTCAGTGGTCTTTATTAAAGAGATTAGCCGTCCCTGCACCACTTAAAAATACTTAGATTTACCTACCATGAAAAACTTTGAAATTACAACAGCTGCAAATACCACTTATACTGTTCTAGCGCTGAAAGACAAACCGAATGCCTTTGAAATCCGCAAGGATAATGAGCACTGTTTATTCTTCATGGGCAGCAAAGGCCAGTGGAGTACCGGCGACTTTGCTCCTCCCTTTGTTGATTTCGATATCACAGAGATTGGAAAGCTTATTGAATTCCACTTGAAGTCGGATCAATAAAGGATAAATACCTTCCTGCCGCTGCGCAACAGTGGATAAATATTCCTTACCGGCGAAATGGCGCATTTAACGTCTTCTGTATCTCCGGTTCAGGCGTGTGCTGATAAAATGGTCTAGGCTGTATTTACCACTTCCGGCCAGGAGTAAAAAGAAGTAAACCAACAGAAAGTGTGCAGGCAGTTCCTGTTTCTGAAATCCATCGGGAACATGCACGATAAAGATTGCGACCAGCATAGTAATCATCAAGGGAATCACTGCCAGTCTTGTTCCCAACCCCAGGATCACCAGAATAGTGCAGAAAACTTCAGCAAAAATTGCCATGATCAGTGAGAGGATCACCCCTACTCCAATGGGGTCGGCAAACCGGATGTCTCCGCCTGCCATCAGCATCTCCAGCTTAGGGTATCCATGGACCAGCATGAAACATCCGATCGCGATACGCAAAACAAGCAGTCCGAAGTTTAAAGTTGCATGATTTATATTGGTATTAAATATTCTTCTCATTAATGTTCTGATTGATGTTTTTCATTTACAATCGTAAATATAACATTTTTTCTTTTTAGGTATAATTCCTTAACACCACAACAAAAAGCTTACCACATGCCTACTCAGGTATTTCTCAAACTGCCAATTATTTGAAACCAAATTGCAGGATTTCTGTTCCAGTAAACAGACAATCCGCTGGCAAATGGCCGCACTGCATCGGCGTCAGCCGAAAAGCGGCGGGGAATACCGGTGGACAATCAGTCGGTTGGCGCATATGCCTGCTTGATAAACCTAGAACGAACACAGATGAAAAAACCAGATTTCAAAAAAATATGGAAGGTACTTAAGGACTCCTTCTCCGGCTTTTCAGACGATAAAGTAACCAAGCTTAGTGCCTCGCTGGCTTACTACACCGTATTCTCCATGGGTCCATTGTTGATCCTGATCATATCCCTTTGTGGAATTTTCCTGGGCAGGGAAGCCATTGAAGGTCAGGTTTATCAACAACTTGAAGGTTTTATGGGAAAGGACACTGCAGGCCAGTTGCAGGATATTATTAAAAATGCCGCGATAAGTGGTAAGGGTCCCGTGGCGTTAATCATCGGTGCCGTAACCTTGCTTATCGGTGCTACAACCGTCTTTGGGGAAATCCAGGACTCCATAAATACGATCTGGGGCTTGAAACCAAAACCCAAACGGGGATGGCTGAAGATGCTTCAAAATCGTTTCTTATCCTTTTCTGTGATCATCAGTCTTGGATTTATACTGCTGGTTTCTCTTGCGGTAACTTCACTCGTAGATGGTTTGAACAATGCATTAATGCGCCGCTTCAGCGACATATCCGTAATAGTCTTCTACATCGTCAACCAGCTCATTACCCTGTCCGTAATTTCATTCATATTCGGTGTGATCTTTAAGGTACTCCCAGACGCAGAGATCAAATGGAAAGACGTGATGCTTGGGTGTGTTGTTACCGGGGTGTTGTTCATGATCGGGAAGTTTGGTATTTCCTTTTACATCAGTACAAGCGACGTAGGCAGCACCTTCGGCGCAGCCGGATCGTTAGTCGTTCTCCTGCTGTGGACCTACTACTCCTCATTAATCCTGTACTACGGCGCTGAATTTACGAAGGCGTATGCCGTGAACTATGGATCTCCCATCCATCCGAGCCACTATGCGGTGACGACCAGACAGGTGGAAGTAGAAACCGGAAACGATTCCATCCAGCAAAACGCAGAGAAACCAACCCAGGTTAAAGAAAAGTAAGTTATTAAATCCGGAATAAAACCAGAAATAAAAAACGGGGATGTCGCTTTCGCAACATCCCCGTAATCTAATTAACGCTCTCCATATAAAGACGTCAATAAAATCGGTTTATTATATACAACTGAAAAAATTATGCAGTTGCCAGTTTTACGATGTTTCTGTAAGGAAAAGCATTGAAGATGTGTCTGCGCGCAAAGCGACCCGGCGAATCTGCATTTACCAGCTTAACGTATACTGCCTTTGGAACTTCAAAATACTCATAACCACTTCCATCCAGAAAATGAACGGTTAAAACCAGGCCTGCCCATGAGAAATCAGCGATTCCGCATGTAGCCGTCGTTTGTGTATACTCATCAAGAGATAAAGAAAGTGTTTCCGGTGCAATGCTTACCAGGAAATGGTAAGCCTCGATTATCTCTTTACTTTTTTGTTCTGCTGCTACTTTCTCCGCTTCGTTGTCTTGAAATTTATCAGGATGGCAGTCTTTCATCAGATTCCGATAAATGGTTTTTAACTCTTTCAATTCGGTATCCTTCTGTACACCCAATAATTTTCTGTAATCTACGATCTTCTTCATAATGTATTTAATAGCAGGTACTTGCCCCAACGGAAACAAGTTTGCAAAGGTACAACTAAAAAGGAAAAGAACCACATGATATTGAGAATCTTTATTAGTGGCACAATACGCATATACCACTTCTTATACGTACCTTACCGCCCACCATACCTAACACACAAACATTTGCCTTTACTTGACTATGTGCTGCAGGAACCATCTTACGGATGGAAAACTTCAGCCGGGGAACTTATCAAACCAAGTCCCAAACAAATATTCCAGGAATTCTTCTCGCGATTAAACATCTTCAAAGACAGAAGGAACTGGCT
Organism: Bacteroidota bacterium; assembly: GCA_029851965.1. GTDB lineage: Bacteria > Bacteroidota > Bacteroidia > Sphingobacteriales > Sphingobacteriaceae > Pedobacter. The sequence continues at coordinate 7,115 of JARKUW010000055.1, read as the reverse complement.
TCCCTTTTTCAGCTGGCTAAAGGTTATCTGCCTGATCCCATTCTTCATTCTCTTTCTTTTTAAGTTCTTCAGTATCGGGATGTTCGTCGCAGCCTTCATCTACAGCATGATCATCATGGGAACCCATGGAACGATATGGCACCACAGGTACTGCACCCACGGCGCTTACCGTTTTAAGAACCATTTCTGGCGGCTGTTCACGCAAAACCTGACGATCAACGTCATCCCTGAGGAAATATATGTGGTGTCCCACCATGTGCATCATGCGAAATCCGATACGCCAGGCGATCCTTATAACGCCTCCGCGGGATTTTTGTATTGCTTCCTTGCAGACGTGAACCATCAGCCCATTGCAAAGAACCTGAGCAGCTCTGACTACTCCCGCCTTACGGCGCTGATGAAGCATACGGGCATAAAACCCAATACCTACGCACAGTATCAGCATTGGGGTTCGATCGTAAATCCTTCAAGAGCCATCCTCAGCTGGGTGCTGAACTGGAGCTTCTGGTACCTGTTATTCTATTTTGCCGGGGGACATGCGCTTGCCTGTACCTTGTTTGGTGCCGCTGGCTTTTGGGCAGTGGGCGTCAGAACCTTCAACTATGAAGGGCATGGCAAAGGAAAAGATCAGCGAAAAGATGGCGTAGACCACAACCGTGCCGATATGTCCATCAACCAGGCGTGGCCGGGCATCGTAGCCGGAGAGTGGCACAACAACCACCATCTTTATCCCAAGAGCGCCAGAAGTGGCTTTAAGCCACATCAGGTCGATCTTGCATGGTATTACATTAAAATGATGAAGGCTTTTGGAGCCATAACTTCTGCCAGGGACTCAAAAGCAGCGTTCTACAAGAAGTTTATGTAGGCTTAGTCCTTCCACCTCCATTCGCCTGCGATCTTAAGCGGCGTTTCAAGGTTGTTCGCTTTCAAGAACGACTTCAACTGTTCTTCTGTCTGTACTTTGACCGGAATTTCCGCAGTATTGGCCAATGCGTAGGTAAGCATTGCACTGTACCGAACCGTGTTTTTCAGCCCTTGCTCGTCAACAAGTTTGAAGGAATCGCCATTTGAATGATAAAAAGGTCCTGAATTGTTGGGCAACCTGCCACCTGCGGCACCTCCCGTAGGAATGCCCTGCAGCATGAAAGGCTGATGGTCACTGTGCAGTCCGGCACCGGCCACAAATAGATTCTTAAATCCAGTATCCAGCTTGTTTATGTCCGCACCCCAGGACGTGAACAGTCCGCGCATCTCTTCGCGGCTGGTAGAAAATCCTTTTGGATCATTACTCATATCGTAATTCAACATGAAACGCAGCTCCGAAAGCTTGTTTTGCTGACTGGCCTCCTGGATGTACGCCTTGGAGCCCAATAGCCCTTGCTCTTCTCCCATAAACAGCACGAATTCCACCGTGCGTTTTCCGCTGAGGCCCAACTGTTTGAAAGTGCGTGCCATATCAATGATCGCAAAGGAACCAATTCCATTGTCAATAGCTCCGGTAGCGAGGTCCCAGCTGTCCAGGTGTCCGCCAACGACGATCTTCTCGTTCGGGAGCGTACTGCCTTTAACCGTTGCAATGACATTCCTTGCTTTAATCAAGCCCGAAAAGTTCGTCATATTGATGCTCGCATATTGTTTTTCTGATTTCAACGTTGCCTTGATCTTCATTCCATTTTCCAGTCCGATACAAACGGCCGGAATGGGAATGAGCTTGCCGGTCACGGAAGCAGTCCCGGTAAGCAGCACATCTCCCTTAACCCCATTGATTATGATTATACCGGCTGCACCATACTTGGTCGCTATGGCTGTTTTCTCCGACCGGTGCAAGGTCTCTGTGCCAGCCGGCGACCCTGGTAATACGCCAAGATAGACCAGTGCGATCTTGCCTTTTACCTTTTCCGGTGCAGCAAGATAGTCTGCTTCCAATCCATTGCCCATATCCACCAGCTCTGCGTTTACATTGGCCTTTGTGGGGGAGTGTGCCAGTGTAACGGCGTTTATCTTCTGTAAGTTGTTCGCAGCACCAATTTTTGTATCCATGCTGATCCTGTTCCAGCTCTCCACCTCAAATGGCTGATACCGGACATCCATTCCGTAGGATTTCAGGAGCGTATACGCATATTCCTCAGCTTTCATACCGTTTGGAGATCCAGTTAAGCGGTGGCCAATAGTTTCAGTTGCGGCTTTCAAATTTCCATACGCTTTGGAATGCGCCTGTACGTCTTCATTGATTTTCCCGAAGACTCCAGCGAAATTATCCTGCGCCTGAGCAGAAAGATTCAAAACGACAGCAGAAGTAAAAAGAATTAATTTGGTACACGTAAAGTTCATATTTATACATTCAAGTTTTCGTAAATATATAAACATTCAATAGCTTTTGCTCAAACGGAGATGAAGGCGCCGGCTCCGGGTTCATCCGCCGGAGATAGTTAAGATATCTCCTGCTCATTCATGACGTGCAGCTTCTTCGTATCACCAGAGCCCTCCATTTCATAAATTTGAAGGTCAAAGTAGGGTGCTGACGCGAGTAGATGATCAAAAATATCTGCCATGATGTGCTCATATTCAGCCCACTTCGTTGTGCTTGTAAACGCATAAATCTCCAGGGGCAGCCCGTTTGCCGTAGGTGCAAGCTGCCGGACCATCATCGTCATGTGCCTATGCGTACCGGAATGACCGGAAATATAGCCCTCGATATATTTTCGGAAAAGCCCCGCATTTGTCAGATTCCGCCCGTTAATTAATAAAGTCTTATCCGCCCCTATCCGCTCATTGTTCTTGTTGATGTCTTTCTGGCGGTGATCGATATAACTTGCCAGCGATTGGATCTTCCTGAATTTAGCTACGTCGTCAGGGCTGAGGAACCGGATTGTTGACTGTTTAATGTGTATCGCCCGCTTAATTCTGCGTCCGCCACTTTCCTGCATCCCTCTCCAATTCTGAAAGGCATCAGAAATGAATGCATAGGTGGGCACAGTGGTGATGGTCTTATCGAAATTCTGAACCTTTACCGTGGTGAGGTTGATCTCCGTAACGGCACCATCGGCACCGTACTTCTGAAAAGTTATCCAATCGCCAATTCGAAGCATATCATTCGACGTAACCTGAATACTTGCTACAAAACCCATGATGGTATCTTTAAACATCAACAGAAGAATTGCAGAGAGCGCACCCATTGCCGTGAAAAATGCGATCGGCGACTTCCCGGTAAGGTTCGAGAAAATTACAACGGCAGCAAATACATATAAAATGATGCGTATGACTTGCAAATAACTGTCAATCGGCTTGTGTTTAAAGGAAGAACGCGTTCGAAGCGCATCTCCGGCGGAGACGATCAGCGCCATCAGTACCCACATCAGCACCAGTATAAAATAGATATCTGTCAGCGTATGAATTGGTTTGATGAACGCTTTGAAGTCGGCAAATACAACGGGCACAGCCAGTCTCAGCACAAGTGTAGAGGCCGTAAGTGCCAGATAGTGAGAAAAACGGTTTTCTAGAAGGTGCTGAAAAAATTTGATTCTTGTTTTTCGCATCACCCGTATAAACGCGGTTCGTAAAATGCGCTTCACCAGGGTATGGCAAAAGTAGGTAAGCGCTATTGTCGTAAACAGTAAAACAAACAAATTTACATAGGTGGCAATATGGTTCGGGATCCCCCATTTTACCAGATATTCATAGGTCCAGCGGCTAAAACTGTTTATTGAGCTATTGATTTCCATTCTCTGATTTTGCGTGTTTGGCAGGATAACAAAAATAAACAGGAATATCAAAAAAAGACCTAAATCTCTGTCCGGATTCTGAACTGGATCTCCATTCCGATGCTTTCTATTGCCACAAACACCCTACCCCGTTAAAACTACGTGTTTGAACATTTATTGAAACCAGTTTACTTCATGAGTTGTAGTTACCCCAATCAATAACTAATTATCTAAGATTATGAAAAAGCTAATGATTTCAACAGCTGTATTACTAACAGCTTTCAGCGTAACATGTGCAGTCGCACAAACAACACCTTCCAAATCAAAAGGAAAACATTCTGGCACAACCACAGAGGGTACCACCACTAGCCCGGGCACAACTACAACCAGCCCAGGCACCAGCACTACTATGCCGGGTACATCGACTACCACACCTGGTACAACAGGCACAGAGAGCGGTACAATAGGTACACCTGGTACCACTAGCGGAACAGGTACAGTAGGTAGTGGAACCACTGGCAGCGGAACAACCGGAACTTCCGGAACGCCGAATACAACCGGTACACCTGGAACTTCGGGCGCAACAGGAACATCCGGAGCAACTGGTACCTCAGGCACAAGCGGAACCTCAGGCACCCCAGGTTCAACCGGCACTACTGGTTCGTTTGGTACAAGCGGAGCAACCGGTACAAGCGGAGCGACCGGCACTACTGGTGCACCTGGAGCAAGTGGTGCAGCCACTGGCACCGGCGCAACCAGGTAATAAAGTCTGCGCATCCTAAAAAGCTTCAAAAGCCTGACGACCTAACCAATCGCCAGGCGTTTGAAGCTTTTTTATTTTATAGCGGTAAACTTACCTGACGGGAATACGATCATTCCCCTGGTTCGAACTCATTAACAGTAATATTACACACAGCCCATCAACAATATGATAAATTAGCAACTACAATCAAACCATCAATACAACAAACATGAAGCGTAGAGACGTCATTAAAGGCTTAACGATTTTACCCCTCGCTGGTGGGCTACTGGCTACAGAATCCGTCAAAGGCAACACGCTGCCTTCCTCAGGTGCCGCAAAGCGGGACCTATTTAAAGAACTTGGCGTGCGTACTTTCATCAATGCACGCGGGACAATTACATTCATGACAGGCTCACTGATGCAGGATGAAGTGCTGGAAACCATCAGGAATACCTCAAAATCCTTTTGTATGATCGACGAACTTCAGGATAAGGTCGGGCAAAAGATCGCCGAGTGGACACACGCTGAGGCTGCAACGGTTACCTCAGGTGCATTCTCCGCGATCATGCTGGGGCTTGCCGGTGTCCTATCCGGTCTCGATGCGAAAAAAGCAGCAATGATCCCCAACCTGGAAGGTACAGGCATGAAAACCGAGGTCATCATACAGAAAGGCCATGAAATCGGGTACGTACAGGCCCTCACAAACTGCGGCGTGAAGCTGGTATGGGTAGAAAACCGGGAGCATCTGGAACGCGCAATATCGGAGAAAACAGCACTGATGCACTTCTTAAACTGCAATACCAACGAAGGACCGATAAAGCATGCAGAATGGCTGGAAGTCGCAAAAAAGCACAACATTCCGACGATGATCGACATTGCTGCAGATGTTCCGCCAAAAGAAAACCTATGGAAATTCAATGACATGGGCTTCTCCCTGGTATGCTGTTCCGGCGGCAAAGCCCTTCGTGGTCCGCAGAGTTCGGGTATTCTGATGGGGAAAAAAGATCTTATCGCCGCCGCACGTTTAAGTGCTTCTCCCCGTGCCAACACCATTGGCAGAGGTCACAAAGTAAATAAAGAAGAAATCCTTGGCCTGTATGTAGCCTTGGAGAAATTTTTAGCCACAGGCGATCAGGACTGGAAAGAATGGGAAGCGCAGATCGCACATATCGACAACAAAGTCAAAGGCATCAAAGGGGTAACCACCCGTGTATTTGTTCCTGAAATCGCCAACCATGTTCCGACCTTAGAGGTGAGCTGGGACCCGCAGATCATAAAATTAACCACGCAGCAGCTGCAATTGAATCTTCGAAACGGAAACCCATCCATCGAAATCAACCCTGGAAAGAACAGCATCCAGATCGCTACATTCGTCATGGTTAAAGGCGAAGAGAAGATCGTAGCAGACCGGCTTAAAGAAGAACTTACGCGCCAGGCTTAACACTGCGCCAGGATAACCAAATTAGAAAGAAAACATAAACGAAGAAGGCCTGGATCGCTATGACCCAGGCCTTCTTCGTTAGACGTATCTGTTATAAACTCATCACTTTGTTGTCCGCCTCCACTTCTACCTGCTGCTGCTCAACAATAGCTTTGTACTCGTAACGTTTTCCCTTGCCCAGTCCCTTTTGTACAATGGAAAATGTGCCATCTGCATTGATATTCACCCAGCCTGTCTTTACCCATGGTGCAGCATACAACGTTTCCACCTGCCCGGCATAAGGACGGTACTCAAAGCGCGCGCGGCGTACCTGGCCAGATTTATATTGCAGAACCTTACCATTCATCTTCACGCCAGCATCCGCAACCGCGTAAGTGCCGGTTTGCACTTCTACAGCTTCCGGAAATACAGGATCCACATTTTCCAGTTTTATGACCACCGGATTCGGCCAGCGGTGATCATCGTAAATCCGCTGTGCTTTTACTACAGAAACTTCCAGGCCCTGCGGAGTTTGCTTGAACTTACAGCTGACATCCGCATCCGGCTTGTATTCCTGAATCTCACTATTCTGACCAAGAACGCTGACTTTAGTCGCCCCTGTACCTTTCACCGAACGCAATAAGAATGTCCTGCGCGCCCCTTCCCTCCATTCATCTGTTACAAATGCATACACCGTCTGTTTTCCTTTTTTCGTAAACCAGATGTCGCCTTCCTTGTTCACCACCCAACTGCGTACGCTATCCATACTTTCCTGGTTGATGAAATTCCAGAGCGCCAGCTCCCGCAGCCGTTCTTCCTGCTCAATAGGCAGTTCTCCATTGGGTTTCGGCCCTACATTCAACATCAATGAACCACCCTTGGCACGGGCTTCAATCAGCAGTTCGATCAGCTTTTTACCAGATTTGTAGCGCTCATTGGTGGGTTGATACTGCCAGGCAGTACCCATCGTGATCGGCGCGAGCCATGGCTGGGTGATCTTTGCACCGGGCAGGGTTTGCTCGGGTGTCTTAATCGCCCCCCTGGTGATCAGCAGATCCGGCTGAAGCCGCCAGCAGGTTTCCTTAACGACATCCTTGGGCTCACCATCAATAAACAACACATCAATCTTACCGTAGTTCGTCATCAGCTCCTCGCAGTGTCTCCGGTTGTAATCGCTGTACGCCTTGGGGGCTTTCTCATCCATCTACCCATTAGTACGGCTGATCTTAATTCCATGTTCATGCAAAAAAGT
>JARKUW010000028.1 GCA_029851965.1 Bacteroidota bacterium | reverse complement strand
AAAAGACCACATCATTGCCCGCAACATCATCGCGGTACTTTACGCCAATGTCCGTCAGGCTGATTTTGTCGAGTGAAAATTTCAGCGTTGAGGTGGTATCTTTTTGAACTTCTTCTTCAGGTTTCTCCTGTTCAGACATGAAGGCGTCCATTAAAAAAGAAAAATTGAAAGTGGTGTCCGGATCAATGCGGTGCACGTTTGCACGAATGTTTTCCAGTTCAATGTTATTAATCTCAACTTTGTTGTTGATCAGCTTCAATAAACTGATGTCTACCGCAAGTCGCTGCGCATACAGCAAGGTGTCCTTATTCAGGTCCTCCATGTAAAACTTGTTCAGCACGACATCTTTAGGAAAAGCGATTTTAATGCTCTCCAGCCGGACTTCGGTCTTTGTTTTCTTCTTTAAATAGGTAATGGCTTTGTCTTTAACAAAGTTTTGAACAGCGGGGATGTTCAAAGACAAGGCCACCAGTACGACGAGCATGATGATGCTTGCGATGACCCAAAGAATAACTTTTAAACTCTTGCGTAAATATGTATTCAATTGCTTGGTTTGTTTGGTGGATAATCTTGTAAATAAACCAATATCATGCCATTAGCAACGGCACAAGGCTTTGTACACCTTATTACATAATATATTGCAAATTGTTTAGTGCAATGTGTTAAATTTTACCGTTCTTGCGAGCCCTTTAAATTTTCAGAAGGCCTTTTATGAAAGAAATAAACTTTAACATCAACTATACCCATTACGAGCATCTCGAAGAGCTGGAAACGCAAGACCGCGAACTCTGTGAGCAAGCCATAGCGGCACTAGAAACTTCATATTCACCTTACTCAGCGTTCAAGGTGGGAACTGCAATAAGGCTAGACAACGAGCAGATCGTGCTTGGCAGCAACCAGGAAAACGTTGCTTACCCATCTGGTTTGTGCGCCGAGCGTGTTGCCCTGTTCTCCATTGGCGTCAGCCACCCGAATGCCGTTGTGAAAAGCATGGCCATCACGGCTAAGACCGACCGCTTCGAAATTACCCGGCCAATTACCTCTTGTGGAGGGTGTTTGCAGGTGATGGCGGAGGTAGAACAAAAACAAGGATCTCCGATTGAAGTGCTCTTCTATTGCCTTGGCGGTGAAATCCTTAAAGTTAAGGGGATTCAGAGCCTTTTACCCTTTGTTTTCGTAGAAGACAGGCTACTTGGTGCTTCGTAAGAACTACATTAAAACGATCATAATATTTTTTTAAAACCTTATCTTTACGGGATTTAAACCCCTTTTGATGAGTGAAGAAACTGAAGCACAATTAAACGAAGAAAATAAGCATACCGTAATTCCTATTACTGGCCTTTACGAAAACTGGTTCCTCGATTATGCTTCTTATGTGATCCTGGACCGCGCGGTACCCCATATCAACGATGGGCTAAAACCTGTTCAGCGTAGAATACTGCATTCGCTGAAAGAAATGGATGACGGCCGTTTCAACAAGGCTGCAAATGTTATTGGTAATACCATGAAATATCACCCCCATGGTGATGCTTCCATCGGTGATGCCATGGTGCAGATTGGCCAGAAAGATCTGCTGATCGATTGCCAGGGTAACTGGGGTGACCCGATCACTGGCGATAGTGCAGCTGCTGCCAGGTACATCGAGGCTCGACTGTCGAAATTTGCGAATGATGTGGTGTTCAATCCGGATACCACGACCTGGCAATTGAGTTATGATGGCCGGAACAATGAACCCCTTACTTTACCTGTAAAATTCCCACTCTTACTTGCACAAGGTGCTGAAGGTATCGCCGTAGGTCTTGCCACCAAGGTCATGCCGCATAACTTCGTCGAACTGCTTGACGCGTCTATTGAAGCGCTGAAAGGCATAAGACCTAATATCCTGCCCGACTTCTTTACCGGTGGTATGGCCGATTTCTCAGCTTATAATGAAGGTATGCGTGGCGGTAAGGTTCGCGTACGTGCAAAGATTACGGAGAAAGATAAAAAGACTCTTGTCATTACTGAAATCCCCTACAGCACAACTACGGGCTCTGTAATCGACAGCATCTTATCCGCGAATGACAAGGGTAAAATTAAAATCAAGAAAATTGAAGATAACACTGCGCAACACGTAGAGATCGTCATCCAGCTTGCGCCAGGCATTTCGCCCGACGTCACCATCGATGCGCTCTATGCTTTTACCTCCTGCGAGGTGTCTATCTCTCCAAATACCTGTATCATCAAGGATGATAAACCACAGTTCCTTAGTGTAAACGATATTCTCATCGAGAATACCAATAATACCAAGGCGCTACTAAAAAAGGAACTCGAAATACGCCTGCATGATCTACTGGAGAAAATTTTCTTTAGCTCGCTATTGAAAATATTCATTCAGGAAGGCATGTACAAACATCCGGAATACGAGAACTCTGGTAATTTCGACACTGTTGTACAGGTATTGCACGGTCTGTTCGAACCTTTCAAGCCGCAACTTTATCGGGAGATCCTGCCGGAAGATTTCAAAAAGCTGATCGATAAACCGATGAGCAGCATCACCCGCTTCGATGTGAAAAAAGCGGATGAGCAAATGAGCTCGCTGGCGGATGAAATTAAAGTGGTTAAAAACCACCTACGCCACCTGACGGACTATGCCATTGCCTGGTTCCAGAAACTTAAAGACAAGTACGGTAAAGGGCGTGAGCGTAAAACCGAAATCCGCTTGTTTGATCGTGTTGAAGCCTCAAAAGTTGCACTTGCAAACGTGAAGCTTTACATGAACCGCATTGACGGCTTTATTGGTACAGGCCTGAAAAAGGATGAGTTTATCACGGACTGTTCCGACCTGGATGAAATCATTGTTTTCCGTGAAGATGGTAGATGCATCATCACAAAAGTTGCAGACAAAACCTTCGTTGGAAAGGGCATCATCCATGCCGCGGTGTTCAAGAAAAACGATGAACGTACCGTTTACAACCTGATTTATAAAGATGGAGCAAGTGGTATTGCTTACATCAAACGATTTGCCGTGGTTGGTATCACCCGCGATAAAGAATACGATCTGACAAAAGGATCTAAAGGATCTAAGGTCTTTTATTTTACCGCGAACCCGAACGGCGAAGCGGAAATTGTGAGTGTTCAACTGAAGCCACATTCCAAGCTAAAGAAAGTCAACTTTGATACCGACTTTGCAGAGATCAGCATCAAGGGCAGGGGCTCCCAGGGTAACATCCTTTCTAAATACCCGGTGAAGAAAATTGTGCTGAAAAGCAAGGGTGTGTCGACCTTATCGGGCCTTAAGATCTGGTATGACGATCTGTTAAGACGCCTTAATGTGGACGGTAGGGGTAAGTATCTCGGGGAATTTGATGGTGACGATAAGATCCTTCAGGTGCATAAAGAAGGCTGGTACGAGCTCAGTACTTTTGAGCTCAGCAATCACTTCGATGCCGATTTGATCATCATTCAGAAATACGATCCGGAAAAACCTTTTGCCGTTGTCCAATACGAAGGCAAAGCCAAAAACCAGTTTGTGAAACGCTTTGTATTCGAGAATATAGCTGTTGGTAAAAAGCAAACCCTGATTAGTGAAGAGGCGGGATCTAAGCTCATCTGCATCACCAGCAATCCTGCGGCGAAGCTGATTGTAGATGTGCTGAAAGGCAAATCGCAGATCGAAGAAACGCTGGAAGTCGTACTTAGCGAATTCATCGATATTAAAGGGATCAAAGCCATTGGTAACCGCCTTACCCCGCATGAGGTTAAAAAATTGGAAATTGTTGATGCGGAAGAAATTGAGCCAACAATTGAAGAGGAAGCGGAGCAGGTAGAACCTGCAGCGCCAGAAATACAATCCGGCGTACTGCCGCTGGTTATTCCTGCGAAAGCAGATCCAATTGTTGAAGAGGCTGATGACGCAACCCCGGCTGAAGAAGATTCAGCTCCGGAAATCTTTAAAGTAACACCTGCTGAGGAACCTGAAGAGCTGCCGGACACGGAACAAGCGCCGCAAGCTGAGGATGTAGCAGCACCAGTATCTGCAGCGGTTGAAGCACCGGAACCTGCAGTTGCGCCTGAAGTAGAAGCTGCAGTGAAGCCTGATGCGGAAAGTGCAATTACACCTGATGGGGAAACAGCAGCAGCAACATCAGGAGCGGCAGAATCAGCTTCACAAAAGACCGAAGCCCTTCCGGAAACTGACGCCAGCGTAACAAAGCCGAAAGGTAAAAAACCCTGGGGTAAAAAGAAGATAGATCTGGAAATTACAAATCCAGAAGACATTGAAGACACCGGACAGTTGGGCTTGTTTTAGAACAAGCCTGGAATCCTTTCTGCAGCCATCATAAATGAAATACCAAAGATTGCTGCAGAAAGGAAAAATGTCCAATCCCACTTTTTGACCTTCAGCAAATTGATGAGTACAAAAGCCAGAATCAAAGTCGCGATGACGATAATCACCTGACCGAATTCCAATCCCACATTAAAAGCAAACAGTTCAGCAACGATGCTACTGCTTTTGCCAAGCAAACTTTTCAGGTAGTTTGAGAAACCCATCCCATGTACCAATCCAAAGAATAAAGCGAGCCAATACTTAAAGTTAACCCCCTTAGGCTTGCTTTTCTTATTCATCAGGTTCGCGATAGCCGTAATCAGAATGGTTACCGGAATCAAAAATTCAATCAGATCACTATTCACCTTTATCACATTAAGCACACTCAGGGCAAGTGTAATGCTATGTCCAATCGTGAAGGCGGTAACCAGGATAAGTACTTTCTTCCAGTCGGAAAGCGTGTAAGTACCACATAGCACCATTACAAAAAGTATATGGTCGTAACCTTTAAAATCTAGAATATGTTGCCAGCCAAGCTGGAAGTAAAGTGGAAAGTCTTGCATTGCTGCTCAAAATCGCAATTTAACTTAGTAAATCAAAATTCTCTAGAGTTGGCGAAAGGCTTGCTCAATTACGTAGGAGACATATATACTAAGAGCGTATTGCTAAGAAGTTGCTAAGCAAATCCTTAGCAATCCCTTGGCAAACCTTAAGCAACGACCTTAGTGTAA
>JARKUW010000017.1 GCA_029851965.1 Bacteroidota bacterium | reverse complement strand
CCATTCTCCATCCAGCGCGACCAATAAAGGCACCTCTGAGATCTGCTGGTAGCTGCTGGTCAGGTTCAGCTGCCTGCCAGGTCCGCCCTGAAAAAAAACCAGACCACCGACTTTCTCCTTTTGGATCACCCGCCCGATAGAGTCTTCATATGCCTTCCCTGAATTCGTTAGTGCCCGTATAAAGAACATTTGCGCGATGCGCTCCCGACGGTTCAGTTTGTTGATTACAGAATCTACCCAGGAATTGGGCTCCTGTAAAGTTTGCAGATATGATTTTTGTTGTGCCTGTACAGCAAATACGGTGGAGAACGAAAAGAAAGTGAGTAACAGTACTTTTTTAATAGTCATTATGGAACTTGTATAATTTTGTGCAAACTTAACAAAGAGAGGGCCTAAGTAGGTGTTCAAATTTACGATTTAACGAGATCACCTTTATTAATGCTGTTTTCAGCCATCCCCTTAGTGCTGTGAGCGAGAACAACTTGCCCCTGCTTCATAAAGCTATACCGAAGATAGAAAGCAGAATTGTATCGGATTTGATACACTATTACGATTGTGTTCGCAAGCGCAGCGGCAGCCTGCACGTCCTTCGATCAGGTTCTAAATCCCTGCCTGTGAGCGTGCCAGGTGCCTTTTTAACCGAAGAAAAGCAACTTTTCTCATCTTGGCACATTTCTTTCATATAGGCTAACCGAAACACAAATGTTGAAACGATCGACAGCCAGGCTTTAAACGTTAAATGTGCGCGCTTAGATTGATTCATAATCACTAAAACAAAAAAGATACAGATGAAAAAATTATTTATTTTAGCTGCAGGACTGTTTATTACAGGTGCTGCATACGCACAAAGTCCAGTTAGATTCGGTGTAAAAGCAGGTGTAAACATTGCAAACATCACGCATGATGACGGACAGAATTCATTCAGCACAGATGCAAAAACTGGCTTTAATGCTGGTGTTACCGCAGACATCAAGTTAACCGACGGGATTGCCTTTACCCCGGAGATCTTGTATTCGCAGAAAGGTTATAAACTTACCGGCGGAAATGTAGAATACAAGAGAACAACAAACTTCATTGACGTTCCAATCTTAGCATCGATTCGTTTGGCAAGCCCGTTGAACCTGGTAGTGGGTCCTCAGGTATCCTTTTTGATGTCTACAAGTACAAAATTTGAAACCAGAGAAGGAAGTGTAACCGTTAGAGACGACGATTCTGACAACTTCAAGAAAAGCCTTTTGGGTGGTGTTATTGGTTTAAGATATGACTTAACCAACAACATTGACGTTCATGGCCGTTATGCATTGGATTTCCAGAAAAACAATGAGAACGGAACGACACAAACTCCGGAATTCAAAAACCAGGTTTGGTCTTTCGGTCTGGGTTATAAATTCTAGTCTGCCCGGCAACAATATTTTATGGGAGAAGCTACCCCGTCCAATTCATTTTGGCGGGGTGCTTTGTTTTAAAACAATTTGAAGCTGAAACAACTTTTAAGAACATGAAACTGATCAAAGCCCTTATCGGGGGATTCGCAGGCGCTATTGCACTGAACATCCTTCATGAAACTGTTCGAAAGTTCGATCCACAAGCGCCACGCATCGATTTGCTGGGCGAGGAAGCCTTAAGCAAGTCCCTTAAAGCACTGGGCATCCCGGCCCCCGTTGGTGATAAACTGTATGCCGCAACACTGGCCGGAGATGTCTTCAGCAACGGAATTTATTACAGTGCCATTGGCATGGGCAATCCAAAATACCTTTGGATCCGTGCAGCCATCTCTGGCATCACCGCTGGTATGGGTGCCCTAAAGCTCCCGGAACCTATGGGGCTTAACGATACTCCGGTAACAAAAACCGACAAGACAAAGGTTCTTACGGTTGCCTGGTACCTTTTCGGAAGCCTCGTTACGGCCGCTGTACTCCAGAAATTGAAGGCAAAAAGTTGAACCAAAAACATTGATCATTGATGAAGACGGTTACGGTAATTGTCGAAACCCCCAAAGGAAAGGGCCAGAAATATGATTTCGACCCTCAACAGGGATATTTTTTCCTGAAGAAAATCATGCCTGCAGGAATGGTCTTCCCTTTTGATTTCGGCTTTATCCCCGGAACTCTGGGTGAAGACGGCGACCCCATCGACATCGTCGTCATTTCAGAGATCGAGACCTTTGCAGGCTGCGCGATGGAATGTAGAATCATTGGCGCCATTAAAGCCGGACAACAGGAAAGGGACGGCGCGAACATGCGGAACGACCGCTTCCTCGCGATTCCGGTCGTATCTCAGCTGTATGCTCATGTAGACACGCTATCACAGCTGCCAAAAGAGATCATAAACCAGCTGGAGCAGTTTTTCCAAAATTACAATGCGCAGGCCGGTAAGAAGTTTACGGTGCTCGGGCACAGCACCCCAGAACAGGCACTGAAAATGCTGGAGGCCGCAGAAGCAAAGCAACAGCAAAAAGATAAATTAATCCAGATCTACCTGCCACTAACCGGCGAAGATGGTAAGGCATTTCCGGAAAAATTCTACCAGAACATCAAAGAAGAGCTTACCGAAAAGTTTGGTGGCTTGACGGTATATTCCCGCTCCCCGGCTACTGGACTCTGGAAAGAAAATGAAGATAAGACAGTACGCGACAAGATCCTGATCTTCGAGATCATGACCTTCGGACTGGAACAGGCGTTCTGGACATCTTACAAGAAGAAACTTGAAAAGAAGTTCCGCCAGGAGGAAACCCTGATCCGCTGCTCCACGGTAACTTTACTTTAGCCTCAGCAATCGACCGCCTCAGGGCGCTAAGGTATAACAACAGTCAAAAAGAGAATTAAACAAGTCCCAATATCGCTGTAATTGAGCGTTTTTGCCGATCTTTGCAAAAAAACCCGAATACGGTTTTACCAATTAAAATACGAGATACATGAATATAGAAACCAGAAAACTTACCCTTGAAGATTACGATGACTTGAAAGAGTCGATGGAGCAGGCTTATGACACCCTTGGGGGGCAGATCTGGAGTAAAGCGAGCATTGCAAAGCTGTTGAAAATATTTCCGGAAGGACAATTGTGTATTTCTGTAGATGATAAAGTAGTCGCCTGTTCTTTGTCACTGATTGTAGATTACGATCAGTTTGGCGACAAACACACCTACCAGATGATTACCGGTAACTACACTTTCTCCACGCATGACCCCCATGGGGACACCTTATATGGCATCGAGATCTTTGTTTCTCCGGAATTCAGGGGACTGCGCCTCGGCCGCCGCCTTTATGAAGCAAGAAAGGAACTTTGCGAAAGCCTCAACCTGAAAAGCATCATTGCAGGTGGCCGTATCCCGGGTTATCACTCCCATTCAGATACGTTAACGCCAAGACAATATATAGATAAGGTAAAGGCAAAGGAACTCTATGACCCGACGCTTACTTTCCAGATCTCCAACGACTTCCACGTACGTAAGGTACTGACCAATTACCTGCCTGGTGACCATGAGTCCAAGGATTTCGCAACATTGATCGAGTGGAACAACATCTACTATCAGGGCATTGAAGTAACCGCCAGGTCGGCCAAGAACATCCGGATCGGACTGGTACAATGGCAGATGCGCCACTTCCCGAATATTGAATCTTTTTACGAGCAGGTCGAGTTCTTTGTGGATGCCGTGAGTGGATACAAATCGGACTTTATCATGTTCCCCGAGTTCTTCAACACACCGCTTCTGCAGCCGTACAACCATCTGCCGGAAATTGAAGCGATGCGTAAGCTGGCGGAAATGACACCCGACATTGTTCTTAAAATCCAGGAATATGCCGTTTCATACAACGTAAACGTGATCAGTGGCACCATGCCGATCCTGGAAGACAACAAGCTGTACAACGCCAGTTACCTGTGCCACCGGAGCGGTAAGACCGAGGAATACCGGAAAGTGCACATCACGCCAAACGAACAAAAATACTATGGCATGACTGGTGGCGACAAGATTAAGGTATTTGACACCGACTGCGGAAAGATCGGTATTCTGATCTGTTATGATGTGGAGTTCCCGGAACTGAGCAGAATCCTTGCGGATCAGGGCATGCAAATGTTATTCGTTCCTTTCCTTACCGACACCCAGAACGGCTATACCCGGGTTAGGCATTGTGCACAGGCCAGAGCCATCGAAAACGAATGCTATGTGGCGATTGCAGGCTGCGTAGGTAACTTGCCGAAAGTAAATAACATGGATATCCAGTTTGCACAGTCGGCGGTATTTACACCATCAGACTTTGCTTTCCCGACAAACGCAGTAAAGGCCGAAGCCACTCCAAATACAGAGATGGTGCTTGTGGTCGATCTGGATCTTCATCTGCTGGACGAACTGCACCATTACGGTACGGTGAAAACCATGACAGACCGGCGAACCGACCTATATGAAGTTAGATTATTAAAATAAGGCTCCGGCCTTATTTTTTTTGCCCCCATTTTAAGGTTTTAACCGCCCGGTGATGCGCTGCTGAAAGCTTCGAAATGCACTGGAAATTACACCCACTTTAGACGCACCTTACCCGGACCTTACCCGCACATAACGCACACAAAATGCGGGTAAACTGCGGGTCTGCTACGGCTAAGGTGCCGATAGAACCGGGACCCGTTAGCAGGCAGGAAAAAGGCTGAAAAGAAGCAGGTAAATGACTAGTCTGGACGGTTCGTTAAAGCTGCCGTGCTGGACGATTTAAACGGAGCACTGGCGATGGTTGTGCGGTTCACCCGGAAGTCGCTGAGCTCCGCCGTGGTGAGATTCACATTCACCTTCCAGTAGTAGCTTCCGCCATCTTGCGTCATGGCATACTCATCCTCAAACTTCAGGCGCTTATCCGGCATGCCCTTCACTTTATTGCGCCGGGAATACTTGTCCCAGTACAGGTTTACATGCACGATCCTTTCTCCGGAAGGCGCAATAAAACCGAGGTACTGCCGGTAATAACAATTCAGGTTCTGGTGAATAAGCGGACTACCATCGGGTTGATTGGTTCTTAATTTATTTGCGGCCTTGATGCGCAGTCTGAGGATCTTCTCGGCTTGCCGGATGTCTGCTTCGCCGGGAGTAAATCTTTGGGTGGAGTCCGCTGATAGAAAGGCGCCGGTGCCAGAATAGTCTTTGGTAAAGATGGTACCCCTGTACATGGCAGTGGTGACAGCCAGGTTACTTTTCTTTGAAGTACGCGCTACATGAACGGCGGAACCACAGCTTGCCAGGAGAACAGGCAGCAGCAAAAGTGTTAATCGTTGAGCAGGGAGGTACTTCATAATTGTATAAGCTAGCGTGATCAAACTGCGGCGCTGATGATCAGCACATACGAAGTTATATGGAATTGCAGGCACCTGGAAAACCGCGGTAAGTATTGGTCGTTTATTGTGACTTTTTGTGTAAGTGGTTCTCAGTCGGTCACATAATTTGTATGAGAAGAAGAAAATCAGCAATTTAACCACGGCTAACGCCGGCACCACACCCAAATCAACTACCGATGAAGACACTATATATATGTATACTGGTTTTCCTGTTTTCTGCTGCCCGGGCACAGGCCCAAACCTTGATTGACCACAAGGCCACAAAGGAGACAAAAGCATTGTACAGGAATTTGTACCAACTTGCCAGGGAACACACCTTGTTCGGCCATCAGCATGCCACAGAATACGGCCATGGCTGGTCGGGCGATGCCGGCCGGTCGGACGTTAAATCTGTTGTCGGCACACATCCTGCGGTAATTGGCGTCGACTTTTCCGGTCTTTCCGGCCGTCCGGAAGCGCAGATCAGCAGCTACAAGCAAATGCTGCAGGAAAACATCCGGGATACCTACGACAGAGGCGGCGTTACAACCGTCGCCTGGCATTTTTCCAACCCACTGTCCGGAGGCGGTTTCAACTGGGTGGATTCTGTTTCTGTGCCTGCCGTAAAGTATCTGATCCCGGGCGGAAAGGACCATGATAAATACATTAACATTCTGAACACCATTGCTGAAGTGGCCAAAGGGCTGAAGGGAAAGAATGGTGAGTTGATTCCGGTGATCTTCCGCCCCTATCATGAGTTTGACGGCGATTGGTTCTGGTGGGGGAAATCGCACTGTACAACGGAAGAATTTACAGCATTATGGAAATTCACCGTTTCTTATTTGAGAGATACCGCCGGCGTGCACAACTTCATCTATGCCTTTTCGCCGGACAATAAATTCAATTCCGAAGCAGAATACCTGGAACGCTACCCTGGAAATGAGTGGGTGGATATGGTCGGCATGGACAATTACGGGGATATGGGCCGGGATGGCCGTTATGACCTGGATGCCGCCATCCGGAAGCTGACCATCGTTTCGGACTATGCTGTAAAAACAAAGAAAGTTGCCGCTTTCACGGAAACCGGCCTGGAGTCGCTCCCCAACCCGAACTGGTGGACGGACGTATTGTTGAAAGTGATGAAAGCCGGTAAACTTCGGCTATCCTATGTGCTGGTCTGGAGAAACGATACCAAGAGCCCGACGCACTTTTATGCACCTTTTCCGGGCCATAGCAGTGTTCCCGACTTCAAGAAGTTCTATGATGATCCATATACCCTGTTCGAAAAGGACCTGAAGAACATATATAAATAAGGCGTGTCCCTTATTCAAAAACCACTGTTTTATTCTGGTAAACAAACACACGGTCGTTAAGCACCAGGCGCAGTGCTTTTGCCAGCACGGCCGTTTCGATCTCTTGTCCGGACCTCACCATCTCCGCAACGGTGAACGAATGGTTAACCGGAATGATCTGCTGGGCAATGATTGGCCCCTCATCCAGGTCGTCTGTTACAAAGTGGGCCGTTGCACCAATCAGTTTAACACCCCGCTCAAATGCTTGTCTATAGGGGTTCGCTCCGGCAAATGCAGGCAAGAAAGAATGATGAATATTGATCACTTTGTTGGGGAAGTTGGCCAGGAAATCAGGAGAAAGGATCCGCATAAACTTAGCCAGCACAATATAATCCGGATCATAGCCTTTAATCTTATCGATGATCTGCTGCTCGGAAACTGCCTTATCCTGATTGTAGGGGATGAGGAAGAACGGAATATCAAACCGGCTGCAGATCTTCTGCAGGGTATCGTGATTACCGATCACGC
>JARKUW010000278.1 GCA_029851965.1 Bacteroidota bacterium | reverse complement strand
TCATGGGCGACGCGAGCTTCCTCGATGAACATACCCTTGAAGTACGGTATGATCATGGCAGCTCGGAACAACTTACCGGCAAACGTATCTTTATCAACACGGGCGCCAGCCCGGTGATTCCGGAGACTGAGGGACTGGAGGATTTAAATTATTTAACCTCGACAACTATTCTGGATGTCGGGGATGTCCCTCATCATCTGCTAATTGTAGGAGGTGGTTATATTGGCCTCGAGTATGGGCAGATGTTCAGGCGTTTCGGCGCCAAAGTGACGATTCTGGAACGCTCGGACCGTATGATGCCTAAGGAAGATGATGATGTTTGCCAGGAGTTAACGGATATCTTTACATCCGAGGGCATTGATGTGCTCATTGAGGCAAAAGTTTCAAAGTATAGTAAAGCGTCTGACAACCGCATTGATGTTGACGTGGAGATTGCAGGAAGAAAAGAAGTACTTAATTGCAGTCACGTTCTGCTTGCCTCCGGCAGGAAGCCCCAGACAGAAACCCTGGGCCTTGAAGCTGCCGGGATCAGGTGTGATGAAAAGGGACATGTGCTGGTCAACGAATTTTTAGAAACGAATGTTGAGGGTGTTTATGCCCTTGGCGATGTTAAAGGTGGACCCGCCTTCACGCACATTTCCTATAATGATTTTGTCATCGTCGCCGCGAACCTGCTTGAAGGGGCGCAATGCAGTACGGTGAACCGGCAGGTTCCGTATTGTATGTTCACAGATCCTCAGGTTGGCCGCATCGGTATCACAGAAATGGAAGCTACTGAACAGGGACTTGATTTTCTTGTTGCTAAAATACCGATGAAGAATGTCGCCAGAGCCATTGAAAATGGAGAAACCCGCGGCTTTATGAAAGCGATCGTTGATAAGAAAACAAGGTTAATTCTGGGGGCCACGATCGTTGGTGAACAGGGCGGCGAAATCATGAGTATTCTTCAGATGGCAATGATGGGAAAGATTACTTGTGATGTTATCAGTACCACCGTCTTTGCACATCCCCTTTACGCGGAATCGCTCAACAATTTATTCCTTACGTTAGCTGAATGATAAAAGCGGAAAACCTGGTGAAAAAGTTCGGTGCTTTTACGGCAGTGGACGACATCAGCTTTGAGGTAAAAGAAGGTGAAAATCTCGTCTTTCTGGGTAAGAGTGGCTGTGGAAAGACGACGACATTGCGGATGATCAACCGGCTGATCGCACCGGATTCCGGTAAGGTGTTCATTGGAGATACGGATATTGCGCAGGTTCAACCCAAAAAGCTGCGCCGCGGAATCGGGTATGTCATTCAAAATCATGGATTGTTTCCCCACTATACGGTGTCCGAAAATGTAGCGATCGTTCCCAGGCTGCTCAAATGGACCGACGGGGACATTCAGGAACGTATGGAGGAACTCTTTGCCAAGCTGAAGCTTGATGTTGCTTTGAAAAACAGGTACCCGGAAGATTTAAGTGGCGGCCAGCAGCAACGGGTTGGCCTTGCACGATCTTTAATGGTAAATCCACCTATATTATTAATGGATGAGCCTTTTGGTGCATTGGATAATCTGACGCGCATCGGTATCCGGAAGGAATTTCGGGCACTTGACGAACTGGTTAAGAAGACGATCGTGATGGTTACCCATGATGTGCAGGAGGCTTTCGAACTTGGGGACCGCATTTGTCTGATGGATCAGGGTAAAATTATACAGATCGGAAAGCCCGAAGAGCTGCTCTTCAGGCCGCAAAGTGATTTCGTTTCTGAGTTCTTTGAGGAGCAGCGCTTTCAGCTCGAACTGAAAACGGTAAAGCTTTATGAAATACTTCCCCAGGCCGACGGCAGTCCGACACTAAGCGTATGGGATAAAATGGAGGCCTTGTTGACACGTAATGAAGCCGAAACGGCAGGTCCTGACCTGGAAAGTCTCGTGCGTGCTTTCAATGATTTTAAGAATAGATAGCTATGGAGCAAACACAAAGCGTATGGGCCTTTGCTTCACAACAATCTGATAAACTCTGGAGTCAGACCTGGGCACACATCGGCCTGACGATGATCTCGCTCGTATTGGCTATACTGATCGCCGTGCCTCTGGGGGTACTTATTTCCAGGAAAAGGAAGCTGGCCGGAGTTGTTCTGGGTATTGCAGGCGTTCTTCAGACAATACCAAGCATCGCACTGCTTGGTGTGATGATTCCCGTTTTCGGCATTGGGCCGCGGCCCGCCATTATCGCATTGTTCTTGTATGCGTTGCTCCCTGTATTGAGAAATACATTCACAGGAATTTCAGAAGTTGATCCGGCTGTTGTTGACGCTGCGCGAGGGATGGGAATGGGGCGGCGGGACATTCTGTTGAAGGTGGAATTGCCTCTGGCTTTTCCGGTTCTCATGGCCGGCATCAGAACGGCTGCCGTGATTAACGTCGGAGTCGCCACCTTAGCTGCCTATGTTGCTGCTGGCGGATTGGGAGAATTTATATTTGGGGGAATTGCACTCAACAATTCAAACATGATCCTTGCAGGTGCAATTCCGGCGGCGCTTCTTGCCATCTTACTTGACTTCCTCCTCTCGCGCGCACAACGGGTAAGGCTTAAGCACCTTCATTTGCGCTCCCTTATTCTGCCGTTTATCCTGGGCTCGCTATGTTCATTTTACTTGCTTCCAGGGCGATTGGCTGGGGAAATGCTTGCTGGATTCACACCTGAGTTCATGGGTAGGGAAGACGGATATCTGGGCTTGAGGCGGGTGTACAATTTGGATTTGGATCCGGTTGTCATCAGTGATGCCGTCATGTATAAAGCGGCGCTCGAGAAAAAGCTTGACGTGATCAGCGGGTACAGCACAGATGGCCGGTTGAAAGCGTACGAATTGATTACTTTAAGGGACGACCGGCACATTTTTCCACCTTATTTTGCTGCACCCCTTGTCAGACAGGATGTGCTGATGCGTTATCCGGAGTTGGAGGCAGTACTTAATCAATTGTCTGGTCGGATCGATGATTCCGTCATGACCTCTTTGAACTACAAGGTGGATCACCTAAAGCAAAGTCCCGAGCGTGTGGCTTTCGATTTCATGGTAGAACATCAGCTCTATAAACCACCTCGCAGGGGCGGAAAAGGCGTTGTCCGTATTGGGTCTAAAATTTTCGGTGAACAGTATATTCTCGCGCAGATGTACAAGATCCTTATCACAGGCAATACGGAGCTGTCCGTACAAACGAAGACTGGGTTGGGGGGAACCAAGATCTGCTTCGACGCACTACAGAATGGTCAGATTGATTTTTACCCGGAATACACCGGAACCGGTTTCCTGGTTTTGCTGAAACCGGATCAGAAACTTGTAAACAAGCTGATTGGAAGTAAGGAGGCTGTTGATGAATATGTGCGCCGCGAGTTTATTCAGAGATATCAATTGAAATGGCTTCGCCCAATCGGGTTCAACAACACGTATGCGTTGATGATGCGAAAACAACAAGCGCGTCACTTGAATATTGCATCTATAACGGACTTAGTCCGGTATGTCGATAAGGAGCGAAATTAATGTTGCGGATGGCCGGAAAAAATTGTTGTCAACTACAACAGGAATTCGTTGTCTTCCGGGTAGCAGTCATCGAAATTTACAGGGATTGCGAGTAAGGCAATAAGACACAATATGGCTACTAGAGATCCTGTGATTGAGCGCAAAATTTTCATATCATTTTCATATTTGGTTACCCTAAATTAATGAATAATCGGAAAACTAAAAGTCTAAAACCTTTAATTTCGTTAAAGGCGTACCTTTCGTGTAAACTACTGGTAGTCAGGGTCTGTATAGGGGTAAAATGGCTTACCACCGGGACAAGTTCTGGTAAGCAAGTTTTGCTGCATACCTGATTTTGGGCTCCTTCCGTTCCAAACAGCTGGCGCGTTTTGTTGTTATGGTATCCTAGCCATTTTAGGTATGAAACAGGAAGAACACGAGGCGAACGAGCGGTATGAGGACTGCAACAACAGGTTTGAGTCCATATTTACGCTTACATCTACAGCAAGCAAGATTATCGATCAGGATTTAACCATTGTAAGGGTAAATCAGGCTTTATGTGACCTGATGGGGTATTCTGCAGAAGAACTTGAAGGGACGAAGATTATGGATTATGCTTGTCCTGAATTTAAACACCACTGGAAAGACCTGCAAACTGCTATGTGGAAGGACGGTAAGCCGTTTTTCAAGCTGGATGCCTGTATCATAAAGAAAGACAAATCACTCGCCTGGGTTCACGTAACCACCATATTGTTCAGGGAGAAGGAATCCACCTTCGCCTTTACTGTCCTGGATGATTACAGTTACCGGAAAGACTTTGAAGAAAGTCAGAAACGTTTGAATATGGCACTTCAATATTCTAAGATGGCGGTATGGGAGTTGAATTTATCCGACAGGAAGCTCTTTCATTCTGACGGTTTCGACCGGATCTTTGGTTACCAGGAACAAAAAGAAAGCTGGGACGTGGATATGCTACTTGGTCAGTTTTTACCTGAAGATCAGGGCAAGCTAAGGAAAGTGTTATCTGCTGTGACGCCAGATTCTGTTCTTGATTTCCAGGGTCGGTTTCAGACGCCTGAAGGTGTAATTAAATGGGTATATCTACGGGGAAAGGTTGAGCCGGCACCGGACGGTCTTCCGGGGCGAATTCTTGGGATGGTCTACGACATCACAAAGGAGAAGCTGGCGGAGCGACACAAAGACGACTTCATCAGTATCGCCAGTCATGAACTTAGAACCCCGATAACAGCGCTGAAGGCATCTTTACAGTTGATGGATAAACTAAAAGACACGAGTAACGTAAAGGTGTCCAGTCTGGTGGAGCAGGCAAATAAAAGTATGCTTAAAATCAGCGTACTGATAGATGATCTTTTAAATGCCAGTAAAATCAATGAGGGGCAGCTGCACTTGAAAGTAACAAGATTCAAATTGTCGAGTGCAATCGATGAGTGTTGTCACCATGTTGTAGCGGGTGGGGTATTCAATATTCTTACAGAAGGAGACTTGGACGCCGAAGTTGCAGCGGACTCTGAAAGGATCCAGCAGGTGATGGTAAATTTTGTTAACAACGCAATTAAGTACGCACCTACATCCAGGGACATCCGGATCGTCGTGAAGAAAGCCGAAAATGCCGTGAAACTCTCTGTGATTGATCAGGGACCTGGAATTCAAAAGGAAAAGATTCCTTTTCTGTTCGACAGGTTCTACCGGGCGGATATTTACGGCGGTCAATATTCCGGGCTGGGGCTCGGGTTGTACATCTCTGCAGAGATCATTAAAAAGCACAACGGGGAAATTGGCGTAGAGAGTGAGGAAGGAAAAGGAAGCACGTTCTGGTTCAAATTACCTGCGTAACAGGCATGAGCAGCCGACCTGGTCTTAGGGTATTCAGGAAAAATATTTGTCGTAAACGTTCATAATCTTGTCTACATACTTGCTCACGTAAGGAGTGCCATCATCAAAAAAGACGAATTCTCTGTAATTCACAGTAGGATCGTTCGTTTTTTTTGTCATTTGATCAAGCTCGTCATAAAAAGCTTCAAGTTTTCTGTTTTCATCAGTGCTTTCCATAAAAGTTTGTTTGATAATTCTAAAATACGAAGTTTAATCTAAAACTTTTGCTTTTTTTATGCTGAATACCTGAAGATTAAGGGGCGGGGAGGAGGAGAGCCGTGCCGATGCCAACGGCAGCACCTGCGGCCACGTCTGTGGGATAATGCACACCCAGGTACATTCTTGAATAGCCCACAGAGCCGGCCCATAAAAAACTAGGAGCGATGACATACCACTTCGGGTACGCTCGGGAAACCGCCATTGCAGTTGCCGTGGTGGCGGATGTGTGGCCCGAGGGGAAGGAGCTTCCTTTTGCGCTATAAACCGGTACGATGTTGATGTTTTTAACAAAAGGCCGTTTTCGCCTTCCCAGGCGCTTGATCAGGAAGGTAAGCCCTGCAGATACAACTGTGCTGCTGGCGACATACAACGCGTTTTGCCTCATTTCGGAATTCCCCGCCGCCAGGCCTCCGATAAATAAGCCTGCAGGCAATCCGATTTCCCCATAGAGGTGTGTTCTGGAAAGAAAGAGGAATACCGATGTTTTTTCTTCTGTCCGGCGGTGACTGATGTTTATCAATGCCTGCTCGTCAAATTCTTGCAGTTTGAATTGCCCAAAGCTTTGCGTACTGATCAGGCTTATACTTAATATTGCTGCAAGCAAATGGTAACGAATTTCCTTAAATCTATCTGGAACTTTCATGATTTGAAGATCGGCTTTTCAAAGATATTGATTTTGAGTTCTAATCGAGAATCAACGCGATTGCCTGACGTGCTAATTTCCGGGTTTGTTGGAAACCAATTAACTTTTAGTAAATTTAACTATGGCTAAGCAGCTTATCGGTCTGATTGTTATATTGTTATTTGGGAAGCTTTCCTATGCGCAAAGGGATAGTGTAATTGTACAGGTACACCCGCAGTATGATCAAGCCAGCAAAATACATTTGTGGCTTTTCGGAGAAAATTACCGGAAAGAGTGGGCTACAAAGGTAAAGCTGCCACTGATCCGGATATCTGCACTTCATGGTGGCCTTCATCCGGAAAAAGCAGGTGGCGGCATGCAGACAAAATCATTGCGCCTGGTGGATGCGCAAAAGAAAGAGTGGGTTCTAAGAAGCGTTGAAAAAGTACCGGATAAGATTCTACCGGAAAACCTGCATGGCACTTTTGTGGTCGACTGGGTAGAAGATGCCATGAGCGCACAACATCCGTTTGCCGCACTGGTGGTACCGCCGCTTGCTGCTGCTGCCGGAATTCCACACGCAAACCCAGCGATTGGCGTTGTTGCTCCAGATCCGAATTTAGGGGAATATTCGGATGATTTTGTAGGCCGGATATGCTTGCTTGAAGAAAGAGAGCCTGCAGGGGATACGGATAATACCATTGAAATGCTGGCAGATCTGGATAAGAATTCACTAAACCGTGTACATGCAAAGAACTTCCTGAAAGCGCGTATGCTGGATTTGATGCTTGCAGACTGGGACCGGCATGAAGACCAGTGGCGATGGGTTAAAGATAAAAGCGGAAAGGCGAAGAGTTTCACAGGAGTTCCTAGGGATCGTGACCAGGTATTCCACGTGTCACAAGGTCTTTTCCCGAAAATCGCCGCGCTTCCCTGGGTCAATCCGCTATTTGACAACTTCGAAGGGAACATCCCAAGGGTAAAATATTCCATTTTCAAATCACGGTTTCTTAATGCGTATCCTGATGCCCAGCTAAGCCACGAAGAATGCATGAAAATTGCTCAGGATTTTGTGGCCTCCCAAACGGACGAGATATTAGAGCAGGGCTTAAAGCGTTTGCCGCCAGAAATCTATGCCATTCGGCATGATGAACTATTGCGTAAGTTAAAGATGCGCAGAGACAAGGTTCCTGACGCAATGTCCGCCTACTATACCTTTGTAAACGAGACTGTGGACATCAAACTCAGCGATAAACCGGAAGTTGTCACCATTGATGACGCAGGAGACAAAGGACTACGCGTATTGGTAACACAGGGCGATGCGGATCAGCCAAATGTGATCATGGACCAGGTGTACGACCCGAAAATAACCCGGGAGCTTAGGGTTTATTCCGCTGGCGGTTCAGATGTGGTTGCTGTGAATAGCAGTACTTCTGATATCAAGATCCGTTTGATAGGCGGTACGGGTGAAAAGGTGATACGTGGTGTTGAGGCCGGAAAAAAAATTCATGTTTACAACAGGCAGGACGGCGGTAAGTTTCCAGGGGGAAGCAGATTTAAGTTGCATCTTTCTGACGACAGTTTAAACACGAAGTTTGTACCTTCAAACCCTTACAATGTTTGGATGCCACTCGCCAGTGCGGGGTTAAACCTCGACGATGGATTTCTAATTGGTTTGGGGTTCAAATACACAAAGCAGTCGGGATTCAGGAAGCTTCCATATGCCAGCGTTCAACGTGTAAT
This sequence comes from Bacteroidota bacterium, assembly GCA_029851965.1. Classification (GTDB taxonomy): domain Bacteria; phylum Bacteroidota; class Bacteroidia; order Sphingobacteriales; family Sphingobacteriaceae; genus Pedobacter. Next base: position 1,131 of record JARKUW010000278.1, on the reverse strand, counting down.
GCTTAGTCATTCTTTTGCGACGTCGGCTTTCCGATTGAAGTACAACGGAGAATGGATACATGTTGCGGGAACGACGGATTTTACGTTGCAAGCTTTGATCAATGCGCCCGACAATACAACAAATTACTTCGGTACCGGCAATGAAACGGCGCTGGTTAAGGGAGACAATTACCGGCGATATTACAGAACCCGGTACAACACTTTTTTTCTGGATCCGTCCCTGCGCTGGCGTTTTGGAAGGGGAGTATCTCTGAGTGTTGGTCCATCTATCCAGCTGTACCGGATGGATGAAGCAGACAATGCTGGCCGTTTGATCAAAAACACATCGGTTATAAAGTCATATGACAGTGCTACGGTTGGCAGGCGTAAAGCGCATTTGGGGTTGCGGATAAACTATGTTGTTGACCGGACGAGTTCAAGCATTCTGCCGAGTTCCGGTTACCTGTTTATGGCTGATCTTGTGGGATACAACGGGTTAAATGCAAGCGCTAAATCATATGTACAGATCAGACCAGAGATTACATTTTACCAAAAGGTCGACCGGCAATCAAGAGTTGTCCTGTCTGATCGTATTGGAGGCGGAATCAGCATAGGACATCCTGCTTTTTATCAGTCCATGTTCCTTGGCGGCCAGGGAAACCTGCTCGGTTATTTACAGAATCGATTTGCGGGATCACATATGGTGTATAATAATTTGCAGGCGAGGTTCAAAGTTGCGAATGTTGCAAGTTACATACTGCCTGGCCAACTTGGCATAACCGGCTTTTTTGATACCGGACGGGTATGGGAAAAACATGACGACTCTTCGGAGTGGCATTTCGGAAAAGGCGGTGGTTTGTATTTTGCGCCGGCAGGGCTGACCGTGTTCCAGGTACTGGCAGGCCATTCCAAAGAAGGATGGTACCCGTACATTTCTCTGAATGTGCGGATTTAATCGCAGCAGTGTTGATCTTTGATGTTCCCGTCGCGATTATTGATCCGTCAATCCCCTGCCGCTTTTGTGTTGAAGTTCATCGATGCGTTTTGATGCTTCGGACTTACTTAATTTTGAGTCAAATTCCTCTCCAGCTTCATCCGACAACGTTTTCAGGTAAGACTGCTGTGCACCCGTCATGGGTTCGTTGCCGGTTG
>JARKUW010000269.1 GCA_029851965.1 Bacteroidota bacterium | reverse complement strand
AAAAGGTATATCGCGTAAAAGGTATTGAAAGAAACGAGAAAAGTATGGATGATCGGTATACCAAAAGAGTCCTCACTGTATGTGAAGGTATCCCTGACCAAAGCAAACAGCGGAATGGTCCTCGAGTAGATCACTTCCACTGCATAGAGCAGGTAGGTAACCGCAAGGATGAATAAATTCCCTTTCGATTCTGCAACTGACTTATATCGGAATGGATTTGAACCGTTTACAACCAACCCAAACAATAAACATACAATGAATGTAAACAGGTAGAACATCATTAGATTCGAGCCGAGGCTGGGGTATAATGTAGACCATTCCAGTGCATAGAAAAGAAACGGCACCATAAAAGAGATGATGTAAATGAAGTTTGGATTGAATAAATTTTTCATGACATCACAACTTTGAAAAATTTATAGATCAGCAGCAGTGTCACGATGAAGGCTCCGGCTAGAAAGCATCCAATCAACATCCACTTTATTTCCCCAGGCTTTTGTACATCCAATGGAAACTCCGGCTGATCGATCAGCTGGATTAACGGGGTCTCTTTTTGAAGTGAAATTCGAGAAAGTTCCAGATTTTTTACCAACTCTCCTAGAAATGCCTTGTTCGACTCGGCAGAGAACTGTGACCTTTGGACGGGTACATCGCGTTGCGTTAGTCGCGTAGGATTTAAGTTGGGCGTAGCTTCAGACGCTGCAGCAGCAGAATAGATTGCACCATTAATGACAGACCGTACGGAATCGGTTTTTTGCTGTAAAAGCTGGACATTTTGCAGGGAACGTTTGGTCTTGGTTTGAATGTAGAAATCATTCACATTCTTTACGATTTGATCGTCAAATGCCTTAGCAAAAAATTCATCTTTCGCCCTCACTTCAACACTGATGATACTCAGCCGTTTGTCCGGTTTGAATATGACAAGGTTCTCCTGATTGATTTTATGTATTACCTTTCGCAGCACACTATCCTGCAACCTGGTCAGGGGCTGACCGGCCGGAACATTAAATTGAAGGGCTTTTAGCCGGGTATTGTCCTCCCACTTTTCTCTAAGTTCATTGAAGCGAATATATTCATCTATGAGCAGTACTGGCTTTCCATTTCGGTTTATGCGCGTGAGCAGTGTTTTCTTTAACATGGAACGCGAACGGTACAACTCAATGATGTTGTCACCCTGAAACAAACCACCACCTCCGCCACCAAGGTCAATCCCAACCATCGAAGCGAGTCCACCTAAGCCACCCAGGCGTGCAGCCGGGTTTGATTCTTCCAAAACAAAGGTGCTGGAGGCTGTAAAAACAGGTTTGCTAAAATAAGCATAACAAAATCCGCCTATGCCGCCCAGAATAACAAATACCAGAATGACCAACCATTTCGACCACAAATACTCAAGCCAAAACAGGATCTTTAATATCACCGCCTTGAGCGATATTTCATTGTTTTCAAACTTCACAGAACCTTGCTGATTATCTGTAGCCATTTTTCTTTAGCATTAAGTATAATTAGAGCAGAAGAACAAAAATCCAATCGGCATGATGACCGTCACAGATAAAACCGGGCAAAAACGAAGCCCCACCATTTGAATAAATACTTCGAATAAATCATGATCATATTTGTATAAACCATGTTTGCCTTACAGGATTTCAGGATCTCGGCATTTAAACAAACGAGGCTCTTCAAACCTGCAGTACTTACCCCACCCATGCGCATTTTAACCCAAACATCCTTCACATAAACGGCCTTAACCTTGTGGATATATAAAAACCGCAACAGTAAGTCAAAATCACCTGCTATTTTAAAGTCTGGCGCATAGAGTCCATATTGGTCAAATAATTCTTTTTTAGCATAGAAGGACGGATGAGCGGGCTGAAAGCCAAACCGGAACATCCATGGCCTGAAACGGTGAGAAGCATATCGCCGGGTGACTTTGGTGATGTCATACTGCGCTGTAAACAAGATGTCTGCATAAACCCCGTCAATTTCGCCCGTGTTGTTATTAAAGTAGGAAGCAATTCTACTGACAACTCCATTGTCTACCAAAAAATCGTCCGCATTGAGAATCCCGATTACATCCCCCGTCGCGAGTCTGATTCCTTTATTTATCGCATCATAGATACCTTGATCCGGTTCAGAAACGAACTTGTGAACTTTATGCGGAAAAGTAGAAATGATATCCAGCGTCCGGTCTGTAGATCCTCCATCTATAATGATATATTCAATAAAGGGATAATCCTGACCAATCACAGATTCAATCGCTGAACCTACAAACTCATTGTTTAATACGACGGTAATAATGCTTACAGTTACCATACCTGTGTGTTATATAAGGTAAAGCAAGGCACTTTCAAACTCGGAACAATAGGCACAAAAAACACAAGTCGCATAACTCTATAACTCATTAAGTGTTACAATGTTTAGGCCTAAAAAACTTTAATTATGTAGGATACAACCATGTTTTCAACAGCCCTCAACGTGAAATTGCTATTCAAAAGCAGACCGCGGAGTCCCCTGATAAAAGCCGGCCGGAGCAGATTCAACCGCGGCAGTAGCACTCGCGATGGCCTGTTTCAGATAAGCGCCCGAGGATACGCGTGCACTGATGGCCTTCAAATTGTTCTTCATCCTGAAATAATCCTCCTCCGCCAGGTGATTGAAAACGTCTTTGAGTTCAAACAAAGAATTGATGGTTACACCGATTGCATTTTCTTCAATAAAATTGCCAATGGCAGATTGCTTTGGTGCGATTAGAGGAAGTTGAGAGACCATGTACAACGATGCTTTGTGGGGGTTATTGTATTTCAAATAACTTCCCAGGTAACCAACACATGCATGTATCGAATCTCCATCCCAGATCAAACCAAAATCTGCATCCAGCTGGACTGGAAGCTCTTCCGCATTGAAAGAACCACACCATTTGATGTTGTCCTGCTCCTCTTCCGGATTAAAACCTGGCCCGTACAATGAAAAACATACATCCTGAACCTGATTGAGATCTTTTAAAAAAAAGCTCTTTCCAAGGTTCCCTGCAAATGCAACTTTTCTGTTGGGTGCTTTTAGCGGCCGACGATTAATTTGCTCAACCGCGTTGCGGTCCAGTAGATAGTCAAAAACAACCCCAATGCAGGTTTGCGTTGTCAAACCATGCTCCATCAGCAGATGCTCCATTCCCGTATTGTGACAGATCACGACGTCGAAGTTGTTCAGCCGGATGATCTCATGCGACAACGAGAACTTACAATTGGCATGACGTAACGAATCTATATCATGGATGATACAAATAGATTTTGATCTTTTGATCCGGAGCAACCTGATCATTGTCCTCAGGTATTTGTGAACACCAAGCAGAGGATACTGGATAACCACAGTAGAGCGCGCATGCAGATGATAGAAAAGTTTCAGCAGCCTTAGCAGCAGGCTACTGATGTTTAAGAGAACACTCTTTTTTGAGTAAACCGGTACATCGTAATTTTTGAATCCGATTTCTTCCAATATAAGAGAACAATCGAGAGTTGCCTTAGATCCCGCGGTGTTGTTTTCCACGTTCGCATAGTACATCCTCAATTGACACTTCATGGCTGTTAGAATATTTTTCGGGTAACACTTAATGCCGACCCGATCACCTGGTGCATGTCGTAATACTTGTATTCAGCCAGGCGGCCGCCAAAAATAACGTTGCGCTCCGCATCGGCCAGCGCCTTATACTTCTTATACTTGAGGGTATTTGCCTCATCATTCACCGGGTAGTAGCTTTCCATTCCGGGCTGCCAATCCGCTGGGTATTCATGGGTGATCACCGTTTTCGGCTGTGTTCCAAATTCAAAATGTTTATGTTCTATAATACGGGTATACGGGATTTCCCTTTCTGTATAGTTTACAACCGAATTTCCCTGGTAGTTCTCTACATCCAGCGTCTGGTGTTCAAACCTGAGACTGCGGTACTCGAGTTCTCCAAACTGATACTCATAATATTGATCGATCTTTCCCGTAAACACCACATTTTCCGCCATTCCTTCCCATGCATCCCGGTCCGCAAAGAAATCAACATTCAACCTGACCTCGATACCATTAAGCAAACCTTCCGTTAGCTTGTTATATCCGCCAATCGGTATGCCCTGGTATTTATCATTAAAGTAATTGTTGTCATACGTAAACCGGACCGGCAGCCGCTTGATGATAAATGCCGGGAGTTCCGTAGCGCTACGTCCCCACTGCTTCTCCGTATAGCCCTTGATGAGCTTCTCATAAATGTCAGTACCTACAAGAGACAGCGCCTGTTCCTCCAGATTGGCAGGAGCACTCGTCTTCGCCTGATCGATCTGGCTTTGTATTTTTTCCCGCGCTTCTGCAGGTGTTTTCACCTTCCAAAGCTGGTAAAAGGTATTCATATTAAATGGAAGGTTGTACAACTCACCTTTATAGTTGGCTACCGGGCTATTCGTGTACCGGTTAAATTCTACAAATGAATTCACATAATCCCAGATCGATTTATCATTTGTGTGGAAGATATGGGCACCGTATTTATGAACATTGATGCCTTCTACATTTTCGCAGTATATGTTGCCGCCGGTGTGGTCCCGTTTATCAATAATTAAAACCGATTTTCCTGCTTTTTTTGCCTCGTGACCAAAAACAGCGCCGAATAAGCCTGCACCTACTATTAAATAATCGTATTTGTTCTCCATAGTATATAGTTGATTTTGACAACTACTAAATAGCTGTCAGGCGACAAATGTTTTCGATATTCGTCAGATGGCACACTTCGGGTAAAAATACCCCGTGATCTTTTACCGTTTAATTCACTCTGTCGCGTAACTCGCAACAAAGCACCAGTAAATTGCTGGCATAACAGCGCTTTAAACCTCAGGGTTCGGGTTACGGCCGGATCTGTGCAGGAAAGTGTTGATTATCGGGAGTTAGTATGGAAGGAGACGGGGTGCTTAATAAGCATTATCTTCACCGCGAATAGCGTTGATTATAGTCATAAAGATGATCTTTACGTCGAGCGCCGCGGTCCAGTTTTCCAGGTAGTAGATGTCGTACTTCACACGGTTTTCCATATCTTCATCTTCCTTGGTCTCCCCCCGGTACCCATTTACCTGCGCCCAGCCCGTAATCCCGGGCTTAAGAAAGTGGCGGACCATAAACTTACTGATAATGGCCTTATACTCTTCCGTGTGCCGCAGCATATGCGGCCTTGGTCCAACTACACTCATGTGCCCCATAAGGACATTGAAAAACTGTGGCATCTCATCCAAACTGGTCCGGCGTAGGAAGCGCCCTATTGGGGTCACGCGTGAATCGCCTTTCGTTGCCTGTGTTTTATCACTTTCATCGTTCACGGTCATACTTCTGAACTTCAAACACAAGAAAGGAACATCGTTCCGGCCACTTCTTAACTGCTTAAAGAGCACGG
>JARKUW010000266.1 GCA_029851965.1 Bacteroidota bacterium | reverse complement strand
TGAAAATATATCCTTTAACCAATATTTTCGCTCAATCCACATATGCGATGCAGTCTACCTGCACCAGTATACCATCTTTACCCATCTGATCGGCACCGCAGCCGGTGTACGAACGTACGGGCGGCGGATCAGGGAAGAATCCACGGTAGGCTTCATTCAGCGCAGTAATGTTCTGATTGGGCTCGACCAGGGTCATGTGTACCTTAAGGACATTGGCCATCGATGAACCGGCACTTTCCAAAACTTCCTTCATCGTGGTCAGCGCACTGCGGATTTGCACCTTAATGTCTCCGGGTTCTGCCCTCCTTTCTGCATACCATCCGCCAATCCCCGATACAAACAATAAGTGTCCGGAGCGGATACATCCGGATAATACGCTTGCTGGTGGGCGGTTAGCGCCCTGTGCTACGGTCGGATTGGTGTTCGCACCACTGTTTGCCTGACGCACAACCTGCTTTTTAGGTATCCATTGACTTCTTTGTCCATTCTGGGCCATCGTCTCTTCCGGACTTAATGTAAGGCTTGCTGCACCTGCCAGTGGAAGCAAACTAAAGCTTTTCAGTAGGGTTCTTCTATTCATATGTTAGATTGGTGATTTTGGTGATCATCAGTTGGTATGGTGAAAACTGCAGGTTAGTCGACATAGGCGATACAGCCGATCTGGACAAGAATGCCATCACGACCCATTTGTGTTACCTTAGAACTGCTAAATGAACGTGCGGGCGGATCATTGGGAAAGTATTCAAATAAGCCTTCATTGATGAGGTCCAGGTTTTTATTCGGGTCCGCGACGGTCATGAAGATCTGAAGCACGTTAGACATATTCGATCCTGCGATTTCCAGGGATTCCTTCATACTGGCCAGGGCACTGAGCACCTGAACCTTGGCGTCTCCCGGATCGGGACGGTCACTCTCGTACCATCCCCCGATTCCGGCCACAAAAAGCAAGTGTCCGGAGCGCAGGCATTTGGAGATCAGCGAACCATTCCTTGATGTTCCAATCAGCAGCTTTTTAGGTAGCCACTCCCCGTCTTCATCGCTATAAAGGGGTGATGGCGGAGCAGAGCGCGTATTTAGCAGTGCTCCGGCCAGGGGAAGAAGTGTTAAGCCGGAAAGGATCTCTAGTCGATTCATAAGAAATTACGTTATTGTTATTGATCTACCCTCAATATAATGGAATTACGAGATTAACCATCAATTAGAATGTAAAATATTAAAAAAAGCTAAACTTTCTATGAAAAATTAAGAAAAACGCCACAATCTGATGCGCAACCTTTGCTTAGACACAAAAAATGCGCTTACATCCGCAAAATCGCAGATGCAAGCGCTTCCTTTTCAGACAAGTTCATTGATTATAGCGACCGGGCCGGGTTGCTCACCTGCTGCAGCCGCTTTCAAGCCGAAACCGGGTTAACGGTATGTACTGGAAGCCTCAACTTTCAAAGTATGCTGGAGCGGCTTCCCGGGATCTTTACCGTCGGTCTTTGCGGTTTGTCCCTTTCGTATTTTAAGCAACACCACACAGCTGACGATCGATAAAGCGAGAAAAAGCAAGTCGACAAACAGGATATCATAGGCTTGCTGATTAAAGGTATTCCAAATCCAGTTGTTGCGTACAACCCCATCGAGCAACGGAACCAGAAAACATGTTATGGCCGACAGGATAAGCGTTTGGCGGTTGGTCAGTGCGAGGTCCCGCCGTACAATGAAATACACCGACAGGATCAGCCAGGAGTAAAAATACCAGTGGTAAATGTCCGACTGGTCCGGCTGATCTAAAAACAACAGGACCAGCATGGTATAAGCCGTGACCGGCAGCATGGTTAAACCCGAAGCGAGAAATATATTCGCTGTCCAAAAGTTAAACTTCCGTTTGTATTCCGGAACGCTCGTTTTATCTCTTGCAACCAGCCATATAAGTATACCTGAAATAATAACTATACACCCTATTATCCCCAAAACGAAGAACATTACTCTTAGCGGCCGCCCGCCAAAATCACCGAAGTGCAGGTGGTAAACCGCGCTCTTAACCTTGTCTACATAGGTCGACGGCCCCAATGGTGACTTCTCATACAGCACCTTATGATCGCGCACGCGATAAACGAGTTTCCCTGTACCGGAAAACTGAAGCTTCGGATCGGGCTTTGACTGCAGAATCACGTGCATATTTTCATCGCCAAAATTCCGGACCGACACCAGGGTTAACCTACCCTCGGACCATTTCTTCTCCACCTGCGCGACAAACGTGTTCAGGTTAAATGCAGTTTGGAGTGGCCGGTAGGAATAGCCAAATGTTAGCGTATCAGCGTACTCCAGATCAGCATAGAGCTGCTTACCATCACCTTTATAGAGCAGCTTTGTATAGGGTCCGATCAGGAACGAATTGACGATAAGGATCACGCCGGTAACGGCGAAGATAAATTGAAAAGGAAATCCGATGACCCCCAATGCCGTATGCAGGTCTGTCCAGATGGTTTTCCATTTGCTCCATGGCCGGAATACAACGAAGTTCGAAACCATTTTATCCCAATGGAGCAACAGGCCCGTAATCAACGCAAAAAGGAAAATAAAGGATACCACACCAGCCAGCAGATAGCCAAACGGTGCGCCCAGGCGTATGGGTACTTGATTGAGCTGGGCCAGAAAATGCAGCCGGTACAAGAACTCACCCATGTCATAAGAACGTACATAGTCCGATTCCTTTTGATGGGCAAAGTCGTACGTAAAAAATGCGGAGTCGCCATCGCCCCCACGTCCACCCCTTTTCCCTTTAGGGCGTACAGCGGGCTTTGCTTTTTTCTTTAGGGTCGTATCACTCGACGAAGACATGGTCACATAGGCACCCATTCCATGTTTTTGCATGGAAAACTCGAAATTTCTCCCTTTTAATTCATGATGTTTCGACAAGGAGTCGATCAGGGAGTTAAAGTCTTTTGAAATAGGTTTTTGTTGCGCGACATACGACGTGTTCTTCTGCCAGGCGGCGATGTCATCTTTAAAGAAAGCAAACGAGCCGGCAAAGAAAATCACATACAGCAACGCGCAGATAATGATCCCGCTGATGGTATGTGTATGGAAGTAAATGTTATATCTTCTGTTGTCCATGATTCAATTACGACGGGATTAAATAGGGTAGTGAAAATAGAAGCGTCAGACCCAAATAGGTAAGCCATACTTTCCAGACATTCCGGGCCAGAAAGGCGCCAAGTAAAAGGACAGCCCACAAGATGTAGCCGGTAAAAAAGGAAGTGACAATCACGCCTTCCCGTGGAAAGATCCGGCTCAGCAGCAGATGAAAGCTAAGCATCACCGCATAACCACCAAGGGTTCCTGCCAGTATTTTTGAAAGTCGAAGCCAGGGCGACCTGGTCAGGTATTTTTTATTTGCAGGCATGGTGATCAGATAAATAGTTCCAAAAGAAGAAAGGCGATATACAGCGCGCATACGTCTTGACAGCCCAGGGTACGAAAGGGCGCCAGCACAACGACTAAACTCCCAACGCCCATCAGGCCAACGAGACTGGCACTTACCCCACTCATCCAGCCCAGCTGCGCCACAAACATGGCAGTTGCCAGCATAAACAGCGTCCCTCCGGCAAGCCGGTATTCCCGCGGGCTCCTGTGGATGTGAAGGATATACCCGGCGGGCTGCAGGTGTTTCACCTTCTTTGATGTTAAGTACCAGAGCTGAAAAGCAATGAGTAACATGAAGTATAGCGTGCTGATCATATGTGTTCTAAAAATGAACGCCATCCCTCGACTGTGCGCGCAGGATGGCGCTTGATAAACTTTCTAGTTAACTATAAAACTTGTGGTCGTCCCCTTCCAGCTGTGTGTAAAGGTTTTGTCATTCCACTGCCCAGCCTCTTTCTTAAACTCAGAAGCCTCAATCACATACCTGCCTTTAGACTGGGGCTTGAATGATACTTTCCCCTGATCATCCGTCTTTAGCGTTTTAACCCAACCTTCCGGTGACATGATCAGGACCTCGGCCTCACCAAAAGCCTTTGTTCCGTTCCACACCTGCAACTCGATAACCTCATTGTCCCGGTACAGTTTTGGCTCAGAAACTACGGCGAGCGACGCCGAAGGTACCGGGCCAGACGCCGCGCCAGCCTTTCCTGAAAGTATCGGCACCAGTGAAGAAAACTCGTATTTTGTGGTACCACCCAGGTCTTTCGTGGCATGCACGGTGCTGATGTAATACATACCGTCCTCATCCGGAATGAAAGAACTAACCAAATGAGTGGCAAGATCTTTCAACTCCAGCTTTGTTTTACGCTGACTCGGGCTGGTCACCCAAACCTCCAGATCCTTCAGATCTGAATACCATTTTGCCGTTGAGTCCGTTTCACCCGAAGGATACTCACCATAGAATATTTTTACTTCGTGGGTCTTGTTCTTACTTGCTTTTGGGTCGCTTTGTATCCAGATGGCGTGTGCACTGGCATCTTCGTGTCCGAAGTAAGTCGCCAATGCAATCAGGAGTACGGTTAGTTTTTTCATAATGATATCGTTATTGTTGAATTACTGAACAGTTATAGTTTTTGAATCGAAGTGATTGCGCCTCCATCAACTTGCAATCCCTTGGTCGCCGTTTGCGTGGCCGCATCAATTTTGTATACATAGGCAGTACCATCGGTAAGATTCACACCGATAAACCCGGTTTTGCCATCCTTAGGCGAATAGTTGTTCGTGCTCATTGCCTTTATCGCGGACACCTCCGGCAGCCCGCTCACCGCTTTAAAGGTTTTATCGACAACATTCACAATACCGATATGACTACCCGCTGTGTACGCTCCTTTTTCAGCCTTCGTAGTGGCATGCACGATGAATGTGTTGTTTCCAATGTACTTCCAGTTGGTGATGTTCATCCCGCCACTGGCGGCTTCGAAATCAAACAGATAGCTTTTATCAAATTCGGTGGTACCTGCTTTAATGCGGGTAATTGCGGAAGGTTTTTTTGAAGTAATGGCTTCGCCATTTGTGGCCACAGCTGCAGAAAAGCCATAAACATCGCCGTTCTCAAGCACAGCCAATCCATCTGTTGCATACCTCCCGATGAAGCTGGTTCTGTCGTCTTTGATCACCTTCTCCAACTTCATATCTGCATAGTTAAACACCGCAATCCATGCACTATCCGGGTATTTGGTACCGAAGTTCCTGTCCACGATGGAAAAGTATGGGGCGTAGACCTTGTCTCCTACCTGCTTCATCCAGCTGAAATGCGCCAGCTCGCCGTTGCCTGCCAACTCCAGGGTGTTGGTGGTGCCTTCTGAACCAATAAGCAACGTATTCGTGTTCACTTTATACCAATTCGACAATGGAGCAGTCAGGCTCCTGGAGACTTTAAACAAAAGCAAGTCGTCATTTACCGGCTCAAAGGCCTGCACCGTTTCTGTTTGGAAATTGCTCAGCTTGTTCAGTTTACCATCCTTGATGTCGTACGTCGTTACTGCCCCCGGATTTCCCTGGCCGTAAAGCAGGCTGAAGAATTTATTGTTATGGGTTACATAGTAGCGGTAAGTCCCATCCTGTTCTACCCCGTTTTTTGCGGTAGAGACCGAGCCGCTTTCCAGGCTATTAGCTGTCAGCAGGTAATCTGCCTGAGCGGTTGCGGCCGCCGGTGTCACGGTTAGAATGTAATTTCCCGGATTGTCCGGTATTCCTGGTCCGTCATTATTGGATTTTGAACACGAAAAGAGAATGCCGGCTAAAAATAGCCCTGCAGCAGTAGATTTAAAGTTCATAATGTTATTTATTTAAGTGGTTGATGAAATAGCGTAAGTTCACATAGAAAGCTCGTCCTGGCTTCTGCAGACTGAAGTTGTCATACAGCAGATCATTGGTGATGTTCCGGGCCTCCAGGCCGATGTTATAGCGGCCGTTCTTCAAGCTGTATACCGCATTGATGTCGTGGCTAAACTGCCTTGGAATGTCCAGCTTATCCCCTCCACGGCTTGGCCAGTACAAGTAGAAAGCATGTACATACAGGAGGTTGTACCCGATATTCAGGTTGTTTCCTTTTTTACCCAGGTCCGGAATGGATACGGTTGCATCGGTATTGCCAAAGAAGAACGGAATGTTCGGCATCTGGTCCTCATACACCGGACTGACGCCGGTATAACCCGGTTCATATTTCTGCATGTTTTGCAGATACTGGTACGTCAGCGTGGTTCCAACCGAGAGCCAGTTCTTGTAGGAATAGCGCAGTTCGCCATCCACGCCCAGAGTTCGGACACCTTCCCGGTTATCGGCAACCACCTTCGACTGATTGTTATTCAACCGGTTGTAGATGAAGTTGTCTGAATAGCGATATACCCCATTGGCATTCACCAGAAACCTGCTGTTCTTGTCGACCGAAAATCCGTAGCTCAGTCCGAAATTCACGTTGTTGCTTCGCTCCGGCCGAAGGCCCGGGTTTCCTTCCTGATTCTCTACATCACCGAAGATCTCCTGTGCCTCAGGCATCCGGTTGGTAAGTTCGTACGATGTTTTTACCTGGAGATTGGGTGTAAGAAAGTATGTTGCGGTAATCCCATACCCGAGTTTTTCCGTGGTGGCCGTGCCGGAAAGGCCGCTACTGTTGTTCTGCACGATGTGTTTTCCGAATACGGACGCACTCCACTTGTCTTTCAAGTCGTACGTGTAACCAAGCCCAAGCACATTTTTCTGGGTCTTCTTCGGTTGTTCATTCTGCGCAATAGCTGGGTTTAATGGGTCACTGCCCTTCCGGTTGAAGGTGCTGAATACGTTGCTTAATGCAATAGATTGCCGCTCACCGAGCCGGTAGTTGAACATTGCGGTGGCAAGCCCATTGTTATTTTTGTACTTATAAAGGCTTTTTGATTGTTCACCATTCGAGCCGTTCGGCTTCTTGTTCCCGAACCAGTCGAAACGGGCATTTACGGTATCGATATTCTGCTCGCTTCCAAGGTTATAGTTGGCGTTGATGGTCACATCAAGCCCCTTAATCAGGTCATCTTTTTTGTATTTCAGTGTCGGCATCAGGATATCTCCCCGGCGGTGCCAGCCTCCAAAAACGGTAACCATCCGGGCACCAGTCTGAATTTCTTTATAATTCTTACCGACGGTCAGGCCAATCAACAATTTATCGGCATAACTTTTATCGACAACGCCGACGTTGGCAATCAACGTTTCATTGTGATAAACATCATGAAAACGCGGTACTGTGACGCCCGGCGAGTAAGCACCCGTGTTGATGTCTGCAGCGTCAACTTTTACTTTGTAGTTGTTGTCTGAGTAGTTTTGAAAGGCATTGATCTGCGCTGTAAAGCCACTTTTACTCGTTACGGCGGCATTAACCACGCTCCGGTGCGTGTTAAAAGATCCGTACGAGTACGAGGCATCAACGTAATTGCGGTTGCGGTCTCCCGTAATGATGTTGATGGCGCCGCCCAGTGCATCTGAGCCAAGCCAGATGGGTACGACGCCTTTATATACTTCCAGGCGCTCGGCAATGTTGATGGGAATGTTATTGATCTGAAAGGAAGAGCCGAAGTTATCCATCGGGATCCCATCGATAAAATACCGGACGTGATTTCCCGAGAAGCCATTGAGGGAGAGGTTGAAATTGGACCCTACCCCGCCAGACTCCCGTACCCGTATGCCAGCAACACGGTCGAGCGCCCCAGCAAGATCAAGCGTGGTGTTGTACAGCTTCGTGGCGTCTACTGCCGTGATGTTAAATGCCTGGCGGTTGCTTTCCTGAACCGCGGAGCGCCCGGTTACCGTCACAACTTCCATCGCCAGCGTTTCGTCCTGCATGCTCAAAATCACTTCGGTGTTTTTACCAGCAGCAACCAATAAGCTCTTGTGCTCCGGCTTGTAACCCAAACCTGTAACCACCAATGTATAGCGGCCGGGTTTAATGTTTTGCATCGAAAAAGCACCCGAGGAAGCGGAAATCGCAACCAAAGGCGTGTTTTGCAATTTAACGGTCAGGGAAGCTGCCGGTTCACCGGATGGGGTTTTCAAATACCCACTAATGGACCCAAGGTTTTGGGCGCTGGAGAAAATACTACTGGCACATAGTATTGCCAGTAGCAAAATTTGTTTAACTTGCATCGCTTTTTAAATGTCGTGTTTAAGGGGCACCCCATTCATTTGGGGAGAGCCGTTCAGTTGCACCTGAGCGGCTCATTTATTTTCAAAGGTATACTTATTTAGATTGATTACAAATAATATTTGCATTTAAGTAGAAATTGTATCTTTTTGAGCCATTTCCCGGAACGAATCCAGCATCTATTTAGCTTGATTACTCGCGATTGGATAGTCAAAAACCGGGTTCTTGGCACCATTACAGGCATTTTACAGGAAGGATGCTGTCAGGCTGTGTGGGACAACAGGCGTTACTTAACTGTAAAATCATGTACTGTGAAAATGGTGTCATCCCTTTCAATTCCTTGAATAATGATGCGGAACGGACCTGTGACATCCCCTGTTGTAAAGGAGAAGTTTGTTTCTCCAGCCGGGTCGGTGACGATGCCCGACTTCCAGAAAAGTGTTGATTGAAACAGAGGCTCGCTGAGCAGTGCATCACTTTTAGTGATGCCGTAAAATTCGCGTGCAAAATAAACGCCCTCTATGTCGTAGACGTGCTTGTTATCGTCCCCCAAACATCCTTGATAAAGTACTTGCCTTACGCTAAACGTATGTTGGCTTCCAGGTCCATACCCCCTTACATCCGTCCGGATCCGGTAGGCCTTTCCCTTCACAGGCTGCGTGTTATTGCTTCTTCCGGCACTATATGGGTAGTTGAGATAACCCCATTCATCTACATAATCTCCGCAAGCATTGGTGCCACCAATACCTTTGGTTCCATAAAGGTCACCCACTTTCCCCCCTTTCACAACT
>JARKUW010000242.1 GCA_029851965.1 Bacteroidota bacterium | reverse complement strand
ATGTACTGGAAAAGGATTTAGGTAACTGGCGATCCAGTGAAATGTGGGATAAAGTCAATGGTCATTATGGTCTCGCACCTTTTTCTATAGATGCTGATTATATTGCACCTGACTTAATTGGAATTGACGTCGGTAGCTATGTTCTGAATTGGGCAAACTACTCTGGCGGGTCGATATGGAAAATATGGATGAATCACCCGGTAGCTAAGAACGCAGTAAAGAGATTGGGTTATTCAAAAGCTTAGACCAAAAAAAATGGCGTATACCGTAGTCAGCCATGGAAAACTATATGACATTCATTTCTGATGATCGTCGAAGTGTTTCAAGGAGCCGGTATATGTGCTGGTAGCGATCTGGAAAACGGCTAGAAGTAGCTATAGTAGCCATTCCGTTTTTGTCTATTTTTGTTAACCCAAATAGATACCGCAGTTCTCGGGATAGAACCACACCACCACTTGATACGACCACAAATCCCGGCATTTCGTTCAGCAAACGACAACTTTATTCATGTGCCATGGAAAAATGCAAAGTTGCGGTGGCGGATGACCACATTTTGATCAGGAGTGCTGTCGCCGCGTTAATCAATACATTCGAGGGATTTACAGTTGTATGTCAGGCCGATAATGGCCTGCAGCTCCTGCAGAAAATCAGATCCGGCAGTGTCCCCGACATCGCGCTACTGGATGTTGAGATGCCCGGGCAGGATGGATTTAAGACGGCAAAACTGCTTAAAGAAAGCTATCCTGCAGTCAAGGTCCTTGCACTAGGTATGTATGACAATGAACAAACGATCATCCGTATGATGAAAAGTGGTGCACGTGGATACATCCTCAAAGATGCAGACCCAGGTCAATTGAAGGAAGCCCTCACCATGCTCAGAAACAAAGACTACTACTACTCTGACCTGGTAACGGGTACGTTGATCCATTCCATGGCAGACCACAATACCCACCATAGTCCGGTGGGTCCTGAGCAGCTTAACGAACGGGAAAGCACTTTTCTAAAGTATGCCTGCACTGAGCTCAGCTACAAACAGATCGCAGACCGGATGTCGCTGAGCCCACGGACCGTAGATGGCTACCGGGATCATCTTTTCCTTAAGCTACACGTTAAGTCGCGGGTTGGACTGGTTCTCTATGCCATAAAAAACCAGGTTGTAGAAATATAGGCGGAACCGCACCTTGCTTTAAAAGGTCGCTGGCAAGAGATTACCACACCCATTAAAATAAATCATGCAGTATAGCTATCCTTGAATCATAGTGTAAAACTATACACCTGCGACTTCTGGCCTTTCTTGCTCAGGGTTCCTGAGTATTTTTTTACGGTCTTACCGCTGGTGATGATGCGAACCGTAAAATCGGAAGTTGCCCTTTTTTCGGTACAAAGTTCAGAATATTCGACCCAAACTTTGTAAGTTCCTGGCGCCGCTGTGCCAGGCTGCCAATAAACGTTTTCACTTGGTGTCATTTCAAGCTTGTCACAAAGACAATCTAAGTCCATTGTTCCGCCACTTGCCGCCCGGTTTCCCTGGTAGATTTCCAGGCCGTCAGGTGTTAATACGTGGATATCCAGGTTGGCATTCAGGCTATTATTGAATTTCAGGTTGAAACGCGGATCCCCGTCCTGGCCGTGCATTTCTTCCGTTAACACTGGCAATGCAGGTTCATTTTCCTGGTCTTTCTCACAACTAAGGACTGCTGTGAGCAAGACAATTGCACCCAACAACATTGCAGAATTTTTTATACGTGTGCCCATGATATTTGGTTTATAAATGGTTTTGTTCCATCTAAATTACATGGGGTCACAAGCATATTTTAACGCTTAAACACCGATCTTTTCAGGGTGATTTCACCTTATTTTTCAAGAAAATATCTATAAAAAAAAGGTGCTGGTATATTCACCGGCACCTTTTAAGAATCCTGGGCATGATACCGCAGGAATGACGCTTTATATGGAGAGTACGGCCTGCATCATGGCTTTTGTGTAAGCCACATTATAGGCCTGGGCAGCATATCCTCCTCCTCCCGGATAAACGCCGCCGCCAAACTGTTTCACCACTCCTCCGGTATGTTCCCGGTCATAGTCCAACTCCCGTGGATGTTCCGGGTAGAGGCCAAACTTGTATTTAAGTTTGAACACTTCCCGCATTACGGCAAACATATTTACCTGTCCCTCATCGAAGAATACCTCTTCATATTTTACATAGGGCTTTTCTACCGTTACGTTGCGGTAGTGCATATGATTGATACGGTCACGAGACCCCAGGTATTGTAAGACCTCAAGCGGATCTTCGCCCATCTCTCTGGATACACCACAGTCGTAGGTCATGCCATTCGCCGGACTGTCTACAATGTCAAGCAGACGTTTCCAGTCGTTGAACGTTGCCATAATTTGCGCATGTCCATGACTAACCGGAATCGGTGGGTCATTGGGATGCAGTGCCATACGTACCCCTGACTTCTCTGCAACAGGGATAACCGCTTTCAGGAAATACGTCAGATTGTTCCATAGCATTTCTGCAGTTTGCGGTATGCCGTCCGCGGGATCACTTGGAAGATTTTTACCTTTCTCATAATCAAATGCGGTTGTACCTGCGCCGCCGCGTGCCTTAACTTCATAGTAACCCTCCATCAGCCGGTGGGCATAAAAATTATATTCCACTACAGGCAGACCGGCGGCACCAGCTGCCCGCAATGAATCCTGAATGTCTTTTATCTCTTTGTCGCGCCCCTCCCGCCCGTAGACCGTATTGGGATGCCCACCAATCATCATGTTTATTACGGTCAGGCCTTCTGCCTTAAACCGGTCCATAATCTCCCGGAGTCCTTTCTCCGTCCATGGAATTTTCGGACCGCCCATGATGACGTAGTCTATCCCAATTTGTTTAAGTTTTCTCATGTCCTCCGGTTTGGAATCCGAATCAGCAAGTACACAAAGCCGGGGCATATCTGCACCTGCCTTTACCGGCCATTCAACTTCTTTTCCCGCGCCAGTTGATTTCCCTTCAGATGTTTCGGTATTTGCCGATTCAGAACAGGCGCTTAACCCAACAATGGACAATGCCGCCAAAGCGGAACTTTTCTTAATAAAAGATCTACGGTTATTTTTCATACAGGATTATATTTAGTTAAACCAAAATAACCAATTTATCTTAATTGTTAAACAGTTAAGCTCCCGCACAACAGTCATTTAAGCCGGGCAGCAGCCGGCAAACATGCATATCTTGTGGAATAAAAGGGAATATTGACGAAAAACAACGAGATCAAGCTAGAAAGCAGTCATTTACCTAGCGGATTTGTTACGTATTGACGTTGTTAACCTGTGTACCACTCTGGTTTTTAGCCGGCATTGAACGAAGTGTTACGAACATAAAACAATTAAAACTTATCTTCATTAAGAAATTAAATCAAACAGAATTGATGGATTTATCTTGTTTACCTTGAAAATACTATTTCTCGCCATATTTTTGTGCTTCAATACCCTTGCTTATTGTCAAACAGAAGCAACCGTTGATTCTCTGAAAGCCGACTCTTTGCGAAAAGACGGAACTAAAATCACCAAGACTGCAGACAGCGGAAATTTACAGTATGATGTAGCAGACTTAATTCGCTCCTTGCTTCATAAGGGTGGGCAGCCTACACCCGTTGGGAAGAAGTCTGCGATCACGCTCATGCCCAATGTTGCGTATAACCCGAGTATAGGTGCGCAGATCGGGATCAAAGCTGTTGCCGGCAAGGTACTTGGCAAAGACCCAAACACGTTGATGTCTGTTGCGGCCACATCAGCCTCCATTACCACAAAGGGAATTTTGTATGTATACCTCAGTCATAACGTATTTACGGACGCGAACAAATGGAACCTTCAGGGAAGCCTCATTGCTGCCAAGACCGTTACACCCGACTTCGGTTTGGGGATAGGCGTTCCGGCAGAAGACAATGAAGCGGACCGGGTGCTGACCAACCCGGGGCGCAAGCCTTACGTGTTGCACGGGCAGTATTACAGCTTCAGAGAAAAAGTATATAAGCAGGTGCGGGATAATCTCTTTTTCGGCGCCGGGGTATCTTTCGATATCCGGCGGAAGGTTGAGGACCGGCTCACACCCGGTGAAGACACACCGTACAACATCTACATGGACCGCTATGGATTTGATCGGGACAACTATATGGTGAATGGGCTCCTGTTCAATGTTCAGTATACAAGCCGCGATAATCAGAACCGGGCCTATAAAGGAATATATGCTGACGCGGGGGTACGGATAAACCAGTCCTGGATGGGAAGCTCCAAGAACGCGGTACAGATCACCACTGACTTCCGAAAATACTTCAGCCTTTCCAGCCGCAATCCGGAACATGTTATCGCTTTCTGGAATTTCGGCTCCTACCTGGTAAGCGGCAGGCTGCCCTATCTGGAATTGCCCGGCACGGGTAAGGACGGAAGTGGCCGGAGCGGACGGGGCTACACCATTGCTTACTTCAAAGGAACCCAATACTTTGATTCTGAGGTAGAATACCGCTTTCCGATTACCCGGAACAAGTTTATTGGTGGCGTTGCTTTCTTCAACATACAAACCACAAACAACCTATTGGGCACAAAGATATTCGAACATTGGCAGCCTGGTGGCGGCGCTGGCTTGAGGGTATTGTTTAATAAGGCGACACGTACCAACCTGTGTATTGACTATGCGTATGGTAACTTTGGAAGAAAGGGCCTATTCCTGGGCTTAAATGAAGCCTTTTAGACCGGCAACTACAGCAATATACCTTCCTTCTTCCCTACCGAGCGTATATAGGAGGCGGCCATCCGGTATTCTTCATTTGTTTTCAGGTGCTCCAGCATCAGCGGTATGTCTTTAAGCTTGCTCAACTCGCGGATGTATACTCCATAATCCAAGTTTCCCTTCCCCGGCATACATTCGCTAAGGTGGGGTAGAAATTCTGTACTGTCATTCGTGATATCCTTCGCATGGCAACTCCGGATATACGGTCCCAGTTTCTTAAAGAAATCCTTGATCATCGCACCGTTATGGGCATAGATCCTGCTGCTGACAATGATGTTTACCGGATCCAGATGAACAGCAAAGCGCTTGTGCCCGATTGCCTTAATCAGGTCCAGATAGGTGTCCGCAGAATCCGGAAAGATGTGGGGCATGGCCTCGAGCGTGAAATATGTCCGCGTCGGTTTTACCTCATTCAGGATCTTACGTGTAACTTCAACAATTTCATCGAACGTATCCTGAGTGAAATTGTCCTTGTGCGGTCCTTTTACATTTGGCGGGTTTTTGGTGCCTGCCGTATTCAGGCAGCAGTTCGCACCAATAGCGTCGGTTAAAGCAAGATAGTCTACACACTTCCTGACCGCTTCCTTAGCGGCGGCCGTATCTGTGCTGATTGGATTACTCCCCACCCACAACTCCGCAATTACAATATCCGCTTTCTTCGCCGCTGCTTCATAAGCTCTAATGGTGCTATCTGAAGCCCCGGGCCGGAGCGGACAGTACGCTGCACGGTATCCTTCCCGCTGGTGTGCCGCGATCCAGGCTGCTGGATCATCGAACTTTTCGATAAAAAAACCACCAAGGCGAACATACGGCATTTGGCTGGCAAGTAAGGATAAGGGTGAAGATGCGGCAAGTACCGCTGCACCCTGAGCGGTCAATTTCGTAAATGTCCTGCGGTTCATCTCTCTAAAATAGTGGTTTCCGCTTAATTTTTAAATAATGTACGTTTATAGATCCATACGTTTGCAACGATTCTACAGCATTAAAAATAAAAAGACCGAGTTTCCTGGCTCGATCGTTTCAATGGCAACGCTATAAGCGTCAAAGCTTAATCTTATATATGGCATACGGAGAAGTGCGCTTGTTCACGCCGGCATTGTATTCTGGTTGTTTATTGATCTGTGAGCAGCTGATGTACAAATATCCGTCATCAGAGATCGAGTAGCTATCCGGCCAGATCAGCCGTTCATCCTGCACCAGGGTGGTCATCTTTAAGTCCGGGCTGATTCTCACAATGGCCGAATTCAGCAGATCGCCAAGATAAAGGTTTCCTTTCTTATCGAAAATCATTCCGTCTGAGGTTCTGAAATGTCCCAGATCTTCGACCTTGGCTTCCAGGGCTGTCTCAGCTAAGGATGTGTTTCGTAGATCTTCGGTGCGGATGCGGTAAAGTTTATCATCGGTAAGTGGCTTATAGTACAGCCACATCCCGTCTGGCGTGAGTGCAATACCATCTGAATTCATCTTTACGACCTTACCGTCTTTCGTAAGTTCCTTACCGTCAATGATAAACTTAAACGCTGGATCAGACCGGACGGAATAATGCTTCGATAACACCTGCCGCGTTGTTCCGGTTTTCAGGTCGACCACCAGTATGCCGCCTTCTTTTGAATTTGTCAGATAGGCAAACTGCCTTTCCGTATCCACCCGCACATCATTAATATAGCTGGTATCACTTGCAACAGCCGCAAAGGAGTAAACGCGCTCGACAGCATTTGTGCTCATGTTGATCTTCACGAGCTTATGACTCTCCTGATATACATCTGCCATCTTCGGTGCAGCAGGATCCACCACCCACATGGTGTTCTTGTCGTCGATGTACACGGCTTGCACGCATACCCATTTGTTCTTTCCATCCTCCCCTTGCTTCCAGTTGTTCATCACTGAGTCCGGATATGGCCTAGCTTCTTTCATCCCTGTTACCTCGGTTAGCGCAAACTTATATGTGTCTGACCATAAGGGATAGTTGGTGAATAGCCGGCCCTGATCGCCAACGGCGACTCCGGTAAGCTGATACGTTTCATCCTCAAATACGAGCGTCAACTCCGGCTCGCTTTTCTGGTTGTTCATCTTGCATGCTGTAAGGAGTACTGCGGTCGCAAGGAGAAAGTAAAATGAATTTTTCATTGAAAATGTATTAAGCAGGTGATACAGGTCAATTAGTTTCCAGGAAGCATTTGTTTGATCTTCGCGCCAAAAGCCTTCAATTTGTCTTTGACACCACTGTCTTCCTCAGACTTGTCCTGACCGATCAAATAGGCATAAGGTTTCAAAGGTTCAACATGGTCACATATGATCTTTGCAATTCCCATGAGTGGAATGGCCAGGACCATACCAGGTATGCCCCATAGCATCTCTGCGGCAATAAGGCCGACAATAGTTGCCATTGGATTGATGCTGACTTCCGCACCCACGACCAGTGGTTCCAGAATATAGGTTTGTAGAAATTGCACCAGCCCATAGGTGACCAGTATGCCAATCACCATTTCCATACCCCCGCCCTGTACCAGGGACATGGCGAGTGTAAGTACCGTGCCCGTTAGATTACCTACAAATGGAACAATCTCCAGCAACCCGCAGATAACGGCAAAGAAAAGAGCATTCTTAACACCGACAATCGTAAACCCGATGCCGTACATCACCCATAAACAAACAATCATGAGAAAAAGGCCGGACAGGTATTTAGCCGATACTTTCTGTGCATTGCTGATGGTTGATAGGGCGTTTGCTTTCTGTTCTTCTGAAACCAGCCTGATGATGAAGCCCTTTAAGCGACTGCGGAAATAGATAAATAGAAATATGTACACCAATACCAGCAAGGTATTGCCGAGAAAGCCACTTAGCCCGGCTAGAATACCGGTAACCATTGAACCCACTTTGCCAGTTGATGAGGCCTGCTGTTCTTTAATCATCTGCTCCTGCTTCGCTTTTGGAATGTTCAGCTGCTGACTAATGAACTCCTTGGCCTGCTCATACTTCGCAGACACCTGCTGTTCGAGCTTACTGGCGTTACCGGCGATATCAGACATCTGCCAGCTGATGAAGAAAATGATGATGGCGAAAAAAGCCACAAGAATTGAAATGGATAGCAGCGTGGCCAGCGCCTTGTTTACGCCTTTCGATTGAAACCATCGGGTGCTCGGCAACAAAAGCATGGATAACATCCCTGCAAATGTAACCGGCACTAGAAAAGGCTTGGCAAAAACGAGAATCAGGACAGCTAATACGATTATACTTAAGATGGAAACTGCTTTGTAAAGTTGTTGATTTTGCATATAGAGTGGATGGATTAATCACCGTGTGACCAGAATTCTTATTACAAAACAACGCTTTATACAAAGGGTTTACATTATTTCACCCCTAAAGATGTTTTAACATGACAAAGTACTATTGCGTATTCCAGGTTATCGCCTGGCAAAATAGTTGTAAACATGCTGTGAAACCGCAGAAAGCGTGGCCTTGGCATCCGCTGCTTTCGCATTTGCAGAGAGCAGTACCACCACATATTTACGCCCATCTGGAAGGTACACAATCCCTGAATCGTTTAGAACACCCGCTATGGACCCGGTCTTGTTTGCTACACGAACATCCGCAGGCAGTTTTGCCGATATCACCCCATCCAGCTCCTGCTGTTGCAATATGCCAATCATCGCTTCACTTGCCTTGCTGCTGACCATTTTCCCCCTCCCGATTTGTTCAAACAGTAGCATCAGATCGTAGGCAGTTACCGTGTTATTTAATCCTTTATCGAATGCTTTCTTGTCTTCAACGCCCCGGAGCACCTGAATGTCCTTTGCACCAATGCTCCGCATGGTTTTATTTACATTCTTTGCGCCTGTTTTATCGATCAGGATATTGGTGGCGAGATTGCTGCTGCGCGTAATCATGCGCAGTAGAAGGTCTTCCAGGGTAACGTTCTTACCAATAAACGTATAAAGGTCCTTTTCACTGTCGTCTTCTGCGTGGAGCTGGTATGTAGAACCACCAGCAATGCTTTTAAACGAGTTGTAGACCTCTATGGAATCCCTGCGCGAGCGCTTGCCCTGCGCGATCAGTCTGAAAACCTCAGCCATAACCGGAGTCTTCATCGTACTTGCTGCATGAAAGTTAGTCTTCCCATTCAGCAGGAATGTTTCCCCCTTGCTCAGGTCGCGAAAAGCAACAGCAAACCTTGCATCCTTATGTTTGCTCGTTTCTGATAAAATACGGGCACGCAGTTCCGCGGTATCCAGTATGGTTTTCTTGTCTGGCTTTAAGACTAGGTCTTCGAGATCTCGGTCCGCGTTAGAGAAGGTGCTCAGAAACTTAGCTTCCCGGACCGTGCGGTCAGGGTTGACCTGAAAAGCCAGGTAGGGCGCGTCACCCATATTCTTGCTGAGATATTCTGCCTTAAACAAGTCGCCGTGAAAATGGTCCAGATGCATGTTGTATTGTGGTGACTTTACAAATTTCAGGAGCAAACCGGAACCGTCTTTCATAAGAACAATGTTCCCGATCAGCTCGTCGTGGTACGTACCTGCATATTTCTCTAAAGGGAGGCTCAGTGGTAAACTTTTATCCGGCAAGATCTCCCGGTTTGCTTTTTGGATTGAGTCCCTCCTTCGTGCCGATTCATCCCAATCCTTTTTATAGCCAGCAACCCAGTCGAATGGCTGCGCCTTTAGATTGAAATCGATGATGTGGTTGATGATTGCATTGTAGGCACCCGTGGACAATTGGTTTGTCAGCACGACAACACCCAGGTTCAGGTCCGGAACCATGGCAACCTGCGAAACAAACCCAGTTAGCAGCCCACCATGGCCAACAATCTGATGCTGACGGTAGTCGTAGGTGCGGAAACCTAGCGCATATCCGGAAAAATGCCGCTGGTTCGGCTTCAGCCATTCCGGCTCCACGCCGACCGGCATCGGGCGTACGATCTTCCAGAGTTCGTTGGTTGCCGCCGCCTTAAACAGGCGGTTGTGGTTTGGTGTTTTCCCAGAATCCAATTGCGTGATCAGCCATTTGGACATGTCTTTTGCGGAGGAGGCAATCCCGCCCGCAGGATTGCTCGCATCGCCGATATTCTGGTCGAAGAAAGAATCAAGCATCTTCAATTTACCGTCCCGGATGGCATGAGAATAGGCTACGTTTGATTGACTTCTGAGTGTCGAAAAACGACTTATGCTCCTGGTCATTCCGATTTTATCGAAGATCCTGGACTTCACAAAATCTTCCCAGGACATGCCGGATACCTCACCAATAATCTCTCCTGCAGCCAGGTAGAGGATATTGTCGTATGCATAGACCGTTCGGAAGTCATGTGTAAGCTTCACGTCTTTTAATTTACTTAGCAGTTCTTTACGGGTATAGGTTGATGGCGGAAACAGCAACACATCGTTTGCATATGCAGGCAACCCGCTGTGGTGGACAAAAAGGTCGCGTATGGTAAGATGGGCTGTGACGTACTCGTCCGACATCTTAAACCAGGGCAGGTATTTAACAACTTTATCCTCCCATTTCACTTTCCCTTCTTCCACCATCATCGCCATGGCAGTCGACGTGAAAGCTTTGCTGTTCGATGCAATGCTGAAGAGTGTATTTTCATCTACCGGTGCAGGGTCCCCCAACTTTCTCACGCCGTAGCCTTTGGCGAGGACGATCCTGCCGTCCTTCACAATACCGAGGGCAATTCCGGGAACCTGAAAAGACTGCAGCACCTGATCAACGTAGGCGTCAAGCCCTGGAGGAATAACTTCCTGCTGCGCGGAAGCCTGGGTAACAGAGGAACAAAGCACCAGGGAAAAGATGCCTGTTCTAAAGAATTTGAACATAAAAGTTAAAGTTTACGGATAGAAAATGGCGCTACTGCTTGAACAATAGCGCCAGAAAGGTGAATTAACTATGGCTGATCCCACCAAAGCGGGGTATCCAGCGAAACATCAGCCGGTACGTTTGAACCATTTTTCGAGCGCTCATCTGATGGATAGGCAACTCTCCGGATTGGATTAGACAATACAGCACCTTCAGGTAACTTAAAGTCTTTGTAGTTGTAGTCGAACCGCCTTACATCGTTCCAGGATTCCGGACTGAGGTACATCGCTGCATATTTCTCTTTGAAGATCAAGGCCAGCGTCAGATTTGCTGCACCTACACTTACAACCGGATTGTTGATGTAAGCATCGCGCTCTGCAGGAGCAACCTCAAACTTGTCCATACTTGCGGCAATACCGGCAAGGTAAGCCGTGTATGCTCTGCCAATATCGCCGGAGCGGAAAGCAGCTTCTGCCTCGATAAACTTCAGTTCAAAGTAGTTTAACACATACAAAGGTGATGTTCTTGTCGTCAGTGGAGAACTTAAGCTTACATACGTTTCGTCGTGAACGGTGTTCGCCGCCGGACCTAAATTTCCGGCCCCATTGCGCGTACCCTTATAGGTACCAGTGATCGTCGGATCAGTGACTTTCTTAACCCTTGGATCTACCACCCCGTATTTCGTTCCGTTCATATGATCCATATAGTTCTCTGACAACCATCCACCAAGCAAGTTGCCGGCATTGCTAACCGCCAGCTGTGCCCATGGGTTAATTCCGGAAAACACACTCATCCCGGCATCGTCCAGATTGGACACATACGAGTTCTGCACTGCGCTGAGTACAGCTGCCGGATTATAGGCTGCTTTTTTAGATATCTTATTTAAGAACCGTGCCTGTATCCCGAAGGCCGTTTTTAGCCAGGCTTGACGGTTTCCGCCGTGGATAAGATCTGATGCGGGATCAAGCTTCGTTGTTGCCGTTGTTTTCTGCAGGTTGGCTATACTTTCATTAATCAAGCCGATAGACGTTTGATAAAGCGACTCCTCAGAATCATATTTCGGCGTGAGCACGCCAGTGGTACTAAATGCATCCGAATAGGGTGCACTGCCCCAGGTGTCCGTAACCAGCCCCAGGTTATAAGCCATCAGCAACTGAGCAACACCGAGGTGTTCGGTTGCGCCACTACTTTGGGCCTTCTGGATCATGTCGTAGAGATCGGCCATTGCGTAGTAGGCGGCGTCCCACTGCGTTGCATTGTTGGTAATCTGATAGGTGTCCGTTGCATTACCACCAGAAGGGCTGGCGAGGTACTGTGAATAATAGGTGTTGAAACTGGCAATTCGCTGTCCGTTCAGTCCGGCTTTATGTGTGGCCGTGGCCAGCATGGCGCTAAGTGGCGGCTGCTGAACCTGATTCGGATTATCGTTTATATCGAAATATTTCTTACAGCTTTGGCTCGTGCCAGCGAGAGCGGCAAGTAAGATGAATACGGCTATTTTTTTATATTTTTTCATAATCTTAAGATCTAAAAACCAACATTTAAGGAGAAAAGAAAGCTTCTGACAGCCGGGTAGGTCATACCGGCGAAACCTTCGATATTGGAACCGCTGTTTGTTGTGGTACTCTCCGGATCAAAGCCGCTGTATTTCGTCCAGAGCACAAGGTTATTCCCGGTTACGGACAAGTTCACATTTTTTACGATGCTGTTGGTCAACCATTTTTTCGGAAGTGAATAACCCAGCGAAAGCGAGCGCAGCCTTACCCATGAGGCATCCTCAATGAACGTTTCCGATACGCCACGGTGTACCAGACGGTAATATCCATCTCCGTAATCGATCTTGGTAGCCGGATCAATACCCTGGCCCAGCCATACTTCTTTCGTGTTCGGTGTACCGTCTGCAAGCACGCCTGCGAATACCCGGTGCTCCGTTCTGTTCTCTGTGTACTTGGCCATACCAAATGCAGAGTAGTAATTTGCCAGCTGGTTGTAACGATCCTGCCCAATTCTGGCGTCAAATAGTACGTTTAACGTCAGGTTTTTATAGTTGAACGTATTGTTCCATCCACCAATCCATTTCGGCTGTACATTACCAAGCTTCTTTTGATCTGCGGAGGCCCCGATGATCGGAAACCCGTTCGCACCAATCAAAAGTGGTCGTGATGGATCACTCGCCTCGGTGGATTTATCCAGACCTGCTGCGATCTCGTCCGCAGTAAAATAGCGTTTATATTCTGTTCCGTACAAGGTACCGTAGGCCTCACCAGGGATCAGCTTCATCGTTACCCTTGCATTCAGGTAGCCGTGCTCTGTAGCGCCCACAATCTCGCTCAAATCCGATCTCAGGGAAAGAATCTTGTTGCGGTTTGCAGAGAAGTTAAAGGTTGTTTCCCAGGAGAAATCTGACGTCTTCAACGGTGTACCGGTAAGGGTAAGCTCGATCCCCTTGTTGCGCATACTTCCCGCGTTAACTGCTGCAGTAACGTAGCCAGTGGTTGAGGAAATCGGCACACTGATGATCTGATCCTTACTCACAGAGTGGTAGTAGGTCGCGTCAAATCCGATCCGGTTGTTCAAAAAGCGCATGCTTAAACCACCTTCATAGGTATCTGTAAACTCTGGTTTAAGTGTAGGATCTCCCAATAGTGATGGTCGGGTAAATCCACTATAGCCAGTCGGAAGACCAGTATAGTTTGCAAAGCCCCTGCTCGTTGAATACGGATTCGCATCCTTACCCACCTTTGCATAGGAGAATTTGAACTTGGCATTGCTGATGACTGCCGGAAGTTTAAGATGGTCAGAGAAAATGTAACTTAAACTTGCAGATGGATAAAAGAAAGAATTGTTCGGACTTACGAGAGACGAAGTCTTGTCGTTTCTTCCGGTGACCGTAAGATACAGGTAGTTTTTGTAGCTAAGGGAAAGTTCTCCGAAAATACCCATCAGGCGGTAATCTTCTTCATATGTGCTGCCGGTTAGAAACTTCGCATTGCCCAGGTTGTACCAGTTGTATACGGTCAGATTAGAACCCTGTACTGCACTCCGGTATATCGTTCTGTCATACAGGTCATGGCCCAGGCGCAAGGTTCCGGTAAGGTCCTTTGCAATCTCATGGGTCATGCTGGCAATGAACGTGCTGTTTAAACTTCTGAAGTTGTTGCTGTAGTTGTTGATCAGGCCCAATCCTGGGAATGCATCGGTTCCATTTTCCTCGACAAGACGTTCGCCCACCAGATCCTGGAAGCCCGGAGCCGTCATCAGGCGGCTGTCCCTATA
>JARKUW010000223.1 GCA_029851965.1 Bacteroidota bacterium | reverse complement strand
CGATTAAGGTTTGGTAAATAAAATATTCATCGTTCTCGTCCGGCTTATTTTCCGGTTTAAGTTCTGCGTTAAGTTGCTGCCATTGCTTTACGTGTTCCAGCCACTCCTCATGGAGATCTGTGAGCACGTGCAGGCGGGCCCTGGCGTCTTCACCACGTTTGGTATCGTGTGTAGAAGTTCCGTTCAGCGCCATTGGCCAGAACTGCTGGCGATCCAGCATCTGTTCATGGAAAGTTTCCGGTGACTTACCAAATCCATCGGGGGAATCACCGACCTCATTCTTACCAATAAAGCGGTTGTAGGTATACATGAGTGTATCCTCCACTCCTTTTGCCATGAGCGGGCCGCTGAATTGCATAAACCGCTTGTAAAAGAGTGCAGCGCGTTCGTTGTAATCGGCGTTTTCGTTGCGCGGCGCTTTTATCCACACCTCTTTCAATAACTTCAGGGCGGGTTGGAGCGACTCGTCTTCTACCGATTTGAGTAAACTTTTCAGTTGGGTTTCCTCTGCGGCGGTTAAAGGAAAGCCCTCACCGTAATAGCGGTACACCGGGCAATGGACCAGCAGCGCTGCAAGTGCTTCTTTGAACACGGGAAGTGTCGCCTCCGGAAGCTGCTCTGCAGTAGCAAGATCCAGCCCCAGGAACAACTGAACCAGGTTGTCCAGCTCACCGGCCATATGATCTTTCAGGATCGCACGCTTTTTCTGATAAATCTGCTCCGTGATGCTGTCCTTAGTGTCGGTGAGCTCATGGTAGAAGTCGGAAAAAGTTTTCTCCGCGCGGCGGTTCGTAAGCAGGTTGTTGACCGTCGCAAGGAAGTCGTATCCGGTTGTGCCCTCAATGGGCCATCCAATCGGCATGTTCTCCCCTTCTTCCAGGATCTTCTCAATAACGATATAGGTGTCCTCCCCCGCTGCTTCTCGCAACATGTTCAGGTAGGCCGTCGGATCAAACAGCCCGTCAATATGATCGACGCGTAAGCCCTGGAAAACACCTATCGCCAATAGTGTCAGGATGTATTTGTGGTAGGCGCGAAAAACATCCTTATGGTGTATGTTCAGACAAATTAAGCTGTTGACGGTAAAGAACCGCCTGTAGTTGATCTTGCGGTCGGTCTCTTTCCAGCTGCACAAGCGGTAATGCTGCGCATTAACGAGTTTAAGCATTTTGCTGCTATCGCTGTTGAAGGCCTCCGGGCCTTCCTGCTGGACCTGCTTCTGTGACTTCGGACTTAAGGGATAGCGGGTGCCAAAGTAATCCAGTTTAAACTTGTCGCCGTCTTTGACCACCTGAAGTTCGCCGCCTTGTACGACCTCTTCCAGTTCCTTCCCGAGGAAGGGTGTCATAATCGGCTCGTTTTTATCGCCGGACCAGTTGATGTCAAAGTAATCGTAGTATTCAGAGTTTGAACCGTTCTCCAGGACATCCATCAGCCAGAGGTTGTTTTCATGGTAAGCCATGTGGTTGGGAACGATATCCTGAATCCATTGCATGCCAAGCGACTTCAGCTTGCTGGAAATTTCGAGCAGCTGTTCTTCATCTCCGATTTCCGGATTAATACGAAGCGGGTTTACGGTATCATATCCGTGCATGCTTCCCGGACTGGCCTCCAGGATTGGCGATGCATAGATGGTTTTAACACCCAGTTGATGGAGGTATGGAATAACCTCCTTAAAGTTTGAGAAGGTAAATTCCTTATGGAACTGAATTCTATAGGTAGATAAGGGATTATGCATTTGTTCTTGAATAAATAGCAATTGACTCTGGTTGTAAAGACACTTCATTGGTGGACACTTCCGCATTGGTGATGGCTCCCGGGCCGTTCCACCTGTCATCTGCGGAGTTGATCAGCTGCCGGAGTGTACCCGTTTCCTGTTCAAGCGGAACGGTTTGCGGGCTTTGGGAGAAGTTCATCACGCAAATAACGGTTTCTTCACCTTCCCATCTTTTTAGTACAAGGCAGTTCTGGTCTTCCAGGGCGGCAACTTCCAGGTTTTTTCTGCTGCCATTGTGCAGTGCCGGATGGCTTTTTCGCAGCGCGATAAGCTCCCGATAGTAGGCCAAGAGTGTCGCATGCGGTTGTTCTTCCAGCAGGTTCCATTGGATCTTAGACTCCAGAAAAGTTTCTTCTTTGTCTGGATCAGGTGCTTCTCCCTCATTGTGAAAGGCGGCAAATTCTGCTTTTCTTCCTTTTCTGACGGCAAGGTTCAGCTCCTGATCGGTATGGCTGACGAAGTACAGGAACGGATTTGTCTCTCCCCACTCTTCACCCATAAATAACATCGGTAAGAACGGACTGCAGAGGACCGCAGCCGCCAGCAGCTTCTGCATTTCATAGCTGTATAAGGTGCTGCTTCTTTCGCCAAGCATCCGGTTGCCGACCTGGTCGTGATTCTGAGAAAAGACAATGAACTCGGCGCCGGTATGTTCTTCGGCATTCCTTCCAAACAACTTCTTTCGGTGCGGGGAATACTGGCCATCGTACACGTAGGCATCTTTGTACGACTTCTCGAGGTCTTTAATGCCCTTAAAATCTTCATAATAGCCGGTTGGTGACTGCCCTGCGGTAACGCGCAAGGCATGATGGAATTCATCGATCCATTGTGCATCCATTCCGAATCCGTTCTTATTGGTATCATCGAGGAACCGGGGATCATTGAGGTCACATTCTATGATCAGATAATGATTTTTACCGGAGCTCTCCACGTAGCGGGAAACGTGCTCCTTGATCTCCTTGAGTATATGTGTCGCACTGAGATCCTTTATCGCGTGAACGGCATCCATCCGCAGGGCATCAATATGGAAATCGCGGAACCACATCAAGACGTTTTCGATGAAGTAATCGCGTACACCATCGCAATGTTCATCATCGAAGTTCACGGCCTGGCCCCAGGGCGTATGGTATTTATCCGTAAAATATGGCCCGAACTGGCCAAAATAGTTGCCTTCCGGACCGACATGGTTGTAGACCACATCCAGAATTACGGCAAGCCCCTTATCATGGCACGCCTGTACAAGCTCCTGAAGCTTTTCCGGGCCCCCATAGGAGTTTTGAACGGCGAAAGGAAACACGCCATCATAGCCCCAGTTCCGGCTTCCGGGAAACTGTGCAACGGGCATGATTTCTATCGCGGTAACGCCAAGTTGTATGAGGTGATCCAGCTTGGGTATGATCCCGCCGAAGTCTCCGGATGCCGAGAATGTTCCGGCATGAAGTTCATAGATAATGTAATCTTCCTGGGGAATGTTATTCCAGGCCTGGTCGTTCCAGGTAAAAGCATTCAGGTTGTATGCGCGGGAAGGCCCATGCACACCTTCGGGCTGACTTAAAGACGCAGGGTCTGGAAGTGGCTGTTTTTTATCAATAGCAAATTGATAACTATCGTTTGGCTTGATCTGGCTGGTTGTCGCATGCCAGTAGCCGAGTTCTCCCCTGTTAAGGTCCAGGGTACTTCCATCTTTCAAGACCAGTTGGACATGTTCTGCTAACGGTGCCCAAAGCGTAACGTTTGCTTCATTTGATCCATTAAAATTTACGCCGATATTTCTGTGGTTCAGGCTAGTCCTTTCTTTCATGCATACATCAATAAAAAAGGGACTCCAAATGTTTTAAGTTTTGTACTCTTTATACGGGCGTAGAAACCACAAATCAAGATTATAGCACCTCACCGTGTTTTTAAATTTATTTTCATGGCCATATACTAAACGAGGATTGGGATCGTCTTTATAGGGAGAGCGTTAATTTAGAGCGGGGGTATTTCGGAGGAGATATCCCCGCTCACCTTTTAAACCCAATTCTATGTCGATCCAGTCCATCAATCCGCTGAACGGAAAACTTGTCCAGTCCTATGTAGCCGACAGCGATGCCGCGGTAGAAAGTAAAATTGTGCATGCCCATGAGATCTGGCCGGAGTGGCGAAAGGTGTCCCTTGCAGAAAAGGCGCGACTGCTCGACAACCTGGCAAATGTACTTGGTGAGCGTAAGACTGACCTGGCGATGTTGATGGCATTGGAGATGGGTAAACCCTTAAAGGACGGGATCTCTGAAATTGAAAAATGTGCATCCGTATGCACGTACTACGCAAAAAATGGAGCTGACTTCCTGAGGGACCAGGAGGTAGAAACGGAAGCCTCAAAAAGCTTCATCAGCTTTCAGCCACTTGGCGTCGTGCTGGCAATTATGCCCTGGAACTTTCCTTTCTGGCAGGCGTTCCGTTTTTTAGCACCTGGTTTGATGGCGGGCAACTGCGGTGTACTGAAGCATGCTTCCAATGTGCCGGGCTGTGCACTTGCCATTGAAGATGTGCTGCTGGCAGCAGGATTCCCTAAATATGTATTCCAGACACTGTTGATCGACAGCAAAGCTACCCAGAAAGTAATTGCCCATCCCTTTGTGAAGGCTGTCACGCTTACGGGGAGTACCGAAGCGGGAATGCAGGTGGCGCAGCAGGCTGCCGGATTACTGAAGAAATCGGTTCTTGAACTTGGGGGCAGTGATCCATATTTGATTCTGGAGGACGCAGATGTGGAGTTTGCCGCAGAAGTGTGCGCGCAGAGCAGGCTCATCAATAATGGCCAAAGCTGCATTGCGGCAAAACGCTTTATTGCTGTTGAAAGTGTAGAGAAAGTCTTCCTGGAGTCCTTTACGGCACGTATGGCGGAAAAAGTTACGGGAGATCCCCTGGATGAGCACAGTGACCTTGGCCCGATGGCCAGGATTGATCTTCGTGACGAGCTGCACAAACACGTTCAGAAAAACATTCAACAAGGCGCTACCTGTATTCTGGGCGGCAAAATTCCCGATGCTGGAGGGGAGCATGCCTTCTATACGCCGACAATACTCACGGGGATCAGGAAAGGGATGCCAGCCTATACGGAGGAAACCTTTGGTCCGGTGGCATCTGTGTTTTCCGCAAAAAATAGCGAAGAAGCGATACGCATTGCGAATGATACCAGTTTTGGCCTCGGCTCAGCAGTATTCACACGTAACATCGAAGAAGGCGAGCGTATTGCAAAGTTCGAGCTTCAGGCGGGTTGCTCTTTTGTAAATTCACTGGTGAAGTCGGATCCAAGGCTGCCGTTTGGGGGAATCAATCAATCCGGATACGGCAGGGAACTTGGTCTTTTTGGAATTCATGAGTTCGTGAACATCAAAACCATATACGTAAAATAGCCATTCGTAGAGTTGCTGCGCAGAAGCAGAATGGTGCTCATCAACAACTTTCAGCAAATATTTTAATCACCAATAGATTAGTAAGTTATCATTTCCTTTCGGGGCCAAAATTAATGCAAAAGAACTGCTGTGATTTAGTGCGAAATTAAAATTTGGCATTCAAATTGGTTTAAGCTGTTAAACCTTTGAACTATGAAAACTTTGCCACATTTAAAGCAATTTAC
>JARKUW010000198.1 GCA_029851965.1 Bacteroidota bacterium | reverse complement strand
GCATGATCCAGATTCTTACATGCACCTGGTGGGCGCCGGAGCATTTAAGCTTTACATCGAAAACAACCGCAAGGACTTTATTCTCTATAAGGCCACCACCCTCTTGAAGGAAGCTGGTACTGACCCGATCAAACGGGCTGGAATTATCAGGGATATTGTTGAAAGTATTGCCAAGATTCCGGATAACATCAAGGCTTCAGTCTTCATCCGTGAATGCAGTCACTTGCTGCAGGTGGAAGAGCGCATTCTTTTATCGGAGCTGAACCAGATGCGGGCGGCAAAGTTTAAGAAATCGAGTCAGCAATCCCAGCAGCCCTCGCCACAGTACGGCGGCGATGGTCCTCCGGAGAATCTGTTTGACGACAGCCCACAGCCTGCCGCAGTTAAGGCTGACGACGAAGAACTGCAGGAACAGGAAATTGTACGTCTGCTGCTGGCCTACGGACACGAACTGGTGAACTGGGATAAGATAGACAACATGTTTATTGGTTCCTTCATCATTCAGAATCTATCAGATGTAAGCTTCAAGCATGAAGTGTGCAAACGGATCATTGCCGAGTACCGGCAGGAAATTGAAAACGGGCATTTGCCCGTCGCCAACCAGTTCATCAAGAGTGAAGACCGGCAGATCGCCGATCTCGCCATCACCTTATCTACATCGCCATACACGTTAAGTGAGAACTGGTACAACAAGCACCAGATCTATGTACGTGATGAAAGTGTCAATTTGAAGGCGACGATACTCGGGGGGATATTTCACCTGAAAAAGAAGAAGGTTGATCAGATATTGCTGGATGTATTGCAGGAGATTAAGGTAGAGGATGATCCGGTGAATCAGGAGATCCTGATGCAACGGTATGCCTACATTAAGAATGTAGAGAAGGAGATCTCCAAATTCCTGGGCTCCGTAATTCTGAAATAATGGCGCTGCATTTAGACCTGGGAAGATATGGAGAACAGCTTGCGAAGGAGCTGCTGCTGAGCAAGGGGTATCAGATTCTGGAACAGAACTGGCGTTTCGGCCGGGCCGAAGTAGATCTGATCGTTGCCTTGGATGAAAAGATTATTTTTGTGGAGGTAAAGACCCGCCGTTCTGCGGACCATGGTACTCCGGAAGACTTTGTGAACTGGAAAAAGGAAAAACAGCTGGAATTTGCATCTTCGGAATATATCGCCCGAAGGAATCACCAGGGTGAGATCCGTTTTGATATCATTGCAATTGTATTTGAAAATAAAGAACTTTATGAAATTAACCACATTGAAGATGCATTTTGGCCAAATTAAAAGGAACGTTTATAAAATCACTTTAATCTCTTTCGTTGCACTCTCCGCCGGGCTACTTGCTTCCTGTAAGGAGCATAAAGAATCCTCCGCGATAAGCTTTAAAAATCCGGAACAAGGTAAGGAGTACGTATTGGGTCAGGATGTACGTGTGGAACTTGACGTTCCAAAAGGAGAAACGGTTTCTTCGGTAACCTATATGCTTGATGAAAAGCCACTCGGCAAATCCGCTGATGCGGCGCCGTTTACATTTAAGTCTGCTGAGCTCTCTTTGGGCTATAAGCTGTTGTCTGCGATCGTGGATCACAACCAGACAAAAGATACCATTACCGTTAATATCGTCTTTAAATCGGCTGTAAAGCCAGCCATTTACGGCTATCAGGTTCTGAATACATTTCCGCATGATACCACTTCTTACACCCAGGGTCTGGAATACCACGATGGAAGGTTTTTGGAGAGTACCGGTGAATACGGTACCTCTACGTTACGCTGGGTAGATCCCAAAACCGGCAAGTCCCTGCAGCGGATTGATATTGACAAGCAATACTTTGCTGAAGGGTCAACCTTAATCGACAATAAGGTTGTGATGCTGACCTGGCAAAACAATATGGGCATTGTGTATGATGCCAGTTCATTCAAGCAGCTGAGCACCTTCCCTTACCAAAACAGCAGGGAAGGATGGGGTCTAACCTTTGATGGCAAGCAACTGCTGAAATCAGACGGTACGAACCGGATCTGGTTTTTGAACAAGGAAAATTTGGCTGAAGAAAAATATATAGAGGTTTATGACGATAAAGGCCAGGTGGACCAGCTGAACGAACTGGAATACATTGACGGTAAATTGTATGCGAACATATACCAGTCGGACAGAATAGCCATCATCAATCCGGCTACCGGTGTTGTAGAAGCCTACATTGACGCTTCCGGTATTCTTCCCAAGACAGATAGCTATTCCAATACGGATGTGCTAAACGGCATCGCCTGGGACGCGAAAGGAAAGCGGCTTTACATTACCGGAAAGAAGTGGGACAAGCTTTTCGAGATCAAAATGATTCCCGGAAAAGGGAAGTAGCTGGTTATTTCTTATCCGCCTTGTTCTCACTGATGTATCCATTGAAGGAAATCGGCTGTCTGTTGGTGTTGTTTACATTCAGCGTAGCATAGCCACTTTCAGAAACATTCAAGACCAGTTGCTGATTGTCCCTCACGTCCTTTGGATTGATCGTGATGACCCAGTTGTTTTTCTTTTTAACCGCGGAGTATTTAAAATCCTTAGACTTAAATCTTGTTCCGGCCTCTTTCGGATCCATAGAAGCATTGAAGGCTCTTCCGAAATAGGGGAGAACGGCCACCACACTGTCCTTAGTTATTCTTAAATCGTACTGTGACCCATTGAGGTTCACAATCTCGTTGCTGGAATTCGGAAAGCTATAGAGAATTCTGTTCAAAGCATTACTAGGCATTGGATTCGCGCGCGTGGCAACGAAATTGAAGTTCTGCTCCCCGATGATTCTTTTTGTCGTTTCTTTATCTGTTTGCGCATAGATCTGGGCAGTAGAAACGGTGAATAAAAGGGCGAAAATATATCTTAAGTTTTTCATGATTGTTTGAATATGTGTTCATTATGTTAAACACGGCAGCCATCAAAAGGTTTAATTGCCGGAGAATGGAAAACGTAAATTTTCCGCACAAAAAAAAGCTGGCAATAGCGGTTATTGCCAGCTTAATTAAGCGTTTATAAGTGGTTGATTAAATGTTATCTCCAGGCCTTGTACTGGTTGATTAATCCATTTGTTGAGGCATCATGATTGCTTACCTGCTGATCATCTTTCAGCTGCGGAAGAATGCTTTTGGCGAGTTGTTTTCCCAGCTCCACACCCCATTGGTCAAAGCTGAAGATGTTCCAGATGATGCCCTGCACGAAGATCTTATGTTCATACATCGCAATGAGGCTTCCGAGCGAATACGGGGTTACTTTTTTGAGTAAAAAGGAATTTGTTGGCCGATTGCCTTCAAATACCTTGAAAGGTGCAATTTTTTCGATTTCCTCAGCCGTCTTTCCATCTTTGGTTAACTCTTCTTTAATCTGCTCTTCGTCTTTTCCGTTCATCAGGGCTTCTGTTTGCGCAAAGAAGTTGGAAAGCAGGATCGGGTGATGCTCGCCAATGGGATTTAAGCTTTGTGCTGGTGCAATGAAATCACATGGGATTAAGCGTGTACCCTGGTGAATGAGTTGATAAAAAGCATGCTGGCCGTTTGTTCCGGGCTCACCCCAGATCACCGGACCGGTTTCGTAGGTGACGTCATTTCCATTGCGGTCTACGTGTTTACCGTTACTTTCCATGTCGCCCTGTTGGAAGTAAGCGGCAAAGCGGTGCATATACTGATCGTAAGGCAGGATGGCCTGGGTTTCTGCATCGAAGAAGTTGATGTACCAGATGCCAAGTAAGGCCATGATCACGGGTACATTGCTTTCGAACTCTGTATTTTGGAAATGCTGATCTGTAGCGTGAGCACCTGCAAGAAGTTGCTGGAAATTGTCGAAACCGACGCTTAGGGCAATTGGCAAACCAATCGCGCTCCAGAGGGAGTATCTTCCACCGACCCAGTCCCAGAACTCAAACATGTTCTCCGTATCAATTCCGAAAGCGGCGACATCTTTTGCGTTTGTGGACAATGCGGCGAAGTGTTTGGCGATATCGCCTTCCGCGGCACCGGACTGTAAGAACCACTCCCGGGCACTATGGGCATTGGTCATGGTTTCCTGAGTGGTAAAGGTTTTTGAAGCCACCAGGAATAAGGTTGTTTCCGGATTTACGGTTTTCAAGGTCTCTACCATGTGTGTTCCATCGATGTTGGACACAAAGTGCATGGTCAGGTGATTCTTATATGCTTTCAGGGCTTCCGTAACCATTACCGGTCCGAGGTCGGATCCACCGATGCCAATGTTAACGACATCCGTTATCGCTTTCCCTGTATATCCCTTCCAGGAACCGGAGATGATTTCCTCTGAAAAGCTTTTCATCTTATCCAGCACGCGGTTCACATCTTCCATTACGTCTTTTCCGTCTACACGGATTGGATCGTTACCCTGGTTTCGCAAGGCAATGTGCAGTACCGGTCGCCCTTCGGTCTGGTTGATTACCTGACCACTGAACATCGCCTTTATGGCTTCATCCAGCTTGCACTCTTTTGCCAGCTGAATTAATAATGCCAGTGTGGTGTCATCAATGCGGTTTTTGGAATAATCAAACAAAATATCCTCAAAAAGAATAGAGAATTTTTCGAAGCGGTCTTTATCTTCTTCAAAAAGTGTTTTGAGACTTTTTGTGTTGATGTCGATAAAATGATCCGCGAGGTAGGTATAGGCTTTTGTTTCCGTGAAGTTAATTGAAGGCAGCATACTCGTAAATTTATGTTTGCTAAAATAACGCTTATTTGCCGTGTTTTTCATGCCGGCCCCCAGATTATGTTAAAAGGCGTATAATCACGAGAAATTTACGCCCAATACCCAAAGGACGTCTTTTGCCTGTGCAACAAATGATAATTATTTTAACTTTGTTTTTATGACTAAAGAACAAATACAGGATTTAAGGGACAGAGTAGCGTCGCTGAGGAGGCATCTTTGACGTCGAAACACGTTTAGAGGATATTTATATAGAGCAGGAGCTTACCCTGCAGCCAGACTTCTGGGATGATCCCAAGAAGGCGGAGAAGCATCTTGCCGGCATCAATGCCAAGAAGGTGTGGACCGATGCGTGGCAGGACGTTCAACGTAAGCTGGACGATACCGAGGTTTTATTTGACTTTTTGCAAACAGGCGATGCGACTGCAGAAGAGATGCAGGAGCAGTATCAGGCCTGTCTCGAAGCCATTGAAGATCTGGAGTTGAAAAACATGCTGAGCAGCAAAGAAGACCAGCTGCAGGCGGTTATGCAGATCACGGCAGGAGCGGGCGGTACAGAAAGCTGTGACTGGGCCGCGATGCTGATGCGAATGTACATCATGTGGGGAGAGAAAAACGGGTACAAGGTCACCGAACAGGACTCACAGGAAGGGGAGGTTGCCGGGATTAAGTCGGTTACGCTTCAGTTTGCGGGGGAGTTTTCGTACGGCTATCTGAAGGGAGAAAATGGAGTACACCGCCTGGTGCGGATCTCGCCATTTGATTCCAATGCGCGTAGACATACCTCTTTTGCATCCGTATATGTTTACCCGCTGGTTGATGACACCATCGAAATAGAGGTGAAAGATTCGGACATTGAGTTTGAAACCTTCCGTTCCGGCGGCGCAGGCGGGCAGAATGTGAACAAGGTGGAGACGGCGGTACGGTTGTATCACAAGCCATCTGGCATTGTGATCAAAAACCAGGAATCGCGCTCACAGCTGCAAAACAAGGAGAATGCACTGCGGCTTTTAAAGTCGCAATTGTATGAGGCGGAAATGCGGAAAAGAATGGAAGCTACTGCGGCTATTGAAGGTTCTAAAATGAAGATAGAATGGGGGTCTCAGATACGTAACTATGTTCTGCATCCGTACAAACTGGTGAAGGATTTACGTACGAACTACGAAACCTCCAACGCCCAGGCCGTTCTTGATGGTGATCTAAATGATTTTTTAAAGGCATATCTAATGGAATTCTAATGAGAGCAGCAGCCGTTTTTCTTTTATTCAGTGTTTTTGCAAGCAATGTTGTTATGGCACAGACCGTCGTGAAATTATACCCGGGCGCCATTCCAGGTGCTAAAGGCGTTCCATCGGGCTACAAAGAAGTATCCGAAACCGGCAAGGATGGCATTGAGCGGGTAAGTAAGGTAAGCGAGCCAACGCTGTCGGTGTATTTACCGGCAAAAGAAAAGGCGACTGGTGCTGCAGTTATCGTATGCCCTGGTGGTGGCTATTCCATTCTGGCGATCAATCATGAAGGCTTCACGATTGCAAAGCGGCTTAATGAAGCAGGTATTGCTGCGTTTGTGCTAAAATACAGGCTGCCGTCTGACGAAATTATGGTTGATAAATCATTTGGTCCGTTACAGGATGCGCAGCAGGCGATGTACCTGGTGCGGAAGGACGCGGCAAGGTATGGAGTCAATCCGGCGAAGATCGGCATCATGGGCTTCTCTGCTGGGGGACATCTGGCCTCCAGCTTAACCGTTCATTACGGGGACGTGAAGATTCAGAATCCCGAAAAGATTAGTCTGCGTCCTGATTTTTCCATACTCATTTACCCGGTCATATCCTTTGTGCACTCGCCACATGTCGGTTCGGCTGTCAAACTGATCGGACAGACGCTGCCTGAAACGCAAAGAGATTACTTTTCAAACGAGACCGGAGTGACGGCACAAACACCGCCAACTTTTCTTGTTCATGCAAATGACGATGACGTTGTTCCGGTGGCGAATAGCATTGCCTTTAATGAGGCATTGGTCGCAAAGAAAGTTCCCGTTGAAACACATTTATATCAGGCTGGAGGCCATGGCTTCGGTTTAAACAACAGGACGACCAGAGACCAGTGGTTTGATCATCTTCAAAATTGGTTGCGCAGCAATCATTTTATCAACTAGAATGAATGCGGCAAATCCACTAGATTTCCGGAGTGGAGATGATGTCTTGTAGTTCCTGCAGTTCAGCGACTTTATCCAAAAGGCCCTGACTTTCATAGCCGGCAATCAGGTTCCTTAAAATTCGCCTGATGATTTCCACATTACTGCACGGGGTATAGAACCCCGGCAATGGATCCAGCTGGAGCTGTCTGAGGAAGTGATCAACATCGTGTTTTCCAAATATGGCGCCCTTATTGAAGACATTGATGTAAAACAGTACTCCAAATTCATTTTCTTTCCTACGGCTTTCGTCTACGTAGCCTAGGATAAAGTGCTGCGGAAGATTGACGCCGTATACCGGAATGTCCAGCTTCTGTGCGAGTGTGGAATAGAGAATGGCCAAGGAAATCTGGTTTCCCCGTTTACTTTCCAACACCTGGCTGAGGTATGAGTTTTGTGGATCGTTGTGATTTTTCGTGTTTCCCCGGAAGCCATACACATTGTAAAAAACGTGGTTGATCAGCTTGATCTTCTCTATAGAACTCATTTCATACTGCAGGTCCAGCCAGATTTCCCGCTTTATTTCCTCAATCTGATTGATGAGCTTCTGTTCGTCCAGATCCGGGTATTGGTAGCGATTGATGACGAGTGCACCTTTAAGCAAATCAAAGGCACCACTTTGAAACCAAAGGCTCAGGTCCTCTTTCACATTGTTAAACTGGATCAGGTGGACCAGGTTCTCGATTCTTTCCTGAAGCACTGTATTCAGGGTGTTTTCCCAAACATTTTCCAGAAAATCGATTACTTCATTTCCATATTCCAGTAAACGATTCTCGACATGTTCAAATACTTCCGGATCACTGTCATCGAGCAACTTCACCAGGGCGCTAATTTCCGTGCTGTGTTTCATGGGTGTAAACTGTTATGGGTAGTTGAGGCAGTTGCCTCTGTTCCATCAATATTCATACCTTTTGTCTCCGGTATGCTTATGGTGGTTTGATTAGTATGCAATTTCAATTGTTTACCTACTTTTGCGGATATGGCATTTACTTTTATTTATGACTTTTTAAAACACCGTTTTACTTCTAAAACCAGGCACGGAACGCATTCTCCGTTCGTTTACAAGTTAACGGATGAGGTAATTTACGACATTGGGGATAAATCAGATTATAAAAGGATAGAAGCGCAGCGAAAAAAACTTCTCCATGACGATCGGCTGATTCAGGTAACGGATCTGGGTGCCGGATCACATCTGAATAAGAATCGTAGTAAGTCGGTAAAGCAGATTGCCAAAAACGCCTTGAAGCGGCCGAGACTGGCCCAGCTGATCTACCGGCTCGCTAAAGATACTCAGCCGGAGCTGGTTATTGAGCTGGGTACCTGCCTTGGGCTGACGACCGCCTATCTCGCTACTGCGTTGCCACAGGGGAAAGTGATTACCATTGAAGGGTGTCCGCAAACCGCTGCAGTTGCTGCTTCCAACTTCCGGGAGTTGCAATTGAAAAATGTAGAACTTAAGGTTGGGAACTTCGACGACCTGCTCCCGG
Source organism: Bacteroidota bacterium (assembly GCA_029851965.1). Taxonomy (GTDB): domain Bacteria; phylum Bacteroidota; class Bacteroidia; order Sphingobacteriales; family Sphingobacteriaceae; genus Pedobacter. The sequence goes on along the minus strand of JARKUW010000198.1, from coordinate 13,884 downwards.
CGGTGATCGACGAGAAGCAAAAGCTGGATTTTGTTTATATAGATGGCAACCACCGAAAGGAGGCCACCTTAAACTATTTCAAGTGGTGCTTGCCAAAGGTTCATGAAAATTCCCTGTTGATTTTTGATGATATCTATTGGAGTGCGGGAATGAAAGAAGCATGGGAAGAGATTAAACAAAACCCTCAGGTAACGGTCACCATTGATCTGTTTTGGATTGGCCTGGTGTACTTCAAAAAAGGACAAGCCAAAGAACATTTTAAGATCAGGTACTAGCATTGGTTAATGGGATGTCAAATCCCCCCGGCGCGGCCACTTTTCTAGGCTTGAAGATAGTCATTGAGAATTATTTACTACTTTTGCAAATTATTAAAATTTAGAAATGAGTACTAGAGGACCTATATCACAATTCATTGAAGGTAACTACCTTCACTTTAATGCAGCAGCTCTGGTTGATGCAGCTAAAGGCTATGAACAGCACTTAGAAGAAGGCGGTAAAATGATGATCACACTTGCAGGCGCAATGAGTACTGCAGAACTTGGTATTTCGCTGGCGGAGATGATCCGTCAGGACAAAGTATCGATCATTTCCTGTACCGGTGCGAACCTTGAGGAGGACATCATGAACCTGGTTGCCCATTCGCATTACAAGCGTGTGCCAAACTACCGTGATCTTAGTCCGCAGGACGAGTGGGATCTGTTGGAAAATCACTACAACAGAGTTACCGATACCTGCATTCCGGAGGAGGAAGCATTTCGCAGGCTGCAGAAGCACATCCATAAACTATGGAAGGATGCTGATGATGCCGGCGAGCGTTATTTTCCACATGAGTACATGTACAAAATGCTGCTAAGCGGAGATTTGGAGCAGTATTACGAGATTGACCCTAAAAATTCATGGATGCTTGCAGCGGCAGAAAAGAACCTGCCAATTGTAGTTCCCGGATGGGAAGATTCTACCATGGGAAATATCTTCGCCTCGTATGTGATGAAAAAAGAATTGAACGCAAGCACCATGAAGAGTGGTATTGAATATATGGGTTGGCTTGCTGACTGGTATATTGCCAATAGTGAGGGTAAAGGTATCGGATTCTTCCAGGTCGGCGGGGGTATTGCAGGTGATTTTCCAATCTGTGTGGTACCTATGCTGTATCAGGACATGGAAATGCCGAACATTCCTTTCTGGAGCTATTTCTGCCAGATTTCAGATTCGACAACTTCCTATGGTTCTTACTCCGGTGCAGTTCCAAATGAGAAGATTACCTGGGGAAAATTAGATATCCACACCCCGAAATTTATCGTAGAATCAGACGCGACGATCGTTGTTCCATTGATTTTTGCATGGGTATTAAAAATGTAATTTAAAAAAGCAAAACTATATCCCTTTCGGTGGGTTGTTTGAAAATCAGCGATTGTAAAAAATTGCTGATTTTCGTTGTTTAAGGCCTTTTTTGACTTCAATTTAGAATGGTTATAAATTGTATTTCCTGTCACTAATTTGTCATTGGTATCCTAATAAACTTTACTTTTGTGCACGTTTTGATGGTTAATATTCAATTAAAAGTCAATAACAATCATTCAGTTTTTTAAATAATAGCATTAAAATACTCATTATGAGGAATATCTCATTGATCATTAGAAGAGTTTGGAAGTCAGCATTCATGTTTACGGCCTTATCTGTTTTAATTGTTTCTGGTTCAAAAGCACAAGACGCGGTACAGGGTAGGGCAATCTTTAGAGAAAGATGTACATCTTGTCACGCATTAGATCGCGACCTTGTTGGTCCGGCATTACAAACGGTAGTTCCTACCAAAAGCGAAGAATTTTTAATCAAGTGGATTAACAATGCGCCAGCGCTTATTGCGTCCGGTGATAAAGAAGCTATTGAGGCGTCTAAATGGAATCCGAATGCAGAGATGACTGCGTTTCCAACGTTGACTCCTGAAGAGATCAAAAACATTTTAGCGTATGTTAAAGCAGGCGAGCCGAAAAAAGAAGGTGAAGCTGCGGCTGGCGCTGCTCAGGAAGAAGTTTCAAGCTTCTCGATTGCAGGGGTTATTGCAGTAATTGTTTTATCAGTTATTGTTTTGATCGTTTTGGCTCGTGCGATCCGCATGCTGGAGCGTTTAATTCTGCAGAAACAAGGTGTTGTTATTGTTGAAGACACCAGGCTTCCGGTATCCGAAGGAATTGCAAGATTATTCAAAAACAAAAAATTCATATTTTTCTTCATATTGTGTCTGGTTATTTTCCTTGGATCGTTTGGATGGATGGGTATGTGGAACACGGGTGTTCATACGGGCTACCAGCCGGTGCAGCCGATTAAGTTCTCGCATGAACTGCATGCCGGTGTGAACCAGATTGATTGCCAGTATTGCCACTCTGGTGCATTCAAATCTAAGAACGCATCAATTCCATCACTGAACATTTGTATGAACTGCCATAAAGCGGTACAAGGCAGGGACAATCATGATGGAAATATTTCTCCTGAAATTCAGAAAATCTACAATGCATTGGGTTATGATGCAGACAAGATGACCTACGACAAATCTAAAGAGAAGCCAGTAGAATGGATTCGTGTGCATAACCTTCCTGACTTTGCTTACTTCAATCACTCACAACATGTTGTTGTTGCGGAAGAGGCGATCCGTAAATCTAAAGGGATTAAGCCGAATGAGCCGGTTTGTTTTGCCTGCCATGGTCCTGTAGATACAATGGAAGAGATTTATCAGTATTCTCCTTTAACCATGAAATGGTGTATCAACTGTCACAAAGAGACGCAGCTGGATGTAAAAGGCAACGCATTCTACGACAAGATCATCGAAGCACATGAGAAGATCAAAAAAGGTGAGAAGATTACTCCTGCTTCTTTAGGTGGCTTGGAGTGTGGTAAATGTCACTATTAATAATATTAGTTAAAAACGTTCGATAAACAGTAATATAGCTTAAATGGAAAGCAATAAAAAATACTGGAAAGGCTTAGAGGAGTTGAAAAACACTTCCGATTTTGTTGACAACAACAAGAGTGAATTTGCTGAGCCCCTTCCAATAGAAGATGTTTTAAATGAAGCAGGATTAAGTACAGTAACTCCGCGCCGCGACTTTTTAAAAGCTTTGGGCTTTGGTCTTGGTGCTGTTACATTGGCTGCCTGTCAGCCTGCTCCTGTACATAAATCTATTCCTTACCTGGTTAAGCCGGAAGATGTAGTTCCGGGTATACCTAATTACTATGTGTCCAGCTACAACGGTCAGAGTATTCTAGTAAAGACCAGAGAGGGAAGACCAATTAAAATTGAACCGAATCCGAATGCAGGCATATTCAGCCACGGTACAGATGCACCTACACAGGCTTCAGTTCTTGACTTATATGACGTATCGAAACTTAAGGCACCTGTTCTTAAGGGTTCAGAAACCACCTGGTCAAGTGTTGATCAGTTTGTGAAATCTGAGCTTGTTAAGGTTCAGTCATCCGGTAAGAAGATTCGTATTGTATCTTCAACCATTACCAGCCCTTCGACTAAAAGCGTAATCGCCGATTTCACTAAGGCTTATCCGGCTACAAGACATATACAATTTGATCCGGTTTCTTACACAGGTATCATCAAGGCAAATGAGAACAGCTTTGGTAAAGCCGTTCTACCGAAATATAACTTTGATAAAGCAGACCTGATCATTGGATTTGGTGCAGACTTCCTCGGTACCTGGATCAGTCCGGAAGAATATACTGTTCAGTATGTGTCTAACAGAAATGACCAGGCATTAAAGAGCGGTAAAATGTCACGCCACTTCCAATTTGAAGCTGGTATGAGTGTTACCGGTACCAATGCAGATACCCGCATCCCAATTAAACTGTCCGAAGAAGGACCTGCTTTGATCACTTTATACAACGCGATCACTGGCGGTACACTTGCTGGCGGCGTATTGCCAAACAATACCAGTGCGGAGAAAGCATTAAAACTTCTTGGTAAAGAGCTTGCGCAGAACAAAGGAAAAGCATTGGTTGTTTCCGGTTCTAACGATGTTTCTACGCAGATCCTGGTGAATGCGATCAACTCTGCAATTGGCAGCTACGGCACAACAATCGACCTGGATAATCCTTCGAAACGTTACGCAGGTAATGATGCCGAATATTCGGAGTTTTTGAACGAGATGAACAGGGGAGAAGTTGGAGCGGTATTCATCCTGGATGCCAACCCTGCTTATGGGTCATTTAATGCAAAATCATTTGCAGCTGGGTTGAGCAAGGTGCCCTTGAAGGTGTCTTTCTCGGACCGTTCGGATGAGAGTGCCGTTTTATGTGATGTTATTGCCATCAACCAGAACTACTTAGAGTCATGGGGTGATGCAAATGTATATGAAGGGGTTTATTCTATCGTACAGCCGACGATCAACCCGATCTTCAATTCGAGACAGGCAGAGCAGAGTCTTTTGATCTGGTCTGACAACCCGGTTAAAGATTACTATCAATATGTAAGAAACAACTGGGAAGCGAACATTCTGCCGACCGTTGGCAAAACCTGGAATGATTTATTGCAAACCGGTATTTTCTTTGCGCCGGCGAAGCCTGCAGGTAGCTACACCTTCAGCATGTCACTTGCAACTGTAGCGCCGTCTGTGCTGAATACCAGCAAGGCACTTGCAAAAGATATCGAGTTACACGTTTACGAAAATGGCGCAATGCGCGGTGGTAAACATGCAAACAACGCCTATTTACAGGAGTTGCCGGATGCAGTAACCAAGGTGACCTGGGATAACTATATCGCCATGGCACCAAAGTTTGCAGAGAAGCTTGGCTACAACGAATTTGATGTTGTAACGGTTAAAGCGGCAAACGGTTACGCCATTGACCTTCCTGTACTGATTCAACCAGGACAGGCGCAGGGAACAGCTTCCATCGCCCTGGGGTATGGAAGAACGAAAGCTGGTAAAGCGGGTGACAATGTTGGTAAAGATGCCTACCCGTTCCTTTCCTTCAACAATGGTACACTAAATTACTACACTTCGGTAACCACTACCAAAACCGGTGATACCTACCAGTTGGCGCAAACACAAACGCACCATTCTTACGAAGGAAGAAATATCATCAGGGAAGCTACTTTTAAAGAATATGTGAAAGACCCGGCTAGCGGATCTGGAAATCATGGAGAAAAACATAAGACTTATGACTTATGGGACACTTTTGAAAGACCAGGTAACGACTGGGTAATGGCTATCGACCTAAATGCATGTACTGGTTGCGGTTCTTGTATTGTGGCCTGTAACGTAGAAAATAACATTCCTGTTGTTGGACGTGACGAGGTTCGCCGTCGTCGTGAAATGCACTGGATTCGTATTGACCGTTACTACAGCTTTGAGGAGAATGGTAAAGGTGTTACAAAAGAGGACGAGATTGAAGAGATGGAAAATCTTGACAATGTGTCTGTTGTTCACCAGCCAATGTTGTGTCAGCATTGCGAGCATGCACCATGTGAAACAGTTTGCCCGGTATTGGCAACAGTTCACTCTTCAGATGGTTTGAACCACATGGCTTACAACCGTTGTGTGGGAACACGTTATTGTGCAAACAACTGTCCGTATAAAGTACGCCGTTTCAACTGGTTTAACTCTGGAATGACTCACGTTTTGATAACTACCTGAACAATGAATTTACACAGTTGGTTCTTAACCCGGATGTAACTGCACGTTCAAGAGGGGTTATGGAGAAATGTACCATGTGTATTCAACGTATACAAGTAGGTAAACTGGAGGCTAAGCTGGAGAAACGTCCTTTGAGAGACGGCGACATCCAAATGGCTTGTCAGCAGGCTTGTCCGGCAAACGCGATTATCTTTGGTGATAAGAATGATCCGGAATCGAGAGTGTCAAAAGCTTTACGCAGTGAGCGTGTGTATTATGTACTAGAGGAGATAAACACACAGCCGGGTATAGGATACATGACAAAAATTAAGAATACAACACAAGCGTAAGCTGATATTAAAGAAAATAAATTATGTCAGGACATAACGAATCAATATTAAGAGAGCCATTAATCACCGGTCATGATATCACGTATGCGAAAATTACGGATGACATTTTAACACCGGTGGAAAATAAGCCTAACAAGGCGTGGTGGATAGGATTTATCGTTTCACTACTGGGTGCAACATTGTGGCTGTTTGCTGTAAGTTATACCTTCTGGAATGGTATCGGATCATGGGGATTGAACAAAACAGTAGGATGGGCATGGGACATCACCGGCTTCGTATGGTGGGTTGGTATCGGTCACGCCGGAACGCTGATTTCTGCGGTACTCTTATTGTTCCGCCAGAACTGGAGGAACTCCATTAACAGATCTGCAGAGGCGATGACCATCTTCGCCGTTATCTGTGCCGCTACTTACGTTGTATCTCACATGGGCCGTCCTTGGTTGGCCTACTGGGTACTTCCATTGCCAAATCAGTTTGGATCTTTGTGGGTAAACTTTAACTCACCGCTTGTTTGGGATATGTTTGCCATCTCTACTTACTTCTCTGTATCCTTATTATTCTGGTACACAGGTTTGCTTCCCGATATCGCAAGTATCCGTGACCGTGCAGTAGGCTTCAGACGCCGCATCTACTCGGTACTATCTTTCGGATGGACTGGGAATGTAAAAACCTGGCAGCGCTTTGAGGCCGTATCGCTTATTCTAGCAGGTATCGCAACGCCACTTGTACTATCGGTACACACGATTGTATCCATGGACTTTGCAACGTCTGTGATTCCAGGATGGCACACGACGATCTTCCCGCCTTACTTCGTTGCGGGAGCGATCTTCTCTGGTTTTGCCATGGTACAGACGCTTCTATTGGTTACCCGTAAGGTTCTTGGGCTGGAGAACTACATCACCATGTTTCACATTGAGTCGATGAACAAGATTATCCTTGTTACCGGTTCGATTGTAGGTGTTGCTTATTTAACCGAGTTCTTCATTGCGTTCTACTCTGGTAGTGAATACGAACAATATACATTCCTCATCCGTTTCACCGGACCATACTGGTGGGCAGGTTGTATGATGTATGGATGTAATATCCTGATGACACAGTTGATGTGGTTCAAAAAGGTTAGAACCAACATTCCACTTTCCTGGATTTTATCCATCATCGTGAACATCGGTATGTGGTTTGAGCGTTTTGTGATCATCGTAATTTCCTTACACCGTGACTACCTTCCATCAAGCTGGGTCATGTTCTATCCTACATGGGTTGATGTGAGTGTGTTCGTTGGATCAATTGGTTTGTTCTTTACGTTGTTCTTACTGTTCTTAAGGGTGATGCCTTCTATCGCTATGGCCGAGGTTAAATTGTTGCTCAAAACATCCAGTGAGCAGGCCAAACTGGCACAGATTAAAGAAGGACATATTGAGAAAACATACGTTAAGGAATATGTAGACTCTCTAGAGAAATTTGATAGTGTTAAACAAGAAGAATACGCAAAAATATAACAATGAGTAATATCAAATATATATTAGGCAGTTTTGGTGATCCGGACGAAATGATGCATGGCATCGAGAAGTTACAGGAGAACAACATCTCTATACACGATGTGTATACGCCTATGCCGATACACGGTATTGAAGCCAAGCTTGGTGTAAAAAGATCAAGATTAGACATCGCGGCCTTCTTCTTCGGAATTACTGGAACGATAACCATGCTGTCTTTTGTTTATTATGCAGCAGCATACGACTGGCCGATCAACATCGGCGGAAAGCCTCACTTCGCCTTACCGGACTTTATTCCGATTACGTTTGAGCTTACCATTTTGTTCTGTGCGTTTGGTTTGGTTGGATCTTACTACGCTTCATCTCACCTGTTTCCAGGTAGAGCACCGAGGGTGATGGATTTAAGGGCTACTGATGATCGTTTCATCATTGCAATTGATGCTGCTCAAAATGCAGAGCACAGTAAAATAGATAGTTTATTGAAAGAGGCAGGTGCTTTAGAGATAAAATATAATGAAAGGAAGTATGTTAGCTATGAATAAGAGTAAAATAGTTTACGCTGCGTTTTTTGCTATTGCTTTTGTTGCATCGCTATCTGCATGCAGCGACAAGCGGAGCACCGGACTGGAGTATGCAAGAAATATGTATGATCCGATTGCACCCAATTACGATCAGGCCAATAAGAACTTTGCAAACGGGCAGACTGCTCAAACTCCTCCGCCGAATACAGAACCTATTGGGTTTGTAAGATATGAATACGCAAATACGAAGGATGGATATGAGGCTGCCGGAAGAGAATTGGTGAACCCAATGCAGTTGACCAAAGAAAACCTGACAGACGGAAAGCACTACTATACTGTATTTTGTTCTCCATGTCATGGCGAAAAAGGTGATGGTAAAGGGCATCTTGTTGAGATTGAGAAATACAGTGGAGTACCCGCTTACCATGGTGACGCTGCATCTTCCAGAGGTGGCATGATGAAAGACCTGACTGCGGGCAAGATCTACCATACGATTATGTATGGACTAAATAACCTGGGCTCTCACGCCTCTCAATTGTCTCCGAACGAGCGATGGAAAGTAGTGATGTATGTTCAACAATTACAAAAAATACAATAAGAAAAGCAAGAGATAAATGGGAACTCATAATTATAATTTGACTGAGCAGTTTGAGTTTACAGGTAAAGCGAAAACTTTGAGCATAGTCGGCATCGTTATTGGATTGGCGGCTATAGGTTACGGTTTTTCCAATCATGAACTTCATGAAAGGACCTTTGCAAACCTGTTATTAATGGCGTACTACTTTGCAGCGGTTTGCATGTCCAGTGCATTCTTTCTAGCAATCCAGTTTGTTGCTCAGGCCGGCTGGTCTGCTGCCATCCTTAGGGTGCCACAAGCAATGGCCAGAACGCTTCCAGTTGCTGCAGTAGTGTTAATCCTTGTCGTAGGTGCAGGTTTATATACACACAATCTATATCACCATTGGAATGCACCTGGATTAACTGATCCAACTTCTGAGAATTATGATAAGCTCATCGACGGAAAATCATCCTATCTGAATGTGCCTTTCTTTATGGCCCGTCAGGTGTTATTCCTGGGCGTATACAGCTTCTTCGCTGTTCTGTTTGCGAAGTTGTCCTACAATGAGGATTTAGCAGGCGGATTAAACTCTTATACCAAGAGCTTTAAATATGCTGCGATGTTCCTGGTATTTTACGGATTTACCACCCCGATATTTGCTTTTGACAACATCATGTCTTTAGAAGCGCACTGGTTTTCTACGATGTTCGGCTGGTACAATTTTGCTTCGATGTGGGTAAGCTGTCTTGCAACCATTGCAGTGTTGCTTATTCTGCTTCGTAAAGCCGGCTACATGCAGTTCGTTAACAACAGTCACCTGCACAATCTTGGACAATTCATCTTTGGGTTCTCGATCTTCTGGACTTACGTTTGGTTCGCGCAGTTCCTTCTTATTTACTATGCCAACATGCCGGAAGAAACTGTTTACTTTTTCAAAAGGTTTGAATATTATAAATTCTGGTTCTATCTGAACTTGTTCTTAAACTTCTTAGTGCCTGTATTCTTGTTGATGGATAGGGACAACAAGAGAAAAGAAAACGTTTTGTTGACCATTTGTATACTTATAATCTGTGGACACTGGGTTGATTTCTATCAGATGATTATGCCTGGTGCTGTAGAAAGCCACAATGGTTTCGGTTTTATAGAGATCGGCACTGCTCTTGGATTTGTTGGATTGTTTACCTTTACGGTTCTAACTTCATTAAGCAAACAAGCTTTGATCGCCAAAAACCATCCTTTCCTACAGGAAAGTTTGAATCACCATCTATAGGAGCGAGGTTAGAGATTAGTTATTTTATAGTATCTGAATACAACATACTACATTAAAGAAATGAGTTTAGGAAAATTTATAAATAAGAAGACAACAGCGTGTCTTGCAGTAATAGCCACTGCAGGTGCAAATACGAGTCTATTTGCACAAGAAGCTGCAGCAGGCGCTGGCGCAGCATCTAAAACCGTAGATATGGGACCTGTCTACAAGTCTGTATTGTTTTATACCCTGCTGTTTTTATTACTGTGCTTGTTTATAGCGATCATTGGTAAAGCATTACGGGTATATGAACTCACCAGAACAGCTCAGGATAAGCCTGAAGGAATCAACTGGAACAAGATCAATGCGGTACTGTTTGCCCTCTTCCTGATTGTTGGATTGTATGGTGTATATTGGGAATACACGGTTCATGGAAACATGATCCTTCCGGAGGCCGCTTCCGAGCATGGCGTCCAGGTAGACAAGATGTTCAACATCACGCTGATCATTACCACCATCGTTTTCATTTTAACACACATCTGCTTATTTGTATTCTCCTACTTATACAGACATAATAAAAACAGAAGAGCGTACTTCTATCCACATAACAATGCCTTGGAGCGCGTTTGGACAATCATTCCAGCATTGGTTCTTGCAGTACTTGTGGTTATGGGTTTCATTACCTGGAGATCAATCTTCTTCAAGATTGTGGATCCAAACAACAAGCCACTGAGCATAGAAGTAACCGCTCAGCAGTTTGCCTGGTATCTTAGGTATCCTGGAGCTGACGGTGTTGTTGGGGTTAAGAACTACAAAATGGTTACCGGACTGAATACTTTAGGTATCGATTTCAAGGATAAAAACACGCACGATGATCAGGCCACGGAAGAGCTGGTTATTCCGGTAAACAGACCGGTACGTATGATGATCAACTCTAAGGATGTTATCCACGGCTTTTATATGCCACACTTCCGTGTTCAGCTTTTGGCTAACCCGGGGATGGTAACATTCTTTGAATTTACGCCTACAGTTACAACGGTCGATATGCAGGCAAAGACCAATGACCCTGCTTTCAAGTATGTTTTATTGTGTTCTCAGATCTGTGGGTCAGGACACTACAACATGCAGCGTACCGTTAGAGTTGTAACTCAGGAAGAGTATGACGAATGGATTGCGAAACAACCGACCTACATCAATAACGATTTGAGAAAGCGATTTAATTTGCCTTTACAAGCTGAGCCAAATGCAACTGCACCTGCGGCTACAGATTCAATCCCTAAGGATAGTGGTGCGGTTAGAAAAAATCAATTGGCCTTATTAAAATAACAACTGGAATAGTAATATTATGTCAACGATAGCGATACAAAATTCACATACTCATGATAGCCATGATGCCCATGCACATGGACATCACAAGGAAACATTCTTAACGAAGTATGTTTTTAGTCAGGATCACAAAATGATCGCCAAGCAATTCTTAATTACTGGTATCATCATGGCTGTAATAGCCATGGGATTGTCGATCCTATTCCGTTTGCAGCTGGCCTGGCCAGACACAAGTTTCCCTATTTTGGAAACGTTTTTAGGCAAATGGGCAGAAGGCGGAAGAATCCGGCCGGAGTTTTACCTGGCACTGGTTACCATCCACGGTACCATGATGGTTTTCTTTGTGCTGACAGCAGGGTTGAGCGGTACCTTTAGTAACCTACTGATTCCCCTTCAGATTGGTGCGCGTGATATGGCATCACCATTTTTGAATATGTTATCTTACTGGTTCTTCTTTACCGCATGTGTGGTAATGATGAGCTCTTTCTTTGTACAAACAGGCCCTGCGAGTGCTGGATGGACGGTTTATCCTCCCTTATCTGCCTTACCAAAAACAATCTCTGGTTCTGGATTGGGTATGACTCTGTGGTTAATCAGTATGGTATGTTTCGTTGCATCATCTTTGATGGGTGGTATCAACTACGTAAGTACTGTTTTGAACATGCGTACTAAAGGAATGGACTTATGGAAAATGCCATTGACCATCTGGGCGTTATTCTTAACTGCTGTATTGGGTATCTTATCGTTCCCGGTACTTGTTGCAGGAGTTGTCTTGCTGATCTTCGATAGAAGTTTTGGTACGAGTTTCTACTTGTCTGATATTGTTATCGGATCTCAAGTATTGCCAAATGAAGGTGGATCACCGATCTTATGGCAACATTTATTCTGGTTCCTGGGACACCCGGAGGTATATATTGTAATTATGCCTGCTTTGGGTATTTCATCTGAAATCATTTCGGTAAATTCAAGAAAGCCGATCTTCGGTTATCATGCGATGGTTTACTCGTTAATCGGTATTACTGTACTATCCTTCCTGGTATGGGGTCACCACATGTTCGTTACAGGTATGAACCCATTCTTAGGGGGTGTGTTCATGGTGACGACCCTAATTATTGCGGTGCCGTCGGCCATTAAGACCTTTAACTATTTGGCGACTTTATGGAGAGGTAACATCAGGTTTACGCCGGCAATGCTTTTTGCAATTGGTTTGGTGTCTTTCTTTATTTCGGGTGGTTTAACCGGTATATTCTTAGGTAATGCATCGTTGGACATTAACTTACACAACACCTATTTCGTTGTGGCTCACTTTCACCTTGTAATGGGGTCAGCTGCAATATTTGGTATGCTTGCCGGTGTGTATCACTGGTTTCCAAAGATGTTTGGCAGAATGTTAAATCCTAAATTGGGATACCTGCACTTCTGGCTTACATTTACTTGTGCTTACCTGGTATTTTTCCCACTTCACTTCTTAGGTCTTGACGGTGTTCCACGTCGTTACTATGCGTTCACTGAGTTTGAGTTTATGCAAAAATGGATGACAGTAAACGTATTTGTAACATGGTCTGCAATCGTTGCAGCATTGGCTCAGGTAGCGTTCCTGTTTAACTTCTTCTATTCTATATTCCGTGGAAAGCCAGCTCCTCAAAATCCATGGGAAGCGAATACTTTAGAGTGGACTACCCCGGTAGAACATTTACATGGCAACTGGCCGGGAGAGATTCCAACCGTTTACCGTTGGCCGTATGACTACAGTAAGCCTGGCGCAGAGGAAGATTTTATCCCGCAGACAGTACCTTTCTCACAAACGATGTCTTCTAACGAGATTCATGATTTTGAAGGCAATGAAAACTCTGAGCGCATCCAAAACGAGTGGATGGCTAAACAAGAGCAAATCGAAAGAGAGAAAGTCGACTAATATAAGTCTTTGAATTTTATTGATGGGGTATCTGCAGGAGTACATACTCGCTACAGATGCCCCATTTTTTTTAACATACACACTGCATGGTTCCTGAATCTGAACAAAGATTTGTTAGGCTAAACCTGATCACTATTGTTGTTACCTTATTGCTGATCCTCGCTGGTGGTATTGTTCGCAGTACTGGTTCCGGAATGGGGTGTCCAGACTGGCCCAAATGTTTTGGGCAGTATATCCCACCAACATCTGTAGCTCAGCTTCCATTGGATTATGAGCAGCATTTTCTTGATAAGAGAGTTGAAAAGAATGAACGTTTTGCCCGCACCTTAGAGAAGATGGGTAAAACGGAGCTGGCAGAGAAAATTCGTTCTGATAAGTCCATTCTGATCCCGGAAAGCTTCAATGCGGCGCAAACCTGGACGGAATACGGAAACAGGCTTATGGGCGCGCTAACTGGCGTATTTTTACTTGTGCTGACCGTTAGGTCTTTCTCTTACAGGGGTAAGGCAAACCGAATTATCGTACTCAGCATATTTAACTTGTTTTTGGTGGGCTTCCAGGCCTGGTTGGGGTCAATCGTCGTGTCTACGAACTTGTTGGCATGGGTGGTCACAGTACATATGCTTCTCGCTTTGGTCATTCTTGCCGTTCTGGTATATACATACAATTATGCCCGTCAGTTGCACAAAGAACCAGTTACAGTGATGTCCAGTGTCGTCTGGTTAAAAGTACTTGTTTTTGTGACCGTCGTGGTTAGTGTCATTCAGGTCGTGCTGGGGACGGAGGTACGTGAGCAGATCGATTTTATTTCAAAGGGGCTTACGGCTACCGCACGGGAAACCTGGGTAGGCCAGGT
>JARKUW010000183.1 GCA_029851965.1 Bacteroidota bacterium | reverse complement strand
GAGTACACGTTTATTAGCAAGTAGTCAGCCCAAGAATACATTCGTTTTTTAAGGCCAGTTCAGGCACACCTTACCCGGACCTTACCCGCACCTTACCCGGACAAACAGCGGCTAACGTGCGGGTAAGCTGCGCCTGATGTCCAGCCGAAATACAGGCAATTTAGAACGCTGAAGAAATGTTGCTGATGTGGTGCAAAAAAGAAGCCGCACCAGGATATAACTGGTGCGGCGGACTATCTTATAAAGCGCTTATTTTAGTAAGTGATTACCTGCTCTTCGAGGTGTTCAGGAAGATCACGGTAATTGTATTGCTGTCCGCGCAGCTGCGGTTCAAATCCAGCCTCCCGGATCGCGTTCTGAATTCCCTGAGCCGTGAAGCGATGGGGGGCACCAGCAGCAGAAACAACATTTTCTTCAATCATGATGGAGCCGAAATCATTTGCCCCGGCATGAAGGCAGAGTTGTGCAACAGCTTTACCCACGGTAAGCCAGCTTGCCTGGATGTTTTTGATGTTTGGCAGCATGATCCGGCTTAGCGCCAGCATCCGAACGTACTCGTCACCGGAAACGTTATTGCTGATCCCGCGCAAACGTTTCAACAATGTTCCATCATCCTGAAAGGGCCATGGTATGAAGGCAAGGAAACCCTTGGCGTCAGCAGGTTTTTCACTTTGAACCTCGCGGATCCATACCAGATGCTCGAAGCGTTCTTCAATCGTCTCCACATGGCCAAACATCATCGTTGCCGATGTTGTGATATCCAGTTGGTGAGCAGCACGCATGACGTCAAGCCATTCCTGACCGCCACACTTGCCTTTCGATATTAATCTTCTTACACGATCGTTGAGGATCTCGGCGCCTGCACCTGGCAGGGAATCCATACCTGCAACCTTCAGTGCACGCAGCACCTCAGAATGGGAGATGCCTTCAAGTTTCGCCACATGCGCAATTTCCGGCGGGCCGAGTGCGTGCAGTTTCAAATCGGGATACATTTCTTTCAGCTTGCGAAACAAATCGGCATAGAAGTTTAAGCCCAGATCCGGATGGTGTCCGCCCTGCAGCAACAGCTGATCACCGCCCAGACGGAATGTCTCCTCGATTTTCTGCTTGTAGGTTTCTATGTCGGTGATGTAGCTTTCTTCATGCCCTGGTCTACGGAAAAAGTTGCAGAATTTGCAGTTGGCAATACAAACATTGGTGGTGTTCACATTGCGGTCAATTTGCCAGGTGACCTTACCACTTGGCACTTGCTTTTTTCTCAGTTCATTGGCAACAAATGCGAGTTCCGCCGTGCCGGCATTGTGGTATAAAAAGACACCTTCTTCCTGACTCAGAAAATCAAAATGCAGGGCCCTTTCCAGTAGATCAGCAGTATTCATAGTGCAAATATACCATAAGTATTGGTGTTTTTATTTCACGACATTATCACATTTGCCCTGATCTAAAATCCTATATTTGCATGAACTTTTTAATAAAATATGGTAGATTTTAACCGTTTTACACTGGCAAATGGCTTGCGTGTTTTGGTACATGAAGATGACACCACGCCGATGAGCGTACTCAATATATTATATGATGTCGGCGCACGGGATGAAGAGCCCGAAAGAACAGGATTCGCCCATTTGTTCGAGCACCTGATGTTCGGTGGGTCCGTCAACATTCCCAGTTATGACGAGCCACTGCAAAGGGTAGGTGGAGAGAACAATGCATTTACAAGCAACGATATCACCAATTATTACATCACTTTACCAGCAACCAATATCGAGACGGCTTTCTGGCTGGAGAGCGACCGGATGCTGAGCCTTGCCTTTTCGGAGAAGAGCCTGGAGACGCAGCGTAATGTAGTATGCGAAGAATTTAAACAAAGATATTTGAATCAGCCATATGGCGACGTATGGTTGAAACTCCGGCCACTGGCCTATAAACACCATCCATATCAGTGGGCAACCATTGGTCAGGATCTCGCACAGATCGAGAATGCGCGCATGGATGATGTAAAAGCATTTTTTCACAAACACTACACGCCTCAGAATGCCATCATGGTGGTAGGAGGTAATGTGAAGACCGCAGAAATTAAGGTGCTCGCCGAGAAATGGTTCGGACCCATTCCCGCGGGTGAGAAGTATGTTCGTAACTTACCTAAGGAACCCAAACAGACCGAGGAACGGAAGGAGGTCGTATACGCGGATGTTCCGCTGAACGCCATATACATGGCGTTTAAAATGCCGGAGCGGAAAAGTGAAGCGTATCAGACCTATGATCTGATGTCTGATATTCTCTCGCAGGGACAATCTTCACGGTTGTACAACAGCTTGCTCAAGGAGCAGCAGCTGTTCAGCGACATTCATGCGTACATCACCAGCAGCATGGATGAAGGCTTGTTTTTAATTGAGGGCAAGCTGGTCGAAGGTGTTTCCGTTGAAGCTGCCGAAGCCGCAGTCTGGAACGAACTGGAGAAATTGAAAAGAGAGGAAGTAACCGCTGATGAAATGACCAAGGTCAGAAACAAGTCGGAATCTATCATGGTGTTTGCGGAACTGAGTTTATTGGATAAAGCCATGAATCTGGCCTATTTTGAACTGCTTGGTGATGCGGGTTTATTGAATACAGAAATAGACAAGTACCTCGCCGTTACGCCTTCCCAAATCCAGGAAGCTGCAAAGTCCACGTTCGTAAAAGAACAATGTTCCACTTTATACTATTTAATTTCTAAAGATGCTTAACCGGACCATAACACCTGAATTCAGACAGGTCAATGATATTAATTTTATTCAACCCCAAAGTCAGCAGCTGGATAATGGCATCCAGGTATTTACGATCAATGCCGGCAAACAGGACCTGGTACGTATTGAGTTTATATTCGAGAATGTGAACTGGGATAAGTTGAAGCCCTTACAGGCAATTGCGGTAAACCATTTGATCAACAATGGTACATCACAGTTTAGCGCCAGAGATATTGCTGAGAAAGTGGATTACTATGGTGCTTTCCTGCAAACTGAGTATGGTGCAGACCAGTCGAGTGTTAAATTGTACACCCTCAACAAACACCTGGGTTCAGTATTGCCCATTGTACAATCTATTTTAACAGACAGTGTTTTTCCGGAGAACGAGCTGGGAATCTTTGTTCAGAATCAAAAACAGGCTTTACAGGTTAACCTGCAAAAGAACGATTTTCTGGCAAGGAAGCATTTTGCATCTGCCGTCTTCGGCGACACCGCTTATGGTTCAGATATTAAGCTTTCGGATTACGACAACATACAGCAACAGGACCTGGCAGCATACTTCCGTGCGGCTTATAAGCCGGAGAATTGTACCATATTCGTGGCAGGCAGATTTGAACAGCAGGAATTTACCTTGCTGAACAATACATTCGGAATGAACTGGTCAAATCACGAGCAATCCAGCAGGAACAAATTTGAATTCAACAGCAAGGCAGGTGAGGATATTTTCTTAGAGAAGCCAGAGGCGGTTCAATCTGCCATAAGAATGGGGAGCCTCGGCATCAACCGCAATCACGAGAACTTTGCGGGTTTCCAGGTGCTGAACTGTTTGCTTGGCGGATACTTCGGATCCAGGCTGATGGCAAACATTCGTGAGGATAAAGGTTATACCTATGGAATTGGTTCGGCGGTTGTTTCCATGCGGGATGCCGGCTACTTCTTTATTGCAACAGAAGTCGGCGCCGACGTATGCGGGAATGCACTGTCGGAAATTGAAAAGGAGATCAACCTTTTAAAAACCGAACTGGTGGAGGAGCCGGAATTGGATCTTGTACGCAATTACATGCTCGGATCAATGCTTGGCAGCCTCGAAAATGCATTCTCCCATGCCGATAAATTTAAAAATGTGTACTTCTCCGGCCTCGATTATGGCTATTATGACACCTATATCAAAACCGTAAGGTCCATCACTCCGGAACAAATTCAGGAACTGGCCAACTTATATCTCGATTACAACAATTTCATAAAGGTTATCGTCGGTAAGAAATAATGCGTTACTGGCTAATCGCGGTTAGCCAGTAACGTTATCATTCCATCCATGGTCGCAACCAGGACCCGTTTTCCACTGAGGACATTTACGGTATTCACCATGGAGTTGTCTATTTTATGTGCCCATACGGCTTTCTGCGCTTTTGGATTAAAAGCATAGACAGCACCGTTCTTCGTCCCGAAAAACACCTGTTTGTCTTTTGCGATCAGCATGGATGGCACATGTTCATAGCCAAAACCAAGATTTAGGCGCCAGAGGACTCCAGGGTCAGTAGGCTGCGCTTTATAGGCCACAACTTCATCATTCATGGTTTTTCCAAAGATGGTTTTTCCATCTTCAGATATCCCGATCGACTCCCGAACTGTAGCTTCATTGTTCCGCCACAACGTTTTCCCGGTAAATGCATCGATAGCCGTCAGGTAGCGGTCAGGTGCCGCGATGTAGATGATGTTGTCCTTGGCCACCGGGGTACACATTGCGGGAGAGAACATCCGGTTTGCCTTTCCATTATCCCATGTCCACCGTAACGTTCCGCTTTTCTTATCCAGCGCATACAGATGTCTTCCCCAGGATCCGAAAACGACCATGTCTTTATACAACAGCGGCTTGTCTACGATAGAGCCTTCAACGCCATTAAACGCCCAGACTAATTTTCCTGTTTTCACATCCAGTGCGCGGAAGCTGTTGTCGCTGCTTCCGATATATATCAGGCCATTTTCTTCTACAGGTGAGCCTAGAACTGCGGCGTTTGCTTTGAATTTCCAGAGCAGTTTGCCGGTGTTCAGGTCGAGCGCATACACGTTGCCGTCGCCCGATCCAAGTATGACTTTTTTCTTAACGATCAGGGGGGAGGAAAATATGGCGCCCTTTGTTTCATAGGTCCATTTTTTACTTCCATCTTTTAAAGAGAGGGCTTCAACTGTACCCACCGCGTTGCCGATGACCGCGAGATCTTTGGAGGCAGCAGGTGTTAACACGACGTTTGCATCTGAATGATAGGTCCATACGGATGTTACTTGCGGATACTTTTTATTGATGTCGTAAGATGGGCGAGGGTATACAGTGTTGTCATTGTTAATAAACTTCTGGAGCGCGATCTTTCTCCAGGGTTGATCAAGTGATCCTCCCGGCGTTTTTTCGGCGAAGAGCACGGAGTCAGGGCGCATCGTGACGATGTTGTAGCCGCCGATGCTATCTTTTGCCCTTAGGTTTGACCGTCCCATGGTGCCCGCTACGCCTTCGAAGTCATAGGCTTTGTTCTGGTGTCCGTGTCCACATATGGCATACTGGATGTTGTATTTCCGGATACGGTCTGTCGCCTCATACCAGTTGTCGAGGCTATTGTCGATTGGATAGTGGTTGATGAATACGACGGGCATTGTAGCAGGCGTATTCTTCAGGATCTTGTCCAGCCAAACGACGGCATCGCGCGGAATGTGACCGTCCGACATCCGTACGTACGGTCCAGATGCACAGGCGATGAACCGGAAGCCTTTGTGGTCGAATGTAAATTTATCAGCGTTAAAGGCGTTTGTGAAATCGACTCCGCCGGATTCTGACCAGCCCGTATCGTGATTGCCCGGGATCACATAGAATGGCTTTGTCAGTCCGGAAAGAATCTCCTTCACAAGTTTGATCTCCTTTCCAGTACCCATTTCTGTCAGGTCGCCGGTTACCAGAATAAAGTCGAGGTCACTTTGCTTATTGATGTCAGCAATGGTCCTTCGCAAATCTTCTTCACCCGTTTCTGACCCAACATGGGTATCCGTCACAAATGCATACTTAAATGTTTGTGCACGGATCCCTGTTCCCAGAAATATAATGAATAGCGTGGTAAGACAAAGGCGGTAAAGGTAGTTGCGGGATTGTGGTTTCATTGGACGTTTTATCAATTGTTTTTTAAACGATGTAAAATGAATGGATTTTATACATCTTTGGGCGAAAATAGGACCTTTTTAATTTATAAAACTAAAGTGTAACTGTTATGTTATAGCTTTTCAAATTACCGTATATGTCTAAAAACACCGTTGACGCCAGTAAATTCGTTTTCAAATTTAATCCCGACCTCTCTGATATTGACTGGGCATATATGGTGACCATGTTCAACAAGGTAAATTGGCGGACACGGATAGGAGAGGAGCTTGAATACGCTTTCCGCAAAAGTACCTGGACGTTGTTTGTATACTTTGAGGATCAAATTATAGGTTTTGGACGGACGGTAGATGATGGCCGTTATTACGCACAGCTTGCCGATGTGATTGTTGATCCTGATTTTCAGGGGAATGGTCTGGGGAAAAAGATTGTGACGATGCTGAACGAGAAGCTCGAGAACTACCACTTTGTGACGCTGACCGCTGCGCCTGGCAAAGCCGATTTCTACCAAAGTATTGGCTGGAAGAAACAAACAACGGCTTTCATCTGGCCTCAGGGCCCGAAACAACTTCGCCAGCATACGGAACACGAGGACTAAAGTATTGTCAACATACCGTTAAAAAGCAAGCGAGACTTAATACTATTGCGGATTGTCGATTATTTACGTAATTTTGCCCGGCAAATAATAACTCTTAATTATTTGCTATGCAACTCGATCCTCAAAAATTTATTGCCGAAGGACTTACATACGATGACGTACTGTTAATTCCTGCATATTCAGAAGTGTTGCCACGGGACGTGGATACCGGCACCAATTTAACCAGAAAAATCCGCCTGAATGTTCCTGTAGTTTCGGCTGCAATGGATACGGTAACCGAAGCCGGTCTGGCCATTGCCATTGCGCAGGCGGGAGGCATAGGCATGCTGCATAAGAACATGAGCATTGAGCGCCAGGCAGAAGAAGTACGAAAAGTAAAGAGATCTGAAAGCGGGATGATTCAGGATCCGGTTACCTTGAGTAAAAATGCGATGGTGTCGGATGCTTTTCAGATCATGAAAGAGTTCAAGATTGGCGGTATTCCCGTAATCGATTCAGATAGCAAGCTCGTTGGTATCATTACCAACCGGGATTTACGTTTTCAAAAAAATATGCAGCGGCCGATTTCAGAGGTCATGACCAAAGAAAACCTGATCACTGCACCAGAAGGAACAACTTTACTACAGGCGGAGGAAATTCTGCAGGACTACAAAATTGAGAAACTTCCGGTCATCGATAAAGAAGGGCGCCTGGCGGGATTGATCACTTTCAAAGATATTCAGAAATACAAAAACTTCCCTAAGGCTTGCAAGGATGAACATGGCCGGTTAAGGGTTGGTGCTGCCGTTGGGGTGGCTGCCGACAACATTGACCGTGTTGCTGCATTGGTGCAGGCCGGCGTTGATGTCGTCACGGTTGATACTGCACATGGACACTCCAAAGGTGTAATCGATATGGTTAAAGCCATTAAGAGCCGTTTTCCGGAACTGCAGGTCATTGCCGGAAACATCGCAACAGCAGACGCAGCACGGGCCCTGGCAGAAGCAGGTGCTGATGCCGTGAAAGTTGGTATCGGTCCGGGTTCCATCTGTACCACCCGTATCATTGCAGGGGTAGGTGTACCTCAACTGTATGCCGTTTATGAATGTGCACAGGCGTTGAAAGGAACCGGAATTCCTGTAATCGCAGATGGTGGAATCAAACAGACCGGAGACATTGTGAAAGCCATTGCGGCCGGCGCAAGTACAATTATGGCTGGTTCGTTATTCGCCGGTGTGGAAGAATCACCTGGTGAAACCATCATATATGAAGGACGTAAATTTAAATCATACCGTGGTATGGGCTCTGTGGAGGCCATGCAGCATGGATCTAAGGACCGCTATTTTCAGGATGAAGAAGATGTGGTAACGAAGCTCGTTCCCGAAGGAATTGTTGGCCGTGTGCCTTACAAAGGAACACTTTCAGAAGTGATCTACCAATACATCGGCGGCTTAAGAGCAGGAATGCACTATTGTGGTGCGGCTACCATCGAAGATCTGCAGAATGCCAAGTTCGTAAAGATCACGGCAGCAGGAATGAGAGAAAGCCATCCGCATGATGTGTCCATCACGAAAGAAGCACCGAACTATTCGCGATAGCAGATCTGGTGTACAGGCAGGGTAATCCTGACTGTATCGATACTTGGGAGACCTCCTGCATTTGCAGGAGGTCTTTTTTTGTTTATATTCAGCGTATTTTAGAGAATTATATTCATAATAGATGAAATCAATTTGTGTGTACTGCGGTGCCAATTTCAATGGGGATCCGCAACTATTAACGGCTATACAGCAACTCGCGGCAACACTGGTGGCGCAGGATATCCGCCTGGTTTATGGCGGAGGAAGTGTGGGCGTGATGGGTGTTATCGCTGACGAAGTATTGAAGCTGGGCGGCAAGGTTACCGGCGTTATCCCGCAGTTCTTAATGGACAAAGAAGTAGGTCACACCGGGGTGACCGAAATGATCGTTACGCAGAATATGCACGAGCGAAAGCAGAAGATGGCAGATCTTGCGGACGGATTTATCATTTTGCCTGGCGGCTTCGGTACGCTGGAGGAATTCTTTGAAGTACTGACCTGGTTACAACTGGGACTCCACGGAAAAGGCATTGGCGTCTTAAATGTGGACGGTTTTTATGATTTTCTGTTTGCACAGATGGACGTTATGGTTGCGAAGCGATTTTTAAAACAGGCAAACCGGGATTTGGTACTGAACGAGTCTGATGCTCAAACCCTTGTGCAAAGGCTGATTGGGTTTACAGCAAAGCCTGATGAAGTCTGGTTCAAAGACCGTAACCTGATCTAAACCGCTCCGAAGGCTTCGTAGAACTTACTGGCTTTTTTTTTGTAGTTAACATTATTTACCAGAGTAAAACACACGATTATGGAAAAAATGATTCAAGCGGTATTCAATAATGAAGTTGATGCGTTCAAAGGCTTACAGGCCATTCAGCAACTCGGTGCTGCTAAAGATATTTCAGTAGGGGAAACGTACGTTTTAAGCAAGGATGAGAACGGCAAGACTGCAATCCGATCGGCAATAGATGAAGAACAGGGTACTGCGGCGCTTGGCGGAGGGGTTCTTGGCGGGCTCATCGGGCTTTTAGCCGGACCACTCGGGCTTCTTGTGGGGGTTGCAGGAGGTATGATTGCCGGGTCGGCAAGTGAAACGTTGCGCGCAGAGGGGGTATCCGATTACCTGGATGCGGTGTCTGCCAACATTCCGAATGGAAAGTCTATTTTGGTCGCCCATGTGTGGGAAGACTGGGAAGTTCCGGTGAATACGGTGTTGTTACCCCTGACGGACGAGATTAGCCGCTACAATCTGGATGAGCAGGTGTACGTGCCGGTTCAGACGGAGATGAGCAAAGTTTCCGAGGACATCAAAGAGGCGGAAAGCCGCTTTCTTGAGGCCGATGGCCCGAGTAAGGAAGAATGGAACAAAAGCCTCGAAGAACTGCGAGCCAAGCGTGCACGCTTACAGGAAAAGTTAAACGTCAATGTGGATCTGCAGGAGAAACAGTTTCAATCCTGGATCGATCACCACAAAGATGAACTGGAGTCAGATGAGGCCAGACGTGCCCGCCTTAAAAGGAGACTGGATGAGCAGCGTTTGCGGCTGGAGCAGTTGAGAAAGAACAGATCTGGAATATAAATTATAGCGGTGCCCGGAGCGCCATTAAAATAAAGTATTATGTTGAAGTGGATAGATGTTATCAAGTATGCCGAGCAGGGCAGTCCCGCCCCGGATCAAACGGTCGTGAAAACGGAAGCTGAGTGGAAGGCACAGCTTACCGAAGAAGAATACCAGGTCACCCGGCTGAAGGGAACCGAGCGGCCTTATAGCTCGGAGATGTGCAGCAAGTTTGAAGCAGGGTTGTATAGTTGCGTGTGCTGTGGCACACTGTTGTTTGATGGACTTGAGAAATTCGAGTCTGGTACCGGCTGGCCTTCTTTTACGCAACCGGTAAAAGAAAATGCCGTTGCTTATGAAAGCGACACTTCCTATGGGATGCGGCGGATAGAAGCTTTGTGCAATTCCTGCAAAGCACATCTCGGTCACGTGTTTCCGGATGGACCCGAACCCAGCGGCTTGAGATACTGCATGAATGCAGTATAATTAAAGAAGGTAGAATGATGCAGGGCAGCAGGGATTCTGCGTAATCGTGTGCAATTAAACTACGTCTCCTTGCAGGTTGCTTTAAATTAACCGTTAAAATAATTAATTTAGGCAGATATCAGTTGGAACGACCTTAAGCTTGGGAACAAGCAAACCAGACGTTCTTTCTGATGGTATATACAAGATACATTAATGAAGACGTATAAAAAAGTGCTGCCGGTGTTAATGTTTGGACCGCTGTTGTTGATCAGCTGCGGGCAAAAACGAAGTGAGGATCAGGTAAAAGCTGTGGACAAAAACGGATCTGTGGAAATGAAGGTGGCGATAAGTCACCTGAGTGACACCCTGGACGTGATGAAAACAGAGAAAATTTATTGGATTCAGGGGAAGGCGGTGAAGACGATCGTGAATCTGGATACCGTGCCTGCTTTGGGTACCACCAACCAGGTGATCCAGAACAGTGCAGGACAAGATTCTACCGTTACAATTAAAAAGAACTACCAAATATTCATTACGGTACTATAACATGAAGAAATCAAAATTGGTGACGCTTGTACTGATTACTTCTGCCCTGGCTTCCTGCGATAAACCGGAGGAGCCAAACTGGGACCGGAATGAGGTTTATATGCGTTCGGATTCTACAGCGACTTACACCCATACGCAGGGTTCATACCTGCCACTATTCTTGTGGTACTATGCGTTCCGACCCTATGGTATGTTTTACGGTAACCGCTACCAACATGCGGGTTATTATTCAGGAGCAGTAAGCAGGCAGTCCAATGTGGGCAGCTCCGCGGCAAAGGGTGCTGCAATCCGCGGCGGTTTTGGTGGTTCACGTGGATTTTCCGTTTCTTCCTGATGAAGAGGATCTCGATAGCGGCCAGAAATAACTGGCAGGCTGCAGTAGAAAAGCTTGGTTTTGGATTCCATACCACAGACATTCCGTACTGGAAAGAAGATGCTTTTTATGCATTCAGTACCGACGAAATCGACAAAATAGAACGGGCAACACAAGAACTCTGGGGTATGTGCCTCGAAGCTGTTCAGCATGTGATCGATCACAAGTTGTATTCGCTTTTTTCCATTCCTGAAAACGCCGTTGGTTTAATTGAAAGAAGCTGGAATGAGGATGCGCCAGCGATTTACGGGAGGTTCGATTTTGGCTATGATGGTGAAGAACTTAAATTGTTTGAGTTCAATGCCGATACGCCAACTTCGTTGTTTGAAGCCGCCATTGTACAATGGTTTTGGCTGCAGGACTTTGACCCCCAAAGCGACCAGTTTAACACCATTCATGAAAAATTTATTGAGTACTGGAAACAGCTGAAGCCCTACCTCCACGAAGGACCAGTTCACTTTGCCTGCATCAAGCAGTCGCTGGAAGATCTAACGACCGTGGAGTATATCCGCGACTGTGCCATTCAGGCCGGTTTGGACACCAAACTCATCTTCATTGATGATCTGGGCTGGGACGAGGAAGGACAATGTTTTGTGGATCTTGAAGATCAGGTAATCAAAAATGTGTTCAAGTTGTATCCATGGGAGTGGATGGTGAACGAACCGTTCTTCGGGAAACTCCTGGTGAGCCAGCCCACACACTGGATAGAGCCTGCCTGGAAGATGATCCTCTCCAACAAAGCAATACTTCCTATCTTATGGGAGTTGTTCCCAAACTGCCCGTATATCCTGGAATGTTATACAGAGGCGGAGAATACGCTGACCAGCTATGTGCGAAAGCCGATTCTCTCCAGAGAAGGTGCCAATGTACAAATCTTGAGGGAGGGCATGCTTCTGGAACAAACCCATGGAGAATACGGAGCAGAAGGTTTTGTTTGTCAGCAGCTCTTTGAAATTCCGGAGTATGCTGGTCAAACTCCGGTTATCGGATCCTGGATCATCGGCCAGGAAGCTGCCGGGATCGGAATCCGCGAATCAGAAACACTGATCACGGGAAACACATCTTGTTTTATCCCACATCTAATTAAATCTTAAACACAAATCTATAATAGTATGTATAAAATCATCACTTTGTTTATTCTGCTCGGGTTATCGAGCCCGGGTTTCAGCCAGGTAAGTATCATACCGAAGCCGAAGCAAACCATTTTACCGTCGGCCGCAGGGAATTTTTTAATTACCCCTCAGACTAAAGTTGTCCTTAAGGATCCAGCTTTACAACCGTCGCTGGATTTCTTCAACGAATATCTTTCGCGGATCTATGGATTTCGCATTACCGCTGCGAAGACCGCTGCGAGCAATGCTATTGTTTTGAGCCTGGACAAAGCGGCCGGCACAGTAGCGGGCGCTTACAACTTAAAAGTTGATAAGGCAGGTATTCAGATCTCCAGTGCAGGTCAGCAAGGCGTGTTCTACGGCATACAAACCTTGATGCAGCTTTTGCCCGTGCAGAAATCTTCAAGCTTGCAGATCCCCTATGTGACCATCAACGATGAACCACGTTTTGTTTACCGGGGCATGCATTTGGACGTCGCCAGGCATTTCTTTACGGTAGATTACGTTAAAAAGTACATTGACTACCTTGCGATGCACAAGATGAATACTTTCCACTGGCACCTTACAGACGACCAGGGTTGGCGGATTGAGATCAAGAAGTATCCTAAACTCACCTCCGTTGGTGGATTTAGAAACGGTACAATCCTGGGTCATCATCCCGGTACAGGCAACACGATGAAAAAATATGGTGGCTTCTATACTCAGGAGCAGATTAAGGAAGTTGTGGCCTATGCGGCAAAACGGTACATTACCGTTATTCCGGAAATAGAGATGCCCGGACATGCCTCAGCTGCAATCGCTGCATATCCGGAGTTGAGCAGTTTTCCGGAAGAGTCGACCAGCACTACAGGTGCTCCCTGGAGCGGCGACACCACAGGTAAGCAGGTACAACAGACCTGGGGTGTTTTCACAGACGTTTTTGCACCTACTGAAAAAACCTTCGGTTTCCTGCAGGACGTAATCGATGAAGTTCTGCCTTTGTTTCCGTCGAAGTACATCCATATTGGCGGGGATGAATCTCCTAAAGACGCCTGGAAGCGGTCTGAATTTGCACAAAAACTGATTAAAGAAAAGGGCTTAAAAGATGAGCATGGGTTGCAAAGTTATTTCGTACAGCGGATGGAGAAATACATCAATTCGAAAGGCAGACAAATTATTGGCTGGGATGAGATATTGGAAGGCGGGCTTGCGCCGAATGCGACCGTGATGAGCTGGAGAGGTGAAGAAGGTGGTATTGCCGCTGCGAAGCAGAAGCACAATGTGATTATGACACCAGGCGCATATGTTTATTTTGACCACGCACAAACGAAGTCACAGGATACCTTAACCATAGGTGGCTACCTGCCTGTACAAAAGACGTACGGCTATGAGCCGATTCCAAAGGAACTTGCTGCCGACGAATACAAATATGTACTTGGTGCACAGGCCAATTTATGGACCGAATATATCACCAACTGGCCTAAAGTGGAATACATGGTTTTTCCGAGGATGAGTGCGTTGAGCGAGGTGCTATGGTCAGAGAAAAGTGCCCGCGACTGGAACGACTTCGAACCACGGCTAAAGCAACAGCTGTTGCGCTATGATCTTTGGAAGGCAAATTACAGTAAAGCATTTCTAACTGAACCAGTAGAAACAGAACCGGAAAAAAAATAACTTTTTATGCATTACTTACCCGCATCAAATAGATATCAAAATATGGAATACCGCCGTTGCGGTAAAAGTGGAATTAAACTTCCACTTTTATCCCTCGGTTTGTGGCATAACTTCGGCGATGTAGACGTATTCGAAAACTACCGTAAGATCATGCATCTGGCATTTGACCGTGGCATCACTCATTTCGATCTTGCGAACAATTATGGCCCTCCATACGGTACTGCCGAAAGCAACTTTGGGAGGATTCTAAAAAAGGACTTTCTCCCATATCGCGATGAGCTGATCATCTCTACCAAGGCAGGATACGATATGTGGCCGGGACCGTACGGGGACTTCGGCTCTAAGAAATACCTGATTGCCAGCCTGGATCAAAGTCTGAAACGGATGGGACTGGATTATGTGGATATATTTTATCACCACCGTCCCGACCCGGAAACGCCGCTTGAGGAAACGATGGGTGCGTTGGACCTTATCGTGCGTCAGGGGAAGGCATTGTATGTTGGTATTTCCAACTACGCAGCCCCGGAGGCGGCAGAAGCAATCCGGATTCTGAAAGAACTGGGTACACCCTGCCTGATACACCAGCCGAAGTACTCCATGATGGAACGCTGGGTGGAAGGTGGTCTGCTCGACCTGCTCGAAGCAGAGGGTGTTGGATGTATCCCTTTCTCACCCCTGGCACAGGGAATGCTAACGAATAAATATTTAAAGGATATACCAAAGGATTCCAGGGCGGCAAAATCGACCGGGCATTTGCAGGAAACTCAGATCACTGAAGGGGCGTTGAAGCAGGTGAGGGCCTTAGACGCTCTCGCTGCAGAAAGGGGGCAGTCGCTTGCACAAATGGCACTCTCCTGGTTGCTGAAAGACCCACGTGTGACCTCTGTTCTGGTGGGTGCCAGCAAGCCGGAGCAATTGGCAGATTCCCTGAAATGCCTGGATAAGATGGCATTTAGCCCGGAGGAGTTGGCAGAAATCGAAAGCATTTTAAGTTAGCAATAGCTTTATTTAGACAACATCATTTCCGATATACGTTAATTGGCCGCAATGGATATAGAGTTCAATAAGAATGAAGATGTAAACAAACAGCTTGTTTACCAGGTGAATGACCGGCTAAAGAAGATTTACGCGGGTGGTGGCGAAAAGAGTGCGGCAAAGCAAAAAGCCAAAGGTAAGCTACTCGCCCGTGAGCGGATCGCTTACCTGGCAGACAAGGAAAAGCCTTTTCTGGAGATTGGTGCTTTTGCTGCGGAAGGGATGTATGCCGAAGAGGGTGGATGTCCATCCGCAGGCGTTGTATGCGGCATTGGATATGTATCCGGCAGACAATGTATGATCATTGCAAATGATGCAACGGTTAAAGCAGGTGCCTGGTTTCCGATGACAGCCAAGAAAAACCTCCGGGCACAGGAAATTGCGATGGAAAACAGGCTGCCGGTAATTTACCTGGTGGATAGTGCCGGTGTGTATTTACCGATGCAGGATGAGATTTTCCCCGACAAAGAACATTTCGGGAGGATGTTCAGAAACAATGCATTGATGTCTTCTCAAGGGATCGTACAGATAGCGGCGATCATGGGATCCTGCGTAGCAGGAGGGGCATATCTTCCGATCATGAGCGATGAAGCAATGATTGTAGATGGTACCGGTTCAGTGTTCCTTGCAGGTTCCTATCTGGTTAAATCTGCCATTGGAGAGGACATAGATAACGAGTCATTGGGCGGCGCAACAACACACTGTGAAATTTCTGGTGTGACAGATTACAAACATCCGAATGATGAAGCATGCTTAGACAGCATCCGCAACATCATGAACATGCTTGGTGCACCTGAAAACGCTGGTTTCGACCGGATAGCGCCATTGATGCCGAAGCTGAATGTTGAAGATATCTATGGTTTACTTCCGGAAAGCCGCGAGAAGCCGTATGAAATACTGGAAATCATTCACAGGTTGGTTGATGGATCGGAATTTGAGCAATACAAGGAGTTGTACGGGCAGAGTATTGTCTGCGGCCTTGGCCGCATCGACGGCTGGGCGGTGGGGATTGTTGCCAATCAGCGTAAAGTGGTGAAGTCAAAAAAGGGAGAGATGCAATTCGGCGGCGTAATCTACTCGGACAGTGCAGATAAGGCGGCGCGGTTTATCATGAACTGCAACCAGAAGAAGATACCACTCGTTTTCTTACAGGATGTCACCGGATTTATGGTGGGGAGCCGTTCGGAGAATGGAGGGATCATCAAGGATGGCGCAAAGATGGTTAACGCCGTTGCGAATTCCGTTGTGCCGAAGTTTACAATTATTATGGGCAACTCTTATGGGGCAGGGAATTATGCGATGTGCGGTAAGGCCTATGATCCCAGGCTGATCTTTGCATGGCCTACGGCAAAGATTGCGGTAATGGGCGGTTCACAAGCTGCGAAGACCCTGTTGCAAATGAAGGAAGCTTCCTTAAAGGCGCGTGGAGAAACCATCACTCCGGAAAAGGAAGCAGCGCTGCTAAAGGAAATTACCGATCGTTACGACAGTCAGACGACACCTTTCTATGCCGCGTCAAGATTGTGGGTAGATGGGATCATTGATCCAGTGGAAACCCGTAAAGTCATTTCCATGGGCATTGAAGCAGCAAACCAGGCGCCGCTAACGAAGAAATTTAATGTAGGTGTCATACAAACATAGAGGAGAATTATGAAAAGATCAGTGCTCGTTATGGCCTTTATACTGTTCTGCCTGAATGGTTTCAGCCAGACTAAAACAGTCTACTACGATGATGAGAACCGTGTAATAAGTGATTCCACGGAGGCCACATCCTATGCGATTTTTGGAAAGTTAACCGGCGACAGCGTATATACCTACAAGAAATTTGACGCTGACGGTTTCGTAACCGTTACGGGAAGCTTTAAAGATGAGGCGCTGAAGATCGCTCATGGCAAGTTTGTGTATTACGATTGGGTGGTTCAACTGTCTAATCTAGGCTACACCCCACTGCCTGCAAATGGTAAGGAGCGGTACGTGATGGTGAGCGGAAGGTATAAGGACGACAAAAAAGACGGCAAGTGGTATACCTTTTATCCCGACGGAAAACTGAAGAACGTAGTTGTCTTTTCCAATGACGTGATGAATGGGGAGTTCAAATACTTTGACTCCAAAGGGAAGCTGGATACCTGGGGAAATTACCGGAATGGCAAGAAATATGGAGAGTGGGTATTTGGTGCTGGACGTAAGATCCAGCAGTTTGAGAATGATGTAGCTACTTCTACGATTAAGAAGTCCAAAAAGCAGTTGAAAGCGGAAGAAGAACGTGCCAGAAAGTAGCCGAATATAATCCATAAATCACATTGCTGCTGCGGACACGCGCTGGATTTGTGCATCACCTACTTTATCTGTATTTTTGCAGAATAATAAACTCAATATGTATCAAGAAACAGAACACGTTCAATGTCTGATTATAGGTTCCGGACCTGCAGGTTACACTGCAGCAATTTATGCAGCACGTGCAGAATTAAAGCCGGTTCTGTATACAGGCATGGAGGCAGGCGGGCAATTGACCCAGACGACGGATGTAGATAATTTCCCGGGCTATCCGAGAGGAATTATGGGCCCGGAGATGATGGAAGATTTTCGTAAGCAAGCGGAACGTTTTGGTACCGATATCCGTTTTGGGTATGTAAGTTCCGTCGACTTTTCATCTGCACCCCATAAAGTTGTTGTAGATGAAATTAAGACCATTACAGCCGACACGGTAATTATTGCAACCGGTGCTACAGCCAAATGGCTTGGTTTACCGAGCGAGCTACACTACAATGGATTCGGCGTGTCTGCATGCGCAGTATGTGACGGATTCTTCTTTAAAGGTCAGGATGTAGCGATTGTCGGTGCAGGGGATACTGCTGCGGAAGAAGCGACTTATCTGGCAAAGCTTTGTAGAAAAGTATATATGCTTGTTCGACGCGATGAATTCAGAGCGTCTAAAGCGATGGTAACCCGGGTGTTGAATACGCCGAACATCGAGGTGATTTACAACAGTGAAGCCAAAGAAGTGCTGGGTAATGGAAAGAACGTTACCGGATTGCGCGTGGTGAACAACCAGACTGGAGCAGAGACAGACCTCGAAGTGGAAGGATTCTTTGTTGCGATCGGTCATAAGCCGAACACCGACATCTTCAAAGGTTGGTTGGATATGGATGAAACAGGATATTTGAAGACCATTCCCGGAACTACAAAGACAAACATTGAAGGGGTATTTGCTTGCGGTGATGTTCAGGATCACTACTACCGCCAGGCCGTTACAGCGGCCGGATCCGGCTGTATGGCGGCTTTAGATGCGGAGCGCTATCTTGCTGCAAAAGAAGATAGTGTAAAAGCAGAAGCTTAATCCACCCTTTGCCTATTTTGTACAGAATACATTTTTGCTTAGATTGCTGCTTTAAAGCAATCCAGTAAAATGAAATATTTCTATAATTACATGAAGCAGTCTTTACTTTTAGTGGGGCTGCTTTCTTTTTTCTCCTGCACCAATGATAAAACTAAAGAAGGAGAGGCTATTCCAGCCCGCAAAGAAGTTGTTAAAGCACCGGGGCAGTTTCCTTTTTATAAGAATATAGCGGTCCGGCCGGGGCTTGATTTCGAAGTGGTCAGCTGGGGCAAAGGCGTGGATAGTGTCGGCGCCTATATGATCCTGATGTCAGACTCCGTAAAGAGCAAGTATGAATCTGTATCGGTAGAACGGGAGGGTATTATCCGTGATGCCTGGAACATGGATATGGATAACGACGGAAATCCGGAACTGTATATAGAACTTATGACGAACAAAAATCAGCTTGACCTGAACGTTTTTGAATTCTCAGGGGGTGATTTCCGAAGGATACGATTCCCTTCACTTCCCGACAGGCTGAAAAAGGTGTACAGTGGAAATGACCGCTTTACAATGAAAGAAGGAGACCTTTATCGCTCATTTCCGATTGCAACGCCACGTGACAGTACAGAAAAGGCGGGCGACCTTAAAGTTGTCAAGTATACTTTAAGTGGGAATACATTTTCTGTGTCAGAGGTCGAGGAGGAATAGCTTCACCCCCGGCATTGTTTTAGGCTTATTCTTTGAACTGGCCACCCAGGCGCTCGAACTTTTCGATCAGTAAGGCGATGCGCTCCCGTTCGCGTTTTAGAGCAACCTTCCGGACCAGCGCGGAACAGAAAAGCATCCAGCCAAAGGTGAAGGCTATAACCAGACCTTGTACCCACAGATCGAAGCGACCTAAAATTTCGAAGAAATACAGTGCAGAACCGACGCTCAGGGCAAAGGCGTAGATCCAGTAAAGCTTATTGTACAGGCTGAAGCGGTTAAGCTGATACTGTTTGAGGTTATCCAGAAATGCGGTGGGGTGTAAGGTGAAATCTGTTCTGGAGATCAGCTTGTGACTTCGGTAGAGAATGAACGTGTATATTGCAATGGAGCTTATGATGATTGTAAGCCCTGCATGAGTGGTCCAGTTTTGCACATCATAGAACAGCCATATGGATGCTATTGCCAGAAAAGACAAGCCCATACCCGTGATGTTTAAAAGGGATTTTGTCCGTATGCCGTTTACTTCCTTTTTTACCTGCGCCAGCATCTCTTCAGAAGAGATTTTTACCTCAACCGTATGAGCGTCCCAAAGCGATTGTATATGATCAAACTCTTGCATGTTGATTGTATAGTTCTGTAAGTCTTTGTTTAATGCGGTGAATTTTCACCCGTAAATTTCCTTCGCTGATTCCCGAGATTTCCGCGATTTCTGGATAAGGCAGTTCATCCAGCACCATCGTGATGATGAACCTGTCATTTTCTTCGAGTTTAGAAATCGCCTTGTAAAGCAGGGCTACCTGCTCGTTTTTCTCGGAGTATTCTTCAATACGATTTTCGATGATGTTGTCTGTGAGTTCTTCTTTCGCCTGCCGCTTTTCTGAGCGCAGATAAGTTAAACAGGTGTTGACGGCTATTCTATATATCCAGGTCGAAATCAGCGATTTGTTTCTGAATTTATCAAGGTTCTGCCAGACCTTAAGGAAGGTTTCCTGAAGGAGGTCATTCGCGGCATCTGTATCTCCGGTATACCCATAACACAGATGGAAGATTTTCCTGGAGTTTGTGTCGAAGATGTGTTTAAATAGCTGGTCCTTTTGTTCCACTTACAGTGTTTTTATATCGTTTAGATCACGTTTCTATCCGAATGTTACACAAGATGCACTAAAGCCGTGTTTTAAACAATGTTTAGAGAATAAGTTTATTATCGTAGTTTTACGGAATTAATTGGGTTTAAACAGAATTTGATGTCAAAACAGAATAGATTAACGTTTTTTATTTTTCTAGCCTTACTATTAGGAGTTGCTTTAGGCTACTATCTCAATATAAAATCCTTTCGTAATTACAATGATACCATCGCCAGATCAGAAGTTCGTCTGGAGCATATTGATGTCAAATTGCTTGAACTGAAAGACACGACCTCTGCACAGTATAAGGCACTGACCATACAAAAAACGGAAGCTGTAAAAACCCGGGTAGACACCGAGAAGGCCAGGGAGAAATCGCTGGAGCCGTTGACGCTTCTTAGCGACATTTTCCTGAGACTAATCAAGATGATCGTTGGTCCGTTGGTATTTACCACTTTAGTGGTAGGCGTGGCTAAAGTAGGGGACATCAGTGCCGTTGGACGAATTGGCGGTAAGACCATGCTGTGGTTCCTTAGTGCATCCCTGCTGTCCCTGGTGCTCGGCATGATCATGGTGAACCTGTTTAAGCCGGGCGAAGCCATGAACTTACCCCTGCCTCCGAGTAATATTGATACCGGCGTAAAGGCCGTCGCAGTTTCCGTAAAGGATTTTATCTCGCACATTGTTCCAAAAAGTTTTGCCGAGTCGATGGCCACCAATGAGATCCTGCAGATCGTTGTGTTTTCCCTGTTCTTCGGTGTTGCTACGGCAGCCATTGGTGAAAAAGGACATGTGGTAATCAGTTTCTTCGATTCTGTTTCTCACGTGATTCTGAAAATTACGGGATACGTCATGAACTTTGCGCCTTTTGCTGTTTTCGGTGCCATGGCGGCCATTGTAGCCAAGCAGGGACTGGGTGTGCTCTCTACCTATGCCTTGTTTGTAGGCGAGTTTTATTCCAGTATGCTGTTGTTGTGGATCATCATGATCTTGATCGGCTACCTGATTCTTAAAAACCGGGTGTTTAATCTGATGAACCGGATGAAGGAGCCTACTTTACTGGCTTTTAGCACGGCGAGCAGTGAAGCAGCTTATCCAAAAACACTGCTTGAACTGGAACGGTTTGGCTGTAAAGACAAGATTGTAAGTTTCGTACTGCCACTGGGCTATTCATTTAACCTGGACGGATCGATGCTGTATATGACCTTTGCCTCTTTATTTATCGCACAATCATACGGCATTGATCTTTCGTTTCAACAGCAAGTGACCATGTTGCTGATCCTGATGCTAACAAGTAAGGGTATAGCGGGCGTTCCACGGGCCTCATTGGTGGTGATCGCAGGAACCATTGCCACTTTTAACATTCCCGAAGCAGGTATCGCCCTTCTCATTGGAATAGACCCGCTCCTGGATATGGGAAGGTCTGCCACAAATGTCATCGGCAACAGTCTGGCGACAGCCGTAGTAAGCAAGTGGGAAGGTGAGTTAACAGAACCCGTAGAACACAACGGTTAAATTTTAGTATACTAGAAATGAGTCCAAGAGCAAAGAAAATATTTTTAATCGTAACCGTAGTCGTACCATTTCTGATCTACTGTATCGTGTATTATCGTCCGATCATTAAGAACGCACCATTTCGGTCGGATGAGTTCGTTTCCATTGAGTACAAGTGGGGAACGGGGAAAACCCTGATGAACACGTACAATTCAGAGACTGGTGACTACCGGTATCTGAATGCAAAAGATTCATTGATAAAGACCAACGTGAAGCTGCGGTCAAATGATATGATTTACCTGCACAATAAAGCCAGTACCGTTGGATTCTGGAATTTTCCGGAGGTGATTGCCAACCAGGGTACAGACATCAGCTCAACGACGGCATTACGCTATGAGCTGACCTTTAACTATAAACGTACATCTAAAAAGGTGATTTACGTGAATAATTATGAAGAAATTCCGAAGCTGCGTGACCTTGCGGTGCAGATGAAGACCCTTGTAGAGCAAACCATTAACGATGCAGAAGATAGATATGGAAAGAAAAACTAATCTCGTAATGATATTAAGGAAATAAATTCTATATTTGCACCTCAATAAAAACAAAACAATTTAAAATAATAATTATTTAACAATGTACGCAATAGTAAATATAGCAGGACAGCAATTCAAAGTTGCAAAAGACCAGCATCTTTTTGTACACCGTTTGCAGGGAGATGAAGGCGCTAGTATTGAATTTGACAATGTATTGTTGGTTGAAGATGGTG
>JARKUW010000177.1 GCA_029851965.1 Bacteroidota bacterium | reverse complement strand
AAACGCCATTTATAACGTGTATGAAAAAATATATTCTAGCCTTTGATCAGGGTACCACGAGCTCCAGGGCCATTGTTTTTGACCACCATGGGACTATCGTGTCGGTTGCACAACGTGAATTTGCGCAGATCAAACCGGCAAATGTTGCCACGCGCGTACCCATCGCCGGCGATCAGCAGGCATCCTTGTTCGGTCAGATGTGTACCGCTCCCGCAATGGTAAAAAATACCTGTCTAGCAGCTTGCGCTGAAGGTGCCTGACAGTGGCGGCGCATATGTGGTGCCGGGAACTGGCACTATGCCTGGATCCCGGTAGCCGGTCCCATCCTCGGCGCAGGCCTTGCAGCCATGCTCTATCTTCTGCTGAAACCCTAAACAAGCATACTGTGTAGTTGTAATGGAGGCATGGCATTTCGGTTTGGTATTTAAAATGGCTACCTTTGTGCCAGTGCAACAGTTAAATACACATAGCGCCCCGGGTTACAGCAGCCCCCTTCATACGGAAGTACTTTTCGTAAGGGCCAGCTCCTGCGCTATTCTGCCTGTTGTCATTTTCATCAAACGTCATTTCTTCTCGTCTTTTAAGGCTTTTAAAACTGTAGCCCAGGCCTCCTAATTACCTGGGTCTGGGATCTCTCTACATTCCTTTAACTTTTAAATCCTTAATTCTATGTTTTTTCATGCAAGAACGGGTTCAGCGCGTGCGCTGGTACTCTTAATTTGTAGTTTGGCCAGCCTTATTGTCTGGCTCCTGGTGATTTATGTTCATGTAAACTGGGCATGGGCTGTGATTCCAACACTAGCCCTTTTTATGCTGGCGGTTGTGAATTCGACACAAAAAAAGCACAGCATCCTTCGTAATTACCCCATCATTGGTTACCTGCGGTACCTTATTGAGGCCTTTCGACCGGAATTGCGTCAGTATTTGTGGGAGTCCGAACTTGACGGAAAGCCGTTCAACAGGCGGCAGCGTAGTCTGGTTTACCAGCGTGCAAAAGGAGCAAGCGAGAATATAGCTTTTGGAACACAGCAGGATGTAAATGCGCCCGGCCACGAATGGATTGCACATTCCATATTTCCAAAGCGGTTCACGGGGTCCCTGCGGGTGATGATCGGCAACATGCAATGCAAACAGCCTTATGACGCCAGCATATTCAACATCGGCGGGATGAGCTACGGGGCGCTGAGCAGTACGGCCGTCAGTGCCCTGAATGAAGGTGCCAGGATGGGTGGATTTGCGCAGAATACCGGTGAAGGCGGGATCAGCAGCTATCACCTTCATGGCGGGCAGCTGATCTGGCAGATCGGCACGGGATATTTCGGGTGCCGGGATGCTTTTGGCAAATTCTCTCCTGAACTATTCCGGAGAAAGGCTGGAACTGATTTGGTTAAGATGATTGAATTGAAATTGTCACAAGGGGCGAAGCCCGGATTGGGAGGGATGCTTCCGGCAAACAAAAATACACGGGAGATCGCCGCGATAAGGCACGTCCCCGCCGGAAGAACTATTCTGTCGCCTCCAGCCCATACTGCATTTTCCAATCCGACAGACATGATTCGCTTTGTTGGCTTCCTGAGGGCACTATCGGGTGGGAAACCGGTAGGAATAAAACTGTGTGTAGGTTCCAAAAGTGACTTCACGGAAATCTGCGACGCCATTTATGCAACCAATATTATCCCCGATTTCCTAACCATCGATGGGGCAGAGGGTGGAACGGGCGCGGCGCCTGTCGAGTTTAGCGATCATGTCGGCATGCCGCTGTATGATGCAATTGCGTTTGCGCGGCAAACCCTGGAACATTACAACCTGCACAAAGCCATAAAGATTATCGCCTCCGGAAAGATCATAAGCGGCTTTGATATTGTGAAAGCGCTTGCGCTTGGCGCAAGTTGCTGTTACAGTGCCAGGGGAATGATGTTTTCTTTGGGCTGTATACAGGCATTGCAATGCCACAGCGGTAAATGCCCGGTCGGGATTGCGACGCAAGACAAAGCGCGTGCATTTGGACTTGATGTATCAGATAAACGTGTCAGAGTGGCCAACTATCATCAAAAGACGCTCGATGCAACAGTAAAGCTTCTGGAAGCATGTGGATACGGGAAATTGTCGGAGATCGACCCGGCTAAAATTTTCAGAAAAGTAGATTCCTGCCACACCAGGAGTTTCTCGGATATCTATTTCCCGGGAAATGCCAGCTACAAAGACAGCTGGCCATCACTGAGCCGTATGAATTGACCTTCTTAATGTCATGATCACCCAAATACACAACGAACAGAAATACTTACAATTTAAACAAATTACGTATGAGCACAACAGCAGAAACAACAACAGCCAGTACAGGATCCATTATCCTGACAACCGGAATGTTCGACCTTTTGAAAGATCAGATCAGGCGAAAGAAGTTAGCACCTTTTAACGAAGCAAAGCTGGTCGAACAGCTGAGAAATGCCCAACAGGTCTTGCGGAACCAGCTTCCCGATAATGTCGTGGACATCAACAGGAGCGTCCGCCTGACCGACCTGGATTCAAACGAGACGTTTACACTCACCTTTGTTGCGCCCGATAAGGCCCGGAAAAAGAACAAGACAGAATCCATCTTGTCGCCAATCGGCCTGGCGCTAATCGGATACCCGGAAGGCACCGAGGTTCCCTGGGAAATGCCGGAGGGCGTAAGGCGGTACCGGATTGAACAAGTATCGGCGATTTAATAAAAAGCTGCTGCAGGATTTCCTGCAGCAGCTTTTTATGTCTGCTATTTAGGCTTTTCTGCTTCCATTCTTGGCCACTGATTCTGCCAGCCCACGCATATATCCAATGGCGAATAAAGTACCGAGCGTCATGTACCCCGGACTTGTGTTTTCTTCGCCGAACATGGTTGGTACATGATCCGGACGCATGGTGCCTTTAAAGCCGATGTCATAGTAAGCCTTCATGGCCTCGTACATATCAATCTGCCCTTCATCATGAAATACCTCTGTAAACTTGGTGCTTGGCAACACACCACTCTGATCCTGAACATTCCTGAAGTGAACAAAGTTGATCTTGGAACCCCATCGTCTGATCAGTTTTGGAATGTCTGCACCCATCAAAGCAAAATTACCCTGACACATGGTGAGGCCGCTGTATTTGCTTGGCACCAGGTTTAACATCCGGTCAAAGTTTTCGACCGTATTCATGATCCGGGAGATTCCCTGGATGCTGTGCACCTGTGGATCATCGGGGTGCAAGGAGAGGTTCATGCCTATTTTTTCTGCTTCCGGCACTACTGCCTTTAGAAAATACTCCAGGTTTTTCCACAGTTCCGCCTTAGAAACCTCACCATACTTCGTCAAGGGCTTGTTCTTAACCTTTTCATTATCAAAACCTGTGACCAACGCTCCACCACGTCCCTGGCCCGCCATTTCTGTTCTGGCCCAGCTTATTACAGGCATCCAGTTGTAACAGATCACGTCCACATCTCCATGCTGTTTCAGATTTTTCATGAAGGTGATGAAGTTTGAAATCTCCTCATCGCGGCCCGCTAAACCCAGTTTGGTTTGTTCACCAAGGGCCGGAGGTCCTTCTACAACAGTCCATTTCATGCCCAGCTTTTCCCAGGCCTGTTTTGTTGCTGCGATCGCCTTCGGATCCCAGGGTTTCAAGCCGTCGATCCTTTGAACGCCCCCAACGGCATGGAGTACGTCCATTTGCTGCGCAAAGGGCACACGGGGTGAAGTAGGTCCGGCCCAAAATGCCAGTGCGAACTTGATTCCAGCGTCCCTTTCAAAGGCACGCGCGGCTTTGGCATCCAGGGTATGTTCCATAGGATTGGCCACAGCGCCGTACACACCGCCAAGGGATAGTGCTGCAGCAAGAGAAGTACTTTTCTTGATGAAATCTCTCCGGTTGTCTTTCATGTCTTTAATTCTTTAATTACAGTTGTTTCTTTTTAGCCTGGCAAATGGTTTTGCAATGCAGGTAAATAGGTTGTTTCCGTAAAGTAGAACTTATGACAGAAAATTGCAAGCCTGCAATTGTAACAAGTACAATGCTTTCAGTCTTTTAGACCATGGGTGCCAACTAAAAACGCCTGGGCTTTGAGGGCTCCAGGCGCTTGTATACATGGGAAATTGGTGTCGGTAATAGGATGTAATTATAGTAAATGTGCAAATACAGAGCTGTGCCAGCTATTTGCAAAGGGAACTTCCCACTTGCTCTGGAACTCGCCCAGGGTTTGCACCAGGTTATTGAAAACGGTCGTTTCCGGCGTAACTTTTTTGATGCTGATCAAGGTCTCGAAGTCTTCTTTGCTTGTCGCCACAATCTTATCGCCCACTTTGTAGGCCATATTGAACCGGTTAAACAGGTCAACATGGTAAGTTTGTTCAATCTCTTTCAATATCCGTACCGAGGAGTCAATGGAGCAGCCTGTTGCACTTGCTGAAGCCTCATCGACGGTAAAAACGATAAAGAAGTTGTACAGCACCTCAGCCTTTGCTTTCAAAGGTTGTCCATGCGCTTGCCACTGATTGGTGAAAGCAGTCAGCTTCTGTTGAATTTCAGCTACTTCTGAAGCAGTGAATTCACGGTCACTTTGGTAAACCCAAACTCTTGATTGTGGAGAAAAACTCATATCACAAATTTAGTATTTTATTTAAATTAGGATATATAAATCCTAAACGGATGAAAAAGTTTACAGTTCGCTTAAAAATGTTGATTTTTTTATCAGCAACAATCGCTTTTTTCGCTTTCTCTAGCGTGGATTTATTAAATGAGGAAGCAATATACCTGCAAAAGGCGCTGGTTGATCACTATGATCCCGGCCGGGAAGCATCCGGAATAGACCGTTGTGAGCTGAATGTCACCGGTACCGGATTTTGCAGGTACAAACGCTTCTTCGAAAATGGAAAAATAGAATATTTCTCCTTAAATCTGATCAGATTCAAGGACCTCGATTACCTTGGGAAGGTCAATGCTGGTGACCTGGTAATACACACGATAGGTGATGATGTGATCGTACAAACGTACAACACGAAAGAAGGGGATCTGGATAGTATGGCCTCGGTAATGACTATACCTCTAAAGAATATTGAAGCGGAAGATCTGAACGCCTTTGCAAAGGCTTTTCTGTCGATGCAGGCGGGTCTGAAGAAATAACATATACACCCGTTTCCTCATACCTCGACGCCACTACAATCTCGGTGCCCTCCGCATGAAGTTCAAACAGGTCTTTTACCAGCTCCATACTATTGTTGTCGCGCGACAAATGTGCCAGGAGCAGATGGCTCATGTACGCCGGTCTGTGCGTTCTGAACAGCTCCAACGCCTCCCTGTTGCTCAGGTGACCGCTGCCGCCGCTGATCCTTCTCTTCAGGAAATACGGATAACTGCCATTATTCAGCATGTCTTCATCATAATTCGCTTCCAGAAACGCCGCATTGCATTGCTTGAAGTGACTCTTAAGCTCCTCACAAACGGCACCCAGATCCGTGAATATGCCCACCCGCGTATCGCCGCAGGAAACCATAAAGCTGTGCGGCTCGCAGGCATCGTGGATCTTC
This sequence comes from Bacteroidota bacterium, assembly GCA_029851965.1. GTDB lineage: Bacteria > Bacteroidota > Bacteroidia > Sphingobacteriales > Sphingobacteriaceae > Pedobacter. The sequence goes on along the minus strand of JARKUW010000177.1, from coordinate 1,655 downwards.
GGGAAAGATTTTACCAGCAGGCTCCCTACCTGTACGGTCGAGTGGCTTTCGAGGTTGCGGACCAGTGCCGCATCCAGCGTAAACCTGCAATTGTTCAGTGTTCCCGGCGTGATGTACACCGGCAGGCGGTATTTCTTCGCCAGGGTGCACACCCCTTTGATGTGATCCGAGTGCTCATGGGAAATGAACAGCGCCTTCACCTTCTTCATGGAAAGACCCAGGCGCAGCATCCGCTTTTCAATCTCCCTGCAGGAAATACCAGCATCGATCAGCACCGCTTCTGTGTCGTTTCCAACATAGTAGCAATTGCCGTTGCTGCCTGAGTTCAGGGAGGTGATGAAGAGGTTGTTACAATCCATTTGCTCTTGCGGTAATTTCAGCGATGTCCAGAACCGCTACGTTTTCTGCCTGTTCCTTAACCTTCACGCCATCATTCAGCATGGTCATGCAGAAAGGGCAGGAGGTTGCCACGATGGACGGATTAAGCGACAAAGCTTCTTCTATTCGTTCTACGTTGATGTCTTTTTTTCCCGGTTCCGGTTCTTTGAACATCTGGGCGCCACCGGCGCCGCAGCATAAACCATTGGATTTGCAGCGTTTCATCTCTACAAGTTGTGCATCCAGCATCTCCAGTGCCGCACGCGGTGCTTCATAGACGCCATTTGCGCGCCCGAGGTAACACGGATCATGGAAAGTGATTTTCTTCCCTTTGAAGCTTTCGCCACCTTCCGCTTTCAGCTTGCCCTCGTCGATCAGCTGCTGGATCAGTTGGGAGTGGTGGATCACCTCGTATGTGCCGCCCAATCCCGGATATTCATTTTTTATGGTGTTGAAACAATGCGGGCAGCCGGTTACGATCTTTTTGATGTTGTAGCCATTCAGGACCTCGATGTTGGTCATGGCCTGCATCTGGAAAAGAAATTCGTTTCCTGCGCGTTTCGCCGGGTCGCCGGTGCAGCTTTCTTCCGTTCCGAGTACGGCAAACTTAATGCCCACATGGTGCAGGATCTTGCAGATATCGCGGGTGGTCCGCTGCGCACGTTCATCATAACTTCCGAAGCAGCCTACCCAAAATAGGATTTCCGGTTCTTCGCCCCTGGAAATCATTTCTGCCATTGTTGGTACTGTAAAATTCAATTGCTCAGTCATCTTCAGCGCAAGTATGTATGTGTATCTTGATTCAATTTGTTGGCTTTATCAGCCTGTATTCAATTGGCTATCAGCCTTTGTTTGCCCAGTTAAAGCGGTCTGCAGGCGCATATTTCCATGGCGCCGCGTTGTTTTCTACATTACTCATCATGGTATTCAGGCTGCCTGGTGCCTGCGACTCTTCCATAACGATGTAACGTCTAAGGTCCATGATAATAGATAGCGGGTCAATGTTCACCGGACAAGCTTCCACGCAGGCATTGCAACTGGTGCAGGCCCAGATCTCTTCGCGGCTGATGTAAGTATCTAATAACGATTTGCCATCGTCGAAGCCAGTAACGGTTTCACCTTTCTTTGCTTTATCTATGTTGTTGCCGACTTCCGTTGCACGGTCGCGGGTATCCATCATGATCTTACGTGGCGAGAGCAGCTTTCCGGTGATGTTGGCCGGGCAGGATGCAGTACATCTTCCGCACTCTGTACACGTATAGGCATTCATCAGGTTC
>JARKUW010000145.1 GCA_029851965.1 Bacteroidota bacterium | reverse complement strand
GGTGTAGCCGCATTGGGGTATGCACAGTATTTGCCTAAGGAGCAGTTTTTGTACACTACAGAGCAGCTTACAGACGGTATGTGTATGACTTTGGGTGGCCGTGTGGCGGAAGATATTGTCTTCGGAAAAATATCTACCGGTGCACAGAATGACCTGGAAAGAATTACCAAGCTGTCTTATGCCATGGTGACCATATACGGTATGAACGCTACGATTGGTAATGTGTCTTTCCATGATCCGCAGAACGAATACAACTTCAGTAAACCATACTCGGATAAAACCGCTGAGATGATTGACCTGGAAGTTCGTAAGATTATATCTGATGCGTATGATGCGACCAAAAGACTCCTTCTTGAAAAGAGAGAAGGTCTTGAAAAACTGGCGCAGAAGCTATTGGAGAAAGAGATATTGTTCCAGGCTGACCTGGAAGAAATCTTGGGTAAACGCCCGTTTGATAACCGCACTACTTACGATGAGTTCGTAAACGGTACTGGTGACCAGACGCCTGCAGCAGAAGGATTGGTGCATGAAGGTGTAGGAGAAACAACTGATCCAACCGCAATTATCAATCCGGCAGAGTCAAAATCATAGATTTTGATCTGCCAGTATATCGTTAGATAAGTGGAAAAATCCATTTAATATATGCAGGAAAATATCTCTTCAAAAGAGTTAATGTTAAAAAAGATAAGGAAGGCCCTTCTGGAAAAGAGGGACATTCCTTATCTTAATTTAGAAGAGTCTCCGGTTTACAAGAAAAACGAGGAACTCCTGGAGGTGATGTTTGCCGAGGAACTGACCCTGGTATCCGGTAATTTCATTTTCTGTGAAAACGGGATCGACTTCGTAGAGAATATCCTGGAGCTTGCCGACAAGTTTAAATGGAGAAAGATCTACTGCTGGGAGCCTGAGTTGCAGGAACTTCTGGGTGAGTATGGCTTCCCCTTTTACGAGACCGACAAGGACTTTGAAATGGCAGAGGTTGGAATAACCCTCTGCGAGGCCTTAGTAGCCCGTAACGGCTCGGTAATGGTCTCCAATAAGAGTGCTGCAGGCCGCCGGCTGAGCATTTTCCCCCATCATCACATTGTAATTGCCCGCACTGGGCAGCTTGTCCTGGATTTGAAAGATGCTTTTCAGCTGATCAAAACCAAATACGGCAATGACATCCCAACAATGATCAGCACCATCACTGGTCCGAGCAGGACAGCTGATATCGAAAAAACGTTAGTCCTTGGCGCTCATGGCCCTAAGAAATTGTTCGTTTTTTTAGTGGATGATTTCTCTTAATTTGTATTTTAAATAAAATTACCTTAATTTTAAACGTTATACCAAAACAGTATACGGTTCAAAATGGTCGATAAAACCCCTTTATACTCCACTATTATAGGTACTGGAAGTTATATACCAGACAATGTAATACATGGAAACTCCTTTCTCGAGTCCGCTTTCTACGAAAATGGCTTAAAGCTGGACAAGGATATTCAAGAGATAATCAGTAAATTTTCAGAGATAACAGAGATCACCGAAAGGCGCTACATTGACGACAATATGGTCAGCAGTGATATGGCAGCCGTTGCGGCACAGAAAGCCATAGCGGATGCAGGCATAGACCAGGAATCCCTGGATACCATTATCTTTTGTCACAATTTTGGCGATGTCCTTCTTGGTAGCAACCGGATGGATATACTGCCATCTTTGGCAGCCAAAGTAAAACAACGCCTTGGCATTCTGAATCCCGATTGTGTGGCGTACGACCTTATTTTCGGCTGCCCGGGATGGGTACAGGGCTGCATTCAGGCAAACTACCTCCTTCAGAGCGGTGATGCCAAACGGGTGATGGTTATCGGTTCAGAGACGCTTTCACGCATCATTGATCCGCATGATCGCGACAGCATGATCTTTTCTGATGGTGCCGGAGCAGTTATTATGGAAGCCAAAGCATCGGAAGAACCAGTCGGCATGCTCGCACACAAAACCCAGTCTTACGCCGTTAACTATGGCAACCTGCTGATTATGGGTAAGAGCAATAATCCGGAGCACAACCGCGAGAATGCATATTTAAAGATGAACGGCCGGAAGTTATACGAGTTTGCGGTGATCAACGTCCCTCAGATCGTAAAGAAGGCCATTGATAAAGCCGGACTGCATATCACAGACATCAAGACGGTGTTTATACACCAGGCAAACGGAAAGATGGACCACGCCATTATGAAGCGCTTATTCAAGTTGTATGACCTGGATACCGTTCCGGAAAATCTGGTTCCAATGACCATTTCCTGGTTGGGAAACAGTTCTGTAGCTACCATTCCGACGCTATTGGATCTGGTACGTAAGGAGCGTGTAGACGGCTTCAAGATAAACAAAGGAGAATATGCCGTTTTCGCCTCTGTAGGCGCAGGAATGCACATCAATGCCTTTGTATACCGGTTCTAGTCATTTACCGCATTACAGGCCGTAATTTATCCCTTTACAGCACATACTTTATCGAATTACAGCGCATAAAAAAAGCGATTAGAAGTTCTCTAATCGCTTTTTTTATGCGTATTATTTTGATTTATACCGTTGCCATTTCTTGTGTCAGCGCTTCGTCTACCAGGATTCTTCCGCAGTGTTCACACACGATGATTTTCTTGCGTTGACGGATATCCAATTGCCGCTGAGGAGGAATCTGGTTGAAACATCCGGAGCAGGAATCGCGATCAATGGTAACAACAGCAAGGCCATTGTTTGCATTTCTTCTCAGACGCCCGTAAGCGGTTAGAAGTCTTTCCTCTATCGAGGTTTCTGCTTTTTCTGCTTTTTTGGTCAGTGCCTGTTCGTCTTTTTCCGTCTCTGCAGTAATGGTTTGCAGTTCGTTACGTTTGATCTCCAGGTCATTCTTTCTGGAATCCAGATCCGCTAACGCTTTCTCATACACTTCTGTTTTAGAAGCGATGTCGAAGCCATATTCCCTTATTTTTTTCTCACAAACCTGAATCTCTAAAGATTGAATCTCCACTTCTTTGGTTAAAGCATCGTATTCGCGATTGTTTTTAACGTCTTTAAGTTGGGTCTCGTATTTCTTGATCAGGTTCTGAGCCTCTTTAATCATATTTTTACGGTTAACAATATCGTCTTCCGTATCGTCCAGTTCACTTTTAATTTTTTGTATACGGGTCTCTAATCCAGCAACCTCATCTTCTAAATCAGCCACTTCCATTGGTAATTCACCACGGATTTGACGGATCTTATCGATTTTTGTATGAAGGGTTTGTAATTCGTATAAAGCTTTTAGCTTTTGCTCTACAGTTTGTTCCATTAAAAATAGTAATTTATGGGGTTTGTATTATGCTCCGTTAAACGGATTGCAAAGTTAGGAAATTTTTCTCTAATAATATCCATCAACAAATGAGATGTAAACTGTTCACTTTCAAAGTGTCCAATGTCTGTGATCATCAAATTTTGTTCCGAATCGAAGAATTCATGATATTTAAAATCCGCGGTTACGAAGGCATCTGCGCCTGCCGCAATCGCATTCTTTAAGAGAAAACTTCCTGACCCTCCACATACGGCTACTTTTCTGATTTTCTTCGGCAGAATGGCAGTGTGCCGGATGACGGAAGCATTCATTTGCCGCTTCACCATCGCCAGAAAATCCACGCCGTCCATCTCCTCACTAAGCCACCCCACCATTCCGGAGCCGACGCTGCCTAACTTATTGTCAAGCGGGTAGATGTCGTAAGCCACTTCCTCATAGGGATGGTTTTCAAACAAAGCCAGCAGGATCTTCCTCTCTTCCTGCGCCTTAAAGATCGTCTCTATCCTGATTTCTTCTTCCTGATGTCTCGAACCTTTCTCACCGACAAAAGGATTACTGGTTGCACTGGCCTTGAATGTGCCCTGTCCCTGAACATTAAAGCTGCAGTCGCTGTAATTGGATATATTGCCTGCACCAGCTAAAAACAAGGCGTCTTTGACTTTCTCCGCATGCGCAACCGGGCAGAAGGTGACGAGCTTTTTGAGAATTCCGGATTTTGGATTTAAGATGATGGGGTTCTGGATACCCAGGCGGTCGCATATGACCTTGTTCACGCCGTTATCGACGCTGTCCAGATTCGTATGAATCGCATATAAAGCAATGCCGTGGCGGATCGCCTTCAGGATCACGCGTTCTACATAGGTCTTTCCATTCAGCTTTTTAAGCCCTTTAAACACAATGGGGTGGTGGGTGATGATGAGGTCGCAATGCTGCACAATGGCTTCATCCACGATCGCTTCTGTACAATCCAGCGCCACCAGCGCAGCCGTTACCTCCTGGTTTTCATCACCAACGATTAAACCGGCGTTGTCATAGTCTTCCTGGTAGTTCAGCGGTGCAAGTTGCTCCAGGTGTTTTGTCAATGCAGCTAGTTTCATCCCCAAATCTACAAAGTTCCCATCCGTACCATCTGTAAACTTTCAAAAACCATCCGCTGGTTGTACTCATAAGCGAGGCTTTTATAGTTGATGAGGTCGATAATTGTCCCGATAAAGCACAAGCCCAGGGTGAAGAAGTACAGTACCCCCATGCCGATCTGGTTAACCAGAAATCTGCCCAGTCCGGGAACAAAGAACCCGAGTATACAATACAGCAGCATATCGTCTGGATTTCTTCTTTTTCCGCCATAGATCATCAGAAATCCCCGCAGTTGTTGATCACTAAATCCCGTAGTTGCGGCCTGCAAGTATGAAAATTCCTGGGGTGTGATACCCGGCAGGGTCATAAACGGTGAATCAAACATAATTTTTCTCCTTCTCTTTAATTCTTTTCCTCAATTCCAGTTTTATCAAAGTATATACCCGAAAACAAATAATCAGCAGTCCCGGCAGGCCAAACCAATGGTAATTCCAGCTCTCCTTTACGTGTCCGTGCAACAGATGAGCGATCGAACGGCCAATTCCGCAGCCCGGGCACCAGGTAAAACCCCAGGTGGCCAGGGGGCAAAGCGTAAAATGATCTGCGGCCGCTTCCCGCCCGGGATCCGCCCCTGCGAGCAAGAGCAGCGCAAAGATCCAAAAAAGCAACTCATACGGTATACGATTCTGGAATTTCATATTTGGTTTTTGTTTTAGAGCCAATAATGCGTTTTTTGTTACATAACAGAAGATCTTAAATCTTACATTTGTGTGTGAACATCCGCGAAATTCTCAATAAATATAAGACTGATGAGCGTGTAGTCGAGCTGGCAAAAGCCCTGAATATGGGAAAAGGAACCAAAATACAGCTAAAAGGCCTGGTTGGTTCCGCTGATGCCACCATTGCGATCGCTACCTATTTTCTACTTCATAAACCCCAGCTTTTCATTCTCCCGGACCGCGAAGAAGCCGCGTATTTTGTCGGCGATTTGGAGAGTCTCCTGGACAGTCAGGTCATGCTTTTTCCATCCTCATACCGGAAGGGTTTTGATTTTACCCAAGTCGACACGGCGAACGTTCTGGGCAGGGCAGAGGTGCTAAACACATTAAACCACGACTCCGAGTATGGTAAGATTGTGGTCACCTACCCGGAAGCACTTTCCGAAAAGGTGATTGATCGCTCGGTGCTGGAAAAAAACACATTGGAGATCGCTGTCAACGCCAAACTCAGTATTGATTTCATCAACGAGTTCCTGATTGAATATGAATTTGAACGTACGGAGTTCGTATATGAACCCGGTCAGTTTTCCATCCGTGGAGGTATTGTAGACATTTTCTCGTTCTCCAATGACCATCCTTACCGGATAGAGTTTTTTGGCGACATGATTGAAAGCATACGTACCTTCGAGATTGAAAGTCAGCTTTCCATTGATGATGTGAAGTCGCTGACGATCATCCCGAACGTGCAGTCTAAATACCTGACAGAAAGCAACATCAGCCTGCTGGATTATATCGACAAAGATACCCAGCTCTGGTTCAAAGACGTCGAATTCACCCTCGACATCGTAAAAGCCGGATACAAGAAAGCCGTGGAACTTTGGAAAGCACTGCCGTTAAAAGAAAAACACGAGAATTCCGATTGGATAGACCCGAAGTTTGGGTTCTCAGATGAGAAAATGATTGCCGATATCGTACAGGATTTTCCCCTGGTTGAGTTTGGTAAACAGTTTTTCTACAAAACGGAACATGTGATACCCTTCGACACGAAACCGCAGCCTTCCTTCAACAAGGATTTCAATCTCCTGATCCACAACATTAAGGAAAATGAAAAACAAGGCATCCACAACTTCATCTTTTCTTCTTCCGCAAAGCAGACCGAACGCCTCTATGCGATTCTGGATGATCTGGATAAAAGCGCCAAGTTTACACCGGTAAACATCTCCCTGCGGGAAGGCTTTATTGACGCGCAGCAACATCTGGCATGCTATACCGACCACCAGATCTTCGATCGATTCTACAAATACAAGCTGAAAAGAGGCTATCAGCGCAGCCAGGCGATTACGCTCAAAGAGCTGAGAGACCTCAAACCCGGCGACTTTGTAACCCATATTGATCATGGGATCGGTAAATATGCCGGTCTGGAGAAGGTTGAAGTGAATGGAAAGACCCAGGAAATGATCCGTCTGGTGTATGCAGACAATGATTTGCTGTACGTTAACATCAATTCGCTGAATCGCATTGCCAAGTACAGCGGCAAGGAAGGTACTGCACCCAAGATGAATAAGCTGGGTACAGAGGCCTGGGATAAGCTAAAAAAAACCACTAAAAAAAAAGTTAAAGATATTGCCCGCGACCTGATCAAGCTTTATGCTTTAAGGAAAGCGCAGGTGGGTACTGCAATGGACCCCGACGGCTACCTGGAGACCGAACTCGAGGCTTCTTTCATTTATGAGGATACCCCTGACCAGGAAAAAGCAACTCAGGACGTCAAAAAGGATATGGAAGCACCTTATCCCATGGATCGACTGGTCTGCGGGGACGTTGGTTTCGGCAAAACAGAGATCGCCGTCCGGGCAGCTTTCAAAGCGGTGGCCAACGGAAAACAGGCCGCTGTGTTGGTGCCTACAACCATCCTCGCCCTGCAGCATTACAAGACATTTTCAGGCCGTTTAAAGGACTTTCCCTGTACGATCGACTACATCAACCGTTTCAAGACCAATAAACAGGTAAAAGAGACGCTAGCACGTCTGGCAGAAGGAAAGGTGGATATTGTGATTGGTACCCACCGTTTGCTCAGCAAGGATGTGAAGTTTAAGGACCTGGGCATCATGATCATTGATGAGGAACAAAAGTTTGGGGTAAGTTCCAAAGAGAAGTTAAAGGCCTTGCGGGTCAATGTAGATACGCTTACGCTTACCGCCACACCGATCCCGAGAACCCTGCATTTCTCGCTAATGGGGGCTAGGGACCTCTCCATCATGAGCACCCCGCCACCAAACCGGCAGGCCGTGAACACCGAGCTGCACGTGTTTAACGACAAACTGATTCAAGAAGCGGTACAATTTGAACTGGACAGGGGCGGACAGGTGTTTTTCATCCACAACCGCGTGCATGACCTTCCGCAACTCGGCGGACTCATCCAGACCCTTGTACCGAAAGCAAGGATCGGCATCGCCCACGGGCAGCTGGACGGGGATCAACTGGAGGATGTCATGCTGGACTTCATTAACGGCGATAAAGATGTGCTGGTGGCTACCACCATCATTGAGGCCGGATTGGATATACCCAATGCAAACACGATCATCATCAATCATGCCCACATGTTCGGGTTGAGCGATCTGCACCAGATGCGCGGAAGGGTAGGCCGCTCCAACAAGAAGGCATTCTGCTACCTGCTGAGCCCACCGCTATCTACGTTAACCAACGAAGCGCGCAAGCGACTGAGTGCCATCGAGGAGTTTTCAGACCTTGGCAGCGGCTTCAACATCGCCATGCGGGATCTGGATATCCGCGGTAGCGGAAACCTACTAGGAGCTGAGCAAAGTGGCTTTATTGCCGAAATCGGCTTTGAAATGTACCACAAGATCCTCGATGAGGCCATCCAGGAACTGAAAGGCGATGAGTTTAAAGACCTGTTTAAGGATGAAGCCGCACGTCCGTTTGTAACGTTCACCCAGATCGATACCGACCTGGAGCTGTTCATACCGGACGACTACGTCACCAACATCACAGAAAGATACAACCTATATACCGAGTTGTCGAAAATAGAGAACGAGACTCAACTTGCGGCCTTTGAAAAGTCGCTCAGGGACCGCTTCGGCCCCATTCCAAAGCCGGTAAATACGATGCTTAAGGTACTCCGGCTGCAGTGGGTAGCCAAGAAGCTTGCCTTTGAGAAAGTGAGCTACAAGAAGGGCGTTTTAAGGGGTTATTTCATTGCCGACAAGCAATCTTCCTTCTTTGACTCTGTTATGTTCAATAAGGTGCTTCATTTTGCCCAGATCCACCCAAGGTTATGCAACCTCAAAGAGGTCAAAGACAGCCTGCGAATTGCTTTTGAGAACCTGAAAACAATCGATGAGGCGATAGAAATGTTAGAAATGGTTATCCGTTAACGCTGCAACATGAATCCCGAACAATTGAAAGACCTGGTGACCATGAAAATGCCTTTTGGGAAGTACAAGGGCTGGATCATATGTGATCTGCCCGAACCTTACCTGGTGTGGTACCATTCAAAAGGCTTTCCAGCCGGCAAGCTTGGAGAAATGCTCGGTACGCTTTATGAAATCAAATTAAATGGGCTGGAGTACCTGTTAAAGCCTTTGAGAGATCAGTCTTACCGTGGGATGTGGTAAGAATAAACCGCATCTCACATCAATAAATCTATTTTACCAGCAGAAAGAGGTAGACATAAACCATCGGGGCCGCAATCAGCAAGCCGTCAAACCGGTCCAGCAGCCCTCCATGACCTGGAAGCAGGGTACCGGAATCCTTAACATCAAGGCTTCTTTTCAGCATGGATTCCACCAGGTCGCCCAATGTTCCGAAGCTAACGATCAGCACTGCCATTCCCGCCCATACCGGTAGTGAAATCTCCGTAAAAAGAAAGGATACAATGACCGCAACCAGTACGCTCATCAGGATTCCACCGCCAAAACCTTCCCAGGTCTTCTTGGGCGAATGCCGCTCAAACAGCTTGGTTTTTCCAAGCTTTCTGCCGAACAGGTAGGCGCCCGTGTCACTTGCCCAGAGCATCAGCATAAAGGCCAGCGGCAGGTGAAAATTGTAGGTTGTGTCCAGCAAAAATCCCAAAGCATAGAAAAAAGCAAAGGGAATTATGACAAATATGATCCCGAGAAAGGTATATCCAATGTTGCTGAAAGGACTTTTTTCCTTACGATACAGCTCGGAAATGAAGATAAATAACCCAATGGGCACACCCAGTAGCAAGTATCGGGTATCAAATGGAAAGAAAGGAAATGCGGCAATATAGCCAAACAGTAAAAATCCAGTGATCAATCCCAGAACCTTATTGGGGCGTATGCCTGCCGTTTTCACCAGCACATAGAACTCATTCAGGGCAGCCAGGCTCAACAGCAGATAAAAGACGGTAAATACATCTCCACCCAGGAAGAACGACCCAAGCATCACCAGGGTAAAGAAAAATGCAGTTATTGCCCTAGTTTTCATTCAAATTGTTTTGTACAATGTATTCTATTGCCGTATCAAAATCCTCCTGATGGACCATTACGGTCAGCAAACCGAAGCTCTTGTAGGATGAATCCTGCTTATTCAGTACCACTGCCGGAATTCCATTTTCGATCAGCGCCTGCTTCATAATTTCGGCAGTATACAGGTTCTCTGTGGTGTATACTTTAGTCCAGTTGTTTTCCATTTAGCGGCTTCATTTGTTTGAAAAAGTAGATCATCAAGGCCGTAAAGATAAAGCTAAGTGCATATCCATACCAATGAAAGTTCATGCTATTTTCGGTAGAATCCAATGGGATGTTGTGTTTCTGAAAATACAGGGCCATGCATACGGCATATCCGTTGTTCAGGAAATGGGCGAACATGGTATACCACAAGCTTTTTGTCCAGAAGTAGATATATCCAAAAAGGGCACCCAATAACAGGCGCGGGAAGAACCCGAAGAATTGAAAATGGATGGCACTGAATATAAATGCGGTGATCCAGATCGCCACATGGTGATTGTTAAACATTTTCATAAAAGAGCGCTGAATACCGCCCCGGAACATCAATTCCTCGGCAATTGCCGGGATCAAAGCAATCATAATCAGGTTAACGATAAAGTCAGCCGGACTCCTTACGGTTAAAAACAAGACCGTCATCCGGGCCGCCTCATCTTCCTTCCGCCGCATCCAGTTTTCAATGGGTTTCATCCAGTCCGGAAGGGACATTTTCTGATTCAGAACCGCGATATACTCCATCATGGGCATGGAAAACAGCATGATCAGAAATACCAGCAGCAGTGTCGTCAGCACTGGCTTATTGAAGGCGTAGAATTCACCTACTTTCCGGCGCTCCGTCCAGGCAAGAAACAGCGGGGGGAGCAGAAAAAGGCCGATAGACGTAATGATCTGCACGATTTTGATCCCGTTTAAATAGCGGAGATCCTCACCGATCAGGTTTCCAGGCTCGGTCAAAACCTGCATTCCATACATCCCAATCAGGATAATCAGGCCCAGCAGGGTACAAACGATGGTTCCGGCAAGTGCATACCCCGTAAGGATAAGTAGTTGTACATAAGCACTATTTTCTTCTTTGTAGCGTTGAATAAAATCCATTATTTGTATTATTTGTACCTTTGCACTTTAATCTAGTTTGAAGATAGAAAAATGTCCGTAAAGATAGGAAATATTGATCTGGGAGATTTCCCGCTGCTGCTGGCTCCAATGGAAGACGTTAGTGATCCGCCATTCCGCTTTGTCTGTAAACAAAGTGGGGTAGACATGATGTATACCGAGTTTATCTCTTCGGAGGGATTGATCCGTGATGCCGCAAAGAGCCGTCAGAAGCTCGACATCTTCGAATATGAGCGCCCGATTGGCATCCAGATCTTCGGCAGTGAGATCGACCACATGCGGGAAGCAACCGAAATTGCATCGCTGGCAAACCCGGATCTGATCGACATCAATTATGGCTGTCCGGTGAAAAATGTGGCCTGCAGAGGAGCAGGAGCAAGCCTGCTGCAGGACATCGATAAGATGGTTAAAATGACGGCAGCCGTGGTGAACGCAACACACCTGCCGGTAACGGTTAAAACACGTCTGGGCTGGGATGACAACACCAAAAATGTTTATGAGGTGGCAGAACGGCTGCAGGATGTCGGCATTCAGGCCCTCACCATCCATGGCCGTACCCGGGCACAATTGTATAAAGGTGTTGCCGACTGGCACCTGATCCGCGAGATCAAACGGAATCCAAGGATTAAGATACCCATTTTCGGTAACGGGGACGTAGACAGTCCGCAGAAAGCGGCCAACTGGCGGATGGAATATGAAGTTGATGGGATCATGATCGGCAGGGCTGCCATCGGTTACCCATGGATCTTCAGGGAAATCAGACACTTCTTCAATACCGGTGAACTGCTCGCAGGCCCAACGGTAGAAGAACGGGTAAATGTCTGCCGTACCCACTTTGAGAAGTCATTGGCATGGAAAGGAGACCGCGTCGGTATATTTGAAATGCGCCGCCATTATGCAAACTATTTCAAAGGTTTGCCAGACTTTAAACCGTACCGGATGCTGCTCGTAAAAGAGGAAAATATAGCAACCATTCACAGTATTTTAGACGAAGTGGCAGATAAATATCATAATATTGAGCCAATCTCTGAAATGGCTTAATTTTTGAAAACCAATACTTTAAACAGTCCACAATGATTACAGCCATCACGCAAGGTATTAAGATCTCGGTCGAAACGATCTATCAGGATGAGTATTCTAATCCGTCAAGCGATCAGTATATGTTCGCGTACCGTATTGAAATAGAGAACCTTTCTGATTACACCATACAACTTTTACGCAGACAGTGGTTTATTTTTGACTCTGCCGGTACACAGAAGGAAGTGGAAGGAGAAGGGGTAATCGGTGTTCAGCCGATTCTGGAGGCTGGTGAAAGTCATTCCTACGTTTCCGGCTGTCAGATCACCACAGATATTGGCAGCATGCGCGGCAACTATTCTATGGTGCGCCTGGCTGATGATACCCATTTTACGGTCGATATTCCCGAATTTCAACTGATCGTTCCATACCGTTTAAACTAATCCCATTTCTTCAGCCTCTTTCTTTACCAAATAACATTCCTGTATAGTAAATCAGGTTGCCCAGGGCGCCTATAGCGGCGATAAAATAGGTCATTGCTGCCCACCAGAGTGCATCTTTTGCCTGCTGGTGCTCCATATCATTCGGCATGACGTCGGGATTGCTCCTGAGCCAGGCGAGTGCTCTTTTACTAGCATCAAGCTCCACAGGCAGCGTAATCAAACTGAATAAGGTCACCAACGCCAGTCCACAAACACCAATGCCCAGAACAGCCGGATTGCCTGTAAAACTGATCAGCAGAATCCCGATGATCATAATCCATTGAAGCAGGTTTGAGCTGAGGCTCACTACGGGTACCATATCAGAGCGCAGCTGGAGCCAATCGTACCTGCGGGTATCTTGTATCGCGTGCCCGCATTCATGGGCTGCAACGGCTGCGGCAGCAACGCTTCTTCCATGAAATACATCTGTACTCAGGTTAACGGTTTTATTTGCCGGATTGTAATGATCCGATAGTTGCCCCTCGGTGCTCATTACCCGCACATTGAAAATGCCATGATCATAGAGCATCTTTTCCGCAACCTCTTTTCCGGAATATCCGGAGCTGAGTTGCATCTCCGTATACCTGGCAAATTTAGCTCTGAACCTCCACTGCACAATCATACTGATCACCAGCACAGGAATAATAAATATAAAATAGGATTCCATTTCAGGGTAGTATGTTTTTCAGAAGACACTACGCAAAAAGCGTTCCCTAAATAATTGTATCCCAACTATTAAGCTTAGCATAAACATTCCGGGCGGTAAGAGCAGCAAGCAGTTATAGTGAAAACTTAACATTTTACTAATATATTTGTGATTACAAAATATAAAAACATATAATTAATAAAAATATTAGCAATGGAATATCTGATCATCCTGCTCCTTATCGTTGTATGTATACTACTGATCTGGAAAGTTAAGAAGCCGCAACAGCAAGATAACGGTCTGATGGAACTTAAAGAAAAAGAAAATCAGAAGGCCGTAGACTGGCATCGCGAGGAGAAACAACGCCTGGAAGATGAGTTAAAGGATCTCAGGGAAGGCTTCATGGCGGAGCGCAGCCGTGCGATCAAAGCGGAAGAAATGCTGCGCATGCAGCGCGAGAAGCAGCAGGAGCAGGAACAGCATCTCGCCGAACTCCAGCATAAATTTAAACTTGAATTTGAACACCTCGCCGCCAAAATACTGGACGAAAAAACAGCTAAGTTCACCGAAAGCAACAAAACCAACCTGGATGCAATCCTGAATCCCCTCAAAGAGAACCTTAAGGCCTTTGAACAAAAGGTAGAGAAGGTGTATAAAGATGAATCTGATGAAAGAAACGTGCTTAAA
>JARKUW010000143.1 GCA_029851965.1 Bacteroidota bacterium | reverse complement strand
AAACGGGGTCGCACAGGTGAACCTTGTTGGTGGTCAGGAACGTGAGATTCAGGTTGGGCTGATTGCGGACCGGCTTCAGGGGTATAACCTATCCATCCCGCAGGTTCAGCAGGCAATTTTATCATCTAACCTGGACTTCCCTACAGGAAGCGTGAAAACCCACGATCAGGATATCCTGATCCGTTTGTCTGGTAAATACCAAAGTGTTGAAGAGCTCCGGAACCTGGTGGTAAGCACCGGTGCAGACGGCGCTCAGATCAGGCTGCAGGATGTTGCAGATGTACAAGACAGGCAGAAAGAGGTGGACAAACTTGCGCGAGTAGACCGGAAGGGAGCAATCGCAATTCAAATTATCAAACAATCTGACGCGAATGCGGTGGAGGTAAGCGAGGGTGTGCATAAAACCATCACGACCCTGATGAACGACTACAAGGCGAACAACTTGAACATCAGCGTGGTTAATGACAGCTCCATATTTACACTGGAGTCTGCAGACGCGGTAATACACGATTTAATACTTGCGATTATTCTCGTTGCATTCGTGATGCTGTTCTTCTTACACAGTTTACGGAACGCGTTAATTGTAATGGTATCCATTCCTGCATCTTTGATTGCCACTTTTATAGGAATTGAAATGTTTGGCTTTACGCTGAACCTCATGTCTCTATTAGGGCTATCACTCGTCGTTGGTATCCTGGTGGATGATGCCATTGTGGTACTCGAGAACATATACAGGCACATGGAAATGGGCAAGAACCGGGTTAGAGCGGCTTATGATGCAACGGCCGAGATCGGGTTTACGGTCGTTTCCATCACCCTCGTGATTGTTGTCGTGTTCTTTCCAATTGCCATCACTACCGGGTTGGTATCGAATATTTTGAGGCAGTTCTGTGTGGTCGTGATCATGGCGACCTTATTGTCACTCGTTGCTTCCTTTACCATTGTACCTCTACTCTCCTCCCGTTTCGGAAAGCTGGAACGCATTGAAGGAAAAAACATTTTCGGCCGATTTATCTTGTGGTTCGAAAGACAACTGCATAAGTTCACCAATTGGATCTCGGGTATTTTGACCTGGTCTCTGGCGAACAAAGGCAAGACGATCCTGATCGTACTGGTGATGTTCTTTGGATCATGCGGGTTGATTCCTGCAGGTTACATTGGTACAGAGTTCTTTCCGAAGAGTGATAAAGGGGAATTCCTGGTACAACTGGAGCTTCCAAAAGATGCATCCATTGAGCAGACCAACCTGGCCACTCAGAAAGCAGAGGCTTTCTTAACTAAAAAGCCGGAGATCACTCAAATGATCACCACTGTAGGACAGGCCAGCGGTAACTTCGGGGCAACTCAGGCAACTGCTTACAAATCGGAGATTAACGTTCGTCTCGTGGACCGGAAGGACCGTGCCGATGACGCAAGTATATACGCAACGAAAGTCAGCCGCGAACTCGCGAAATATCTGGTTGGCGTAAAAGTGAAGACCGTTCCGATCAGTATTTTGGGTATCGCAGAAAATGCCCCTATAGAACTGGTAGTAATGGGATCTGACCTGGATAGTGCCATGAAATATGCAAATGCAGCAAAAGATGTGCTTGCCGGAATTAAAGGTTCTGCCGAGATCAAGTTATCTGTGGAAACGGGTAGTCCGGAGATTAATGTTCAGGTAGACCGCGATAAGATGGCTGCATTGGGGCTGACGCTTCAAACCGTTGGTGTTACGATGCAAACTGCTTTCAGTGGTAACACGGATGGTAAATTCCGGAAGGGTGAATATGAATACGACATCAACATACAATATCAGGCATTTAACCGCGAGAATATTGATGACGTAAGAAACCTGATTTTCATCAACAATACCGGGCAGCAAGTAAAGTTGTCACAGTTTGCAGACATCCGTCAGGGATCCGGACCAAGTCAGTTGGAGCGCCGCGATAAGAGTACTTCGGTATCTGTGCAGGCACAGTCCATCGGACGCCCTACTGGTACCATCGTTGCAGAATTCCAGGAAGCGCTGGAAAAAAAGGAGGCTGACGGTACCTTGAAGAAACCGATCGGTGTAAGTTATGTCTGGGGTGGAGATGCCGAAAATCAGGGAGAAGGATTCGGTACTTTAGGTATCGCTCTACTATCGTCAATTTTGCTGGTTTACCTGATCATGGTAACTCTATACGACAGTTTTGTTTATCCATTCGTGGTCATGTTCTCGATTCCGCTATCCGTTATCGGGGCCCTGCTTGCTTTGGCACTAACGAATAATGCCTTGAACATCTTTACCATTCTGGGATTGATCATGCTGATTGGATTGGTGGCAAAGAATGCGATCATCCTGGTGGATTTTACAAACCAGATGAAAGCAGAAGGTAAGGACACGGTTGAAGCCTTGATTTTGGCTAACCACGCACGTTTGCGTCCAATCCTGATGACGACCATTGCGATGGTTATTGGTATGCTACCAATTGCGCTAGCCAGTGGTGCTGGTGCAGAATGGAAAAATGGACTAGCCTGGGTAATTATCGGGGGGCTATTAAGTTCGTTGTTTCTTACCCTGATTATTGTTCCGGTAATGTATCTGATATTCGACAGGCTACTGGATCGTATGGGTTACAATAAAAAAGGAATCACCATAGAAGAACTGATGGTTGAACCGTACGAACATAAAGAAGTGAAAGAATACGAGTTGGATCACCAACATTAACATTCGCCAATGCATAAAAAAACCCGGTAGTGATACCGGGTTTTTTATTTTAGTAAGCTATCGCTTAAATGTGTATAGCCCTATTTTCTGTTGCTGCCATAGCAGCTTCTCTGAATGCTTCTGTATAGGTTGGATGTGCATGACAAATGCGCGCAATATCCTCTGCTGAAGCACGGAATTCCATGGCGACAACCGCTTCTGCGATCATATCTGCCGCACGGGGTCCAATCATATGAACGCCCAGGATCTCATCTGTTGTGGCGTCTGAAAGCACTTTCACGAAACCATCTGTATCCATACTGGCTTTTGCACGGCCACTGGCTTTAAATGGAAATGATCCTGTCTTGTACTTCGCTCCTTTTGCTTTAAGCTGTTCTTCAGTAAATCCGACAGAAGCAACCTCTGGCCAGGTATATACAACGCCAGGGATCAAATTGTAATTGATGTGCGGCTTTTGTCCTACAATACGTTCTGCAACATAGGTACCTTCATCTTCTGCCTTGTGTGCCAGCATTGCACCTGTAATCACATCGCCAATAGCATATACGCCCGGTACCGTGGTCTCCAAATGTTCGTTAACCGGTATCTTATTTCCTCTTTCCGTTTGAATTCCGATGTTCTCCAATCCAAGTCCTTCTGTATAGGCGGTACGGCCTACGGCCACGATGCAATAGTCTGCATCGAAATTAACCTGTTCTCCTTTGGCATTCTCCGCAGTAACAGTAACCGTTTCACCAGCTACAGTAGCACCAGTAACTTTATGATTCATATAGAACTCCATGCCCAAGGATTTCTTAAGTACGCGCTGCAGTTCTTTTCCGAGACCGGCATCCATCGTGGCAATGATGGAAGGAAGGAATTCAATTACGGATACTTTAGCACCTAAACGGGCATATACAGAACCGAGCTCCAGACCGATGACACCGCCTCCGATCACAACCAGGTGCTTAGGAACTTCATTGATCTCCAATGCCTCTGTCGAGGTAATGATGCGTTTTTTATCAACCGGAAGAAACGGCAATGAAGTAGGCTTCGAGCCTGAAGCAATGATCACATTTTTTGCAGTGATGGTCTCTGATGTACCGTCCTCCTTTGTGATCTTAATGGTGTTTTTATCAACGAATGATCCGACGCCCTGAAAGCTATCTATTTTATTTTTCTTGAACAGGTAAGTAATACCAGCTGTATTCTGTGCGACAACATCATTCTTCCTGGCGATCATCTGAGGCATGTTTACCTTAAGATCACTTAGGTCTATACCGTGCTGGGTAAAAGAATGAGCCGCATTGTGGTAATGCTCGGAAGAGTCTAACAATGCTTTTGAAGGGATACAACCTACATTTAAGCAGGTACCACCAAAGGTTTTGTACTTTTCTATAACTGCTGTTTTTAAGCCTAATTGAGCACATCTAATTGCGCCAACATAACCACCAGGACCAGAACCTATAACAACTACATCGTATTGCATAATCAAGTTTTTTGTTGAACAAAGTTAATAAACCTCAAAACAAATATAGCATGTGGATATCTGTTTCTTGCGGGCTTGCTTATTTTACCAGTACCAGTTCAGAAGACTGAATAACTTCCTGGCGGGTAGCGTTGTTGAGGAATTTCTTATTGACCAACGTGATCCGGAAACGCTCAAAGGATTTTAGCGGCTGTACCTGCAAGCCTTTTTTCTTCAGCTGCTCAATTGCTTCCGTATCTCCAAATAGCAAGTAAGGACCCTTTGGCAAAGGTTTTACATCCTCAGGGACATAAGACGCGGCGGTTTGGTTGAGGTAAAAGTCCAGCCCGTGGGAGGTTCCATTTTCAATTTGCACAACCGGGAGGCCGGCTTTGTTGTGCGTGTTGATGTAAAAAGCCGCCATGCAGTCGGCCTGATATTGCACCAGCTTCGGATAATAAACCAGGTTGAAGTACAGATTGACGAAAAATGCAGCTACACAGGCCAGATACAGGATCTGATATCTTCCGGAGATACGATAGCATACGAAAACAGCAAGCGCTGCCGAGAACAGAACTATGACTGTTGTTGAAGTGGCTGTGTTTTCCGGACGAAAGAAGTAATGCAGTGCCCCGATGATCAGCACCATTGCAGTGATCACAAACAGCTGGACGAATTTCATGATTCGCGCGGATTTCAGGTCAATTCCGTAGAAGTACTGAGCAGTTAGTATGGCGAAAAAAGGAAAGATGATGGTGATGTAGTGCGGCAGCTGGAACTTCGATAAAGAAAAGATGAGAAAGGTTAATCCGGCTCCACAGATGCAAAACCATTCCTTCTGTTTCACCTGAAGCCCTTTGTTGCGGAAGAACTGAACGATACCCACATACAGCATAATAGACCAGGGCAGGAAAGCCCAGAGGGTGGTATGAAGAAAGAACGATGGGTCCCCGTTTGCTTTCTTAATCGGCCCGTCATTGAAGAACCGCCCGAACTGGCTGTCCCAGAAGAAGAACTTCAGCCCGGATACGTTCGTTCGCCCAAAAACCACCTTCTCGGGATGAACGTCAAACTGCATATACAAACACCACAACTCCGGAAGGATAAAAATACATCCTGCAATGATCGCGAGGAGCCAACGGATGTGAAAAATCAATTTCCACTGCTTAGTGATGATAAGATGCCCAAAGATGGCGCCGGCAACCGGAATGACAGCAAAAATCCCCTTGGTCATAACGGCACATGCTGCGAACAAAGCGCCAAGGATAATGTTCCAGAACCATCGCTGTCCAAGTGCTTTATAGAAGTAATACACACTGGCGATGATCAGACCAGTCAGGTAAGGCTCGGCTCTGACGTCATTGTTCGAGATGATCAGGTGCTCTGAAGTCAGTAATATGAGTACAGACCACAGCCCGATCTGCTTGTTGTAAACCTCGACGGCGAATTTATAAGTATACCAGGCTCCCAGCATCACGAAAAGTACACCAGGAAGCTTATATGCCCAGGTGCTTATCCCAAAGATCTTGAAAGACAGGGCTGCCGCCCAGAATGGAAAATGTGGTTTATCCAGCCATTCCTGTCCATTTACGAATAGATCTGCATAGTTGTTCTTCCACACCATCGTTTTGGCAATGGACGCATACAACGTGCCATCAGGTCCGATGATCGTCACAAACAACCCTGAAAAATTGACGGCAACGGCAAGTGCAATAAATATATAAAGCCACTGGTTGTTGTTACTGGACCTTTGTTCCATAAATGTGAATGTTATTAGAGTTGATCAGGTTTCTTAAACTTAAAGACGAAGAAGTAATTGGCGGTAAAGTTCCAAAAGAAAACAAGTAACACCGCGATCGCCTTGCTGACGTAAAAGTTCAACAAGAATAGCTCATTCAAGACGTAGATGAAGCAGGAATTTAGCAGCAACCCGACGATAGAAACGGCCGCAAAAGAGGCAAGTTGGCGGCCGACTTTAACTTTGTCCCGTTCACTGAATGTCCAGAAGCGGTTTATGAAATAATTGCTGATCACGGCGGCCGTAAATCCAATGGCGTTGGCCACGAACTTGTTCAAGTGCAGCTCATCTTTAAAGAACCAGGTCAGAGAGAAATCGATTAGCAACCCGGAGAATCCCGTTATCCCAAATTTGACAAGCGATATAAACCGGAAAGGCAAAAGTGAAAGCAGATACGTAAAACTGAAGTTGTTTTTACCCATATATACGAAGCGTATGCGCCAAAGTTACGATCATTTTTAATTTTAAGGACTGATGTAGCACAAACGTAAGACAATTGTGCTTTTGTTGCTATTTTTTGTAGGTTTATGGGTCAAAAAACTAGCTCATGAAGCGCATACAATTCCTCACCATTTTACTGGTTCTATTCTGTGCATGCCACTCTATTGCACAGCAAACAGATTCTGCTTACGTACGCGAACATTACACAAAAATAGAACGCAGCATCCCCATGCGGGATGGGGTTAAACTGTTTACCTCAATTTACATCCCAAAAGAAGGCGGCAAGTTTCCGTTCCTGATTAATCGTACGCCGTATACGGTGTCTCCATATGGAGCAGACAACTTCAAAACCACACTGGGCCCCTCCCCCCTGTTGTTAAGAGCGGGATTTATATTCGTCTACCAGGATGTCCGAGGAAAGTGGATGAGCGAGGGCGAGTTTGTGGACGTGCGTCCACACAACAACAAAAAGAAAACAAAAAAAGATATAGACGAGAGCTCGGATACTTACGATACGATAGACTGGTTGGTTAAAAACATTCCCAACAACAATGGTAAGGCGGGAATTTACGGTATCTCCTATCCGGGATTTTACTCGACAGCAGCCCTGCCTGGCGCCCACCCTGCGTTAAAAGCCGTTTCACCACAGGCGCCAGTTACAGATTGGTTCCGGGGAGACGACTTTCATCACAACGGTGCATTATTCCTGAACGATGCATTCAAATTCTATTCAACTTTCGGGGTGCCCCGGCCAAAACCGATTACTCCGGACAAGGGTCCGAAACCGTTTGATTTCCCTATAAAAGACAACTATCGCTTCCATCTGGAGCTTGGTGCGTTGAAAAACGTAAAAACAAAGTACTTCGGGGATAGCATACGGTTCTGGAATGATCTGATGGCACATGGAACTTATGATTCATTCTGGCAAGCGAAGGAAATTCTACCACATGTAACGAAGGTGAAGCCGGCAGTATTGGTCGTCGGCGGCTTCTTCGACGCAGAGGATGCTTTCGGTACATTTGCCACCTATCAGGCCATCGAAAAACAAAATCCAACTGCAAAGAACAACTTGGTTATGGGGCCATGGTTCCATGGTGGCTGGGCGAGAAGCACTGGAGAAAACTTTGGAGACATCAACTTCGGTCAGCCGACAAGTACCTGGTACCAGGAGAACGTCGAATATCCATTTTTCATGCACTACTTAAAGGATGGGCCCAGTACGGATCTGGCGGAAGCAACCATTTTCCTGACCGGAAGCAACGAGTGGAAGAAATTTTCCAGCTGGCCACCGAAGGATACCGAACAGAAAACGCTATTCTTTCAGCCGGATGGTAAACTTAGTTTTACGGCACCAGCAGCAACAGCAAGTTTCGACGAATATGAAAGCGATCCAAACAATCCTGTTCCTCATCAGGCTGGCATACAAACCAGCCGAACGCGGGAATACATGATCGATGATCAGCGTTTTGCCGCCCGCAGGCCTGATGTAATGGTGTACCAGACAGATGCACTGACGGAAGATGTTACACTTGCAGGCCCCCTGTTAGCCAACCTTAAGGTTTCCACAACAGGTACGGACGCAGATTACGTAGTCAAACTCATTGACGTATATCCGGAAGATACCAAAGAAGTTAGTCCTCAGAACCCGGGCGCTGTCATGGGCGGATATGAGATGCTGGTACGGGGCGAAATCATGCGTGGGAAGTTTCGCAACAGTCTCTCTAAGCCTGAGCCATTTATTCCCAGAAAGATAACCGAAGTAAAATACACTCTGCCAGACGTCGGCCATACGTTTAAGAAAGGCCACAAAATCATGATCCAGGTTCAGAACTCCTGGTTCCCGCTGGCAGACCGCAATCCACAGAAGTTTATGGATATCTATAGTGCCGACGAGACGGATTTCCAGAAAGCAACACACCGCATCTATCATGACGCACAGCATCCTTCATCGGTCTCGGTGACCGTTTTGAATCCATAATTATGTTCAATAAAACCAATATGTTTAATAAACTACTCTACCGGGTGCTGATATTGTCACTCGTTTCCTTCTCGTTCTCGGCCAAAGCACAATTGCTGAAACCTGCAGCTCAACATTCAAGAGCAGATAGCTTAAGGGGGATGTTAACGCCCCTCAGGACCTGTTATGACATCAACTACTACCATTTAGACCTCAAGATCGATATCGATCAGCAATCCATCAGTGGAAGCAATGAATTCCAGTTCACAGCGAAAGATGACTTCACTAAACTTCAGTTCGATCTCTTTGCGAATTTAAAGGTAGACCGGGTTGTATATGAAGGCAAGGAACTGCCTTATACCCGGGAATTCAACGCCGTGTTTGTGACTTTTCCAAAGCAGATTAAAAAAGCAGCAAAGGAGAAATTCACGGTTTTTTATTCCGGAAGTCCGGTTGTAGCGAAGACACCACCCTGGGATGGAGGTTTTATTTACAGTAAAGACAAAGACGGGGACCCATGGGTTTCTGTAGCCTGCCAGGGTCTTGGGGCAAGCAGTTGGTGGCCAAATAAAGATCATCAAAGTGATGAAGTGGACAGCATGCTGATCAGCATATCTGTCCCTAAAAACTTGCAGGAAGTATCTAATGGCAGATTAAGAAGTATTGTTCCGAAAGGCAACGGCTACACCCAACACAATTGGTTTGTGAGCAATCCGATCAACAATTATGATGTTTCCTTTTACATCGGCAAGTATTCACACTGGACAGACCAGATGCAGGGTGAAGACGGACTTTTAACGATCGATTACTGGTCGTTAACACAGGATAGTGCCCAGGCCAGGGCCCATTGGGATGTGGACGTAAAGCCTATGTTAAAGTGCTTCGAAGACTGGTTCGGCCCCTACCCTTTTTACAAAGATGGATACAAACTGGTACAAGCACCCCATCTGGGAATGGAACACCAGAGTGCAGTCGCTTATGGCAATGGCTTTAAGAAAGGCTACATGGGTAAAGACCTGTCCCATACCGGACACGGATTGAAATTTGACTTCATCATTATCCATGAAAGTGGCCATGAATGGTTTGGCAACAATATAACTTCCAGGGATATTGCAGACATGTGGGTACATGAAAGCTTCACAAACTATTCGGAGTCGTTGTTTACCCAATGCCAGTCCGGCAAAGAAGCAGGCGCCGAATACGTAAGGGGAATACGTGCAAACATTAAGAATGACCGGCCAATCATTGGACCTTACAATGTAAACAAAGAAGGTTCAGGCGATATGTATTACAAAGGGGCAAATATGATCCACACCATCAGGCAGCTGATCAATAACGATGATAAGTTTAAATCCAGTCTGAGGGGTTTGAATAAGACTTTTTACCATAAGACGGTTACTACCTCAGAGGTAGAAGCGTATATAAGCAAGGAAAGTGGTATCAAATTGGACAAAGTCTTTGACCAGTATCTGCGCAACGCGAAAATACCGACCCTGGAGTATAACATAAAGAACAATACATTATCCTACAGGTGGGTTGCAGACGTGAAAGACTTCGATATGCCGGTCAGGGTTTCTACACAAGGAAAAGGTTATTCCCTGATCTATCCAGGCACCAGGTGGAAGCAAGTTAAAATTGACAAGCAAATCACTGCGGAGAATTTTAAAGCCGATCCTGATTTCTACATCAACATCAAAAAAGGCGATAGCTAAAATCTATAATCTTCAAATCTAATATAGACAAACAAAAGAAGCGGCCGGTTATTCACATAACCGGCCGCTCTTATATTACTCCTGCCCACATTCATTTCAAAGGGGCGTATATGCATTCCTTTTTAGATGCCCAACAACAAACGTGCTGGATCTTCCAATAATTGTTTAACACGAACCAGGAAGCCTACAGATTCCCTACCGTCGATAATCCGGTGATCGTATGACAAAGCCAGATACATCATCGGACGAATAACTACCTGACCGTTCTCTGCAATTGGTCTTTGAATGATATTGTGCATACCTAAAATTGCAGACTGAGGGGCATTGATGATTGGTGTAGACATCATGGATCCAAATACACCACCATTTGTGATTGTAAATGTTCCACCAGTCATTTCTTCGATAGATAACTTGTTATCACGTGCTTTTGTAGCCAGTTCAATTACTGATTTTTCAATCTGTGCGAGCGTTAAGCTTTCTGCATTTCTGATCACAGGTACAACCAAGCCCTTAGGTGCAGAAACAGCGATAGAAACATCTACAAAATCATTGTAAACAATTTCTTCGTTATCTATACGTGCGTTCACTGCAGGAAAATCTTTCATTGCTTCACAAACTGCTTTAGTGAAGAAACTCATGAAACCTAAACCCACACCGTGCTTCTCTTTAAACTGCTCTTTGTATTTCCCACGAAGGTCCATGATCGGCTTCATGTCAACTTCATTGAAAGTCGTTAACATTGCAGTCTCATTCTTCACCGCAACCAGGCGCTTCGCAACTGTTTTGCGCAAAGGCGTCATCTTCTGTCTGCGTTCACCTCTTGAACCCGCAACTGGTGCTTCAGCAGCAGCCTGTGGTTTGCTTGCAGGTGCAGCAGCTTTGGCAGCAGGTTTTTCTGCTTTCAAAGCATCTTCCTTCGTAATTCTGCCATCTACACCAGAACCTTTTACAGAACCAGCATCTACACCTTTCTCAGCTAATATTTTGCCTGCACTTGGAGAAGGTGTACCAGTGGCATAAGATTCACCTTGCTTTTCCGCTACCGGAGAAACACTCGTTTCTGCCGCAACAGCTGGCTTCTGCTCGCCAGCGGCTTCAGGTGCCTTCGGTGCAGCTGCACCACCTTCTTCAATTCTACAAACGACAGCACCAATTTCAAGGGTATCCCCCTCGTTTGCTACTGTTCTTAAAGTTCCAGCCTGCTCTGCAGTCAGTTCGAAAGTTGCTTTATCAGATTCCAGCTCTGCTATAACTTCATCCATCTCTACTACATCACCATCGTTTTTCAACCATTGGGATAAAACAACTTCAGTAATCGATTCTCCTACTGGTGGAACTTTTATTTCTATACTCATATCTGCTGTGTTATATTTTTAATCTACGTTGAATTCTTGTTGCACTGACTTTTCCGCGATGTCTTTAGCCGATTCCGTTACCGGAACTTCAAAGGATTTTGCGAGGATATAGGCCTGCTGATCGGAATGCTGTTTTGCAAAACCTGAAGCTGTACTGCTGCTTTCCTTTCTGGAGATCACCTCCATGTTGTTGAAAACTGTTTTTCTCAGCTTACGCAACATATAAGGCCATGCACCCATATTTTCAGGCTCTTCCTGAACCCAAACCGCTTCGGTGGCATTCTCAAAACTGTTGTAAGCAGCTTCCATTTGCGCAAGAGGTGTTGGATACAACTGCTCTACACGAACAATAGCAACATTTTTAATTCCATCTGTTTGTTGCTTTTCAAGCAACTCATAATAGATCTTACCTGAACAGAAAAGGACGCGGCTAACATCCGCAGGATTAACATTTACATCCGGAATAACTTCCTGGAATTTGTTCTCTGTGAAGTCTGCCAGTGGCGACACACATTTAGGGTGGCGCAACAAGCTCTTCGGCGTAAAGACAACCAGTGGCTTACGGAAATCACGTTTAAACTGCCTGCGTAGTGCATGGAAGAAGTTTGCCGGCGTAGAGCAATTTAATACCTGCATGTTATAGTCCGCACAAAGCTCCATAATCCGTTCAATACGTGCAGAAGAATGCTCCGGCCCTTGTCCTTCGTAACCATGAGGCAACAACAGCACCAATCCGTTTTCCCTTTGCCATTTTGTCTCTGCACTTGCGATATATTGATCCACAATAATCTGCGCACCATTAACAAAGTCTCCGAATTGCGCTTCCCAGATCGTCAATGCATTTGGATTGGCCATTGCATATCCATATTCAAATCCAAGAACGCCGTATTCAGATAGGTGTGAATTGTAGATGTCAAATGCTGCTTGCTGATCAGAGATATTAGCCAACGGTATATATTCTTCCTCAGAATTCTCAAGCGTTAACACCGCATGACGGTGTGAAAACGTTCCACGTTCTACATCCTGCCCACTCACACGAACACGTTTACCTTCAGAAAGCAAAGTACCGTAAGCAAGTTGCTCTCCCATCGCCCAATCAAAAACGTGGGTCGTTGTGGCCATTTTACTACGTTCCTCGAACAACTTTTCAATTTTCTTGAAAAATTTCTTATCCGACGGCAGGGTACTGATCCTTTTTGCAACTTCCAGCAAGGTACTTTCTTTTACAGCCGTATTTGGCGAACTTTCGAAATCCTGGCCGGTTGCAATACGCATGTCTACCCAGGCACCACCAAACTTAACATCCTGATAAGTTGATGTCAACTCCTTCGCTTCGTTCAGGCGCTCCTGCAAGGTACCACGGAACTCTTTTTCAAGTGCCTTAGCCCTGTCTGCATCAAGGTGTCCTTCCTTGATCAACTGGTCAATATAAATATCTCTCGGATTGGCGTGTTTCTCAATGATTTTATACAATAACGGCTGAGTGAACTTCGGTTCATCAGACTCGTTATGTCCAAATCTCCGGTAGCACAAGATGTCTATAAAAACATCATTTCTATATTTCTGGCGATACTCCATGGCCAGATTGATCGCATAAACCAACCCTTCAACATCATCTCCATTT
The DNA here is from genome assembly GCA_029851965.1 of Bacteroidota bacterium. GTDB lineage: Bacteria > Bacteroidota > Bacteroidia > Sphingobacteriales > Sphingobacteriaceae > Pedobacter. The sequence continues at coordinate 24,573 of JARKUW010000143.1, read as the reverse complement.
ACATGGAAAACCGGAGAAAGGGTAACTTTAGCGATGTCCGTACAGTAGGTACTGGTACGGGCATCTTTATAATTCGTGGTAAATCCGATTTGGTTATTGATGACCAGGTGGATGGTACCACCGGTCTTGTAACCTTCCAGACCAGCCATTTGTATTACTTCGTAAACAATACCCTGCCCGGCAACGGAGGCATCACCATGTATCAAAATTGGCGCAATTCTGGAATTATCGCCATCATACTTAAAATCAATTTTCGAGCGGGTCATACCTTCAACCACACCGTTCACCGTTTCCAGATGCGAAGGGTTCGGGCATAAACTCAAGTGGACATTGCTTCCACTGTTTGTGGTTACGTCAGTAGAATAACCGAGGTGGTATTTAACGTCCCCTCCAAATGGAGAACTTGCACTGTACCCTTTACCTTCAAACTCTGCAAAAATGTCTTTGTAAGACTTTTGCATAATATTCGCAAGCACGTTCAAACGGCCACGGTGGGCCATCCCGATAACGAACTCCTCAATGCCCAGTGCTGAACCTTTCTCAATAACAGAATCCAGTGCAGGAATTAACGCTTCCGCACCTTCCAATGAAAATCTCTTCTGACCAAGGAACTTAGTACCAAGGAAGTTTTCAAATCCAACGGCTTCGTTCAGTTTAACAAGGATTCTGTTCTTTTCATTTGCAGAAAAATTCGGCGTATTGCGCACGCTTTCCATCTTACGTTCAATCCATTGAACAACTTCTGGTGTACGGACATACTTGTATTCGGCACCTACAGAACCACAATAGGTTTGCGTTAAAAAGGCAACAATGTCCGAAAGTTTGGCGGCACCTATACCAATTTCAACGCCTGAATTGAACACGGTGTCCAGGTCAGCATCACTTAACCCAAAATTCTCCAGGTCTAAAGTAGGGAGATGTTTCCTGCGTTCGCGTACCGGATTTGTCTTGGTGAACAAATGTCCCCGCTGCCTGTATCCATTTATTAAATTTAAAACATTAATTTCTTTTAAAAAGTGTTCTGGGGCTTCTGCACTTACCGAGGCTCCGGAAGATTCTCTTCCAAAATCAAAGCCTTCGAAAAACTTCTGCCAGCCGAATTCTACCGACTGTGGGTCTTGTTTAAAAGATTGGTATTGGGAATCAATATATTCTGCGTTTTCTCCGCTGAGATAAGATAAATTATCCATTATGTTTCAATTGCTCTAAGTGTTGCAAAATTAGAATTTTACCAATAAGAATAGGCAAACTTCTTTATATTTCTTCAAGGAATTCCTCGATATCACATACATTCTTCAACGGTTTAAGCTGATCCTTCAGAAGTATGTCGAATTCAGAGATTAAACTACCCGCTACAATCAACGGCACGTCTAAATTTTCCATTACTTTGGAGATGATCTTATTGATGTCTTTACCTAAGTTCAGGGAGGTAAGGACAATAAAAGCGAAGTCCGGTTTGTAACTCTCGATAACCTTCCTGATGTCCGAATATGGTATTTCCTGTCCAAGATACAAGGTGTCATGCCCGCATTTTTTCAAGAGGTACCTCGCAAAAAGCAAGCCTGTTTCATGCATCTCCCCTTCCGGGAGAAATAAAAGGAAACGTTTCGGCGACTTGTGCTCAGGCTTGTCGACACGATCGATCTCCACAATAATCTTTTCACGGATCAGGTTCGACGCAAAGTGTTCGTGTGATGGTTCGATGGTACCGGTCTGCCACAGCATACCAATACGTTTCATGAAGGGGAACAGCACCTGATCCATTGTCTTCGTCAGTCCCATCTCGCGGATACAACTTCCCAGAATATCAGAAAAGGCTACTTCATCGTAATTCAGTGTTGCATTTGAGAGGTTCAGCATCTGCACCGCATCATTGCCCCAGTCGGTTTTAAGCTGCGTAACCAGATCCAGGATCTTCTTTTTATTCATTTGCGCAATCCTGCTTATCTTGTAGCCGTTTTCGTTCAGCGCAACAATATTCAGAAGCATCTTAAGATCGTCCTCATCGTAAAAACGGATGTTCGTAGGCGTGCGCTTGGGCGGAACTAGATTGTACCGGACCTCCCAAGCCCTGATCGTGTGGGCTTTTATCCCGATCAGACCTTCTATATCGCTTATTGAATAGTTCCTCACGATTTAACAACAACCGTTCAACAACTTTGTTTATAAACAAGGTCCCTTAGTTTCCAGGAAATATTTTTATGTAATCCGATTTTTTCTCAAGCATTTCGCTCAGACCAGCGCACTGCTTCTCAGCAACTCCAGCTGTTTGTCGATATCAAAAGCGTGCTTGGATTTCGCCGCTTTCCCACCTTCTGCGATGCTGGCCCAGTTCCCCCAGTTGCTTGCGGTTGTGTAGTCAATCAGCCGCTCTTCAAAATAGACTGCGCCTTTCATCCAGTTTACCTTAAGAACATGTATCAGGAACGTCGCGACAAGAATTCTGGAACTGTACGGAAGGAAACCAGTACAATTCAATTCCTTCATCAACCTGTCAATGAGCAAATGCCCGGTACGGGCGTTCTTCCAACCTTCAAAAATGAGATCTTCCTCCGGTTCAGCAGCAAGTTCAGCTTTTAGCGAAGACTCCTCTAAAAAGCGTGCCCCGTGTTTCTTAAACATGAAACGGAAGTAATCACGCCAAAGCAGGCCAAGAATGAGATGGTTGAAGTTTGGGTTAGTTCCAAAGCGTTCTTCAGCAGCTTTGACAGCCCAATAGACCTTACGTGGCGACAAGCAGCCCAGGGATAACCAGGCTGAAAGGTTCGACGATTTCCCTGAACGATCTTTTGCGGAAGGCTTCAGATAGATGACGGAATGTTCCGACAACAGTTCAGTCAGCTGCGCTACACCTGCTTCCTCACCGCCTGTAATCCCATGTCCGTGAGGCATTCCACCCAAAGGCTCATCCGGGAACAACTCCGTTAAGGACGGCAGCGCTCCCCAGTCATCACTTTCCACAAAGTCCACGTGAACAGGGGTTTCAATGCAGGGCTTTACAATCGCATCACGTTCGGTTTTCTTCTTAAACTGGGTAAACACATCTGGAATATCCTTAATCGGAAAGGGTAAATCTTCTTTGTTGTAAAGCGTATGCCCGATGAAATGCTTTAAGTTTACCTTTAACTTCCACAGCCGGTCTTCCACTTCTGCCGAAACATGGGTTTCCGCCGGAGCCACCTCCCGGTGGTGGTATACTTCTGAAATCTCATATTGCTCCACCAGCCCTGGAATATGCTCCTCAGGCTTTCCCCGTACAATCAGGATGTCGCCATTCAACTTCTGAAATGCCTTGCGCAGCGCATCAACACTCTCGATAAGAAACTTTGTACGCAGGAATCCCGACCTGTTCACCTGATCCGCATCGAAATGCCTTGGATCAAAAAAGTAAACAGGCAGAATAGCATCGGATTTAGCAATCGCCTCCACCAACATCTCATTATCATGCAGGCGAAGGTCGTTTCTAAACCAAACTAATATTCTCTTGGATTTCATTTAAATGGAAGGCTGTTATTCGATTCTCACAAAAATATACGATTTTTCATGGTCCTTCTAATTGATAGCGTAATATTTACACAATCACAACAAACCCCGTCATATTTGACCATAATTGAATATTAAGGCGATCTTTAAAACCAATCCGCTAAAAAGAAGTTGTTAAACTGTAGTGAGTGTATTTCGTTACGAGGAGTATTACGGAAATCAAAAATGGAAAAGCATGTTTTAATAACCGGTGCGACCGGAATGATCGGGAAGGCCTTGGTGCAGGCTTTGCTTAAAAAAAATTACACGATCTCAATTCTCTCTACCCATCCCCGGTTTATTCCAAACGTTCAGGTATTCAAATGGGAGCCCCACAGGCAACTTATTGACAGCAACTGTGTCAATGGGGTAAATGCCATTGTTCACCTCGCCGGCGAAAATGTATCAAAAGGCAAATGGACGGATTCCCGCAAACGGGAGATCATAGACAGCCGGGTCCTGTCCACACAGCTGCTTTACAACACCCTTAAAAGAACGGCACACACCGTACAGCGTATCGTCTCCGCTTCAGCGACCGGCTTTTATGGCGACCGTGGTGACGAGATCTTAACAGAAACAAGCGGGAATGGAACTGGTTTTCTTGCAGATTGTTGTCTGAAATGGGAATCTGCGGTGGATCGTGGCGAAGAGCTCGGACTGAGCATTGTCAAGTTCCGCACCGGCGTTATCCTGGCCGAAAAGGAAGGAGCGCTGCCCGCTATGGCGAAGCCTGTACAGTGGTTTGCAGGAGCACCACTTGGGTCCGGCAAACAATGGGTTCCATGGATTCACCTCGATGATATGGTCAACATGTATATCTTTGCACTGGAAAACACCTTTACGGGTACATTCAATGCCTGTGCACCTTACCCGGTAACCAACAAAACGCTAACCAGATCAATCGCAGATACACTTAGAAGACCCATTTGGCCGTTCTCTGTTCCAGCTGAACTCATAAAACTTATTCTTGGCGAAATGGCCGTTATTGCCTTGATGAGCACCAATACTTCTGCCCAAAAGATCCTTGATGCCGGATTTACCTTTCAATTTACACAGCTTCCCGAAGCCCTGTCCGATATTTACGCTTCTTGATTTCAGTTATATACCTCATGAAACAACCCATTTCGATCTGCTGGCTCCGCCGGGATTTAAGAATTAACGACAACGCCGCACTATATCATGCGTTAAAATCTGGTCGTCCGGTGTTGCTGCTTTTTATTTTTGATACAGATATCCTCCACCAGCTGCCCAACAAACAGGATCCAAGGGTGACATTCATCCATCAAACACTAACCCCACTTCACCTGCAGCTCAGCAGCCTCGGCACCTCCATTCTGATCAAATGTGGCATCCCTGCAGATATCTGGGAGAACGAAATCCTCAAGGAATATGCCGTGGAAAGTGTTTTTACGAATCAGGACTACGAGCCTTATGCGCTAAAAAGGGATACGGGAATTGCAGATCTGCTTAAAAGCAAAAACATCGCTTTCCGGACTTTCAAAGACCAGGTGTTGTTTGAGAGGGATGAGATCCTAAAATCAGATGGCCGCCCCTATACAGTTTACAGCCCTTATTTTAAGCAATGGATGGCCAAGCTAAACACCTTCTACATCAGCAGCTATCCGACGCCGAAATATTTCAAAAACCTCCTGCAAATACCCCCGCTTCCTTTACCCACCCTCAACGAAATCGGTTTTATACCATCCGGACAAATATTTCCCGAAAAGAACTTTGAAGTCAGACTGGCTGAATATGAGCAGAGACGGGACTACCCTTTTGATGATGCAACAACCCGCATCGGGCTGCACCTCAGATTCGGTACCATCAGCATCCGGCAGGCCGCTCAGGCGGCCTGGGCGGCGAAAGCGTACAAGTGGCTTTCTGAACTGGCCTGGCGGGATTTCTACATGATGATCCTCTGGCATTTTCCGCACACCAGAAACCAGTCGTTTAAGCCCGCATACGACAAGATCCGCTGGAGAAATAATGAAACCGAATTTAAAGCCTGGTGCAATGGAAAAACCGGCTACCCGATCGTAGATGCCGGCATGAACCAGCTCAACCAGACCGGGTATATGCACAACCGCGTACGCATGATCGTCGCTAGTTTTCTCACCAAACATCTTTTAATTGACTGGAGGTGGGGTGAAGCCTACTTTGCGGAGAAGCTGCTGGATTACGATATGGCCAGCAATGTCGGCGGCTGGCAATGGGCATGCGGGTCTGGCAATGATGCTTCTCCATACTTCCGTGTCTTCAATCCGGAACTTCAGGCAAAGAAGTTCGATCCAAAAAACGAATACATCTATCGCTGGGCCCCGGAGTATAAACAAGAAAAGCATGTTCAACCGATTGTTGAACATGCTTTTGCCAGAGAAAGGGTATTAAAGGTATTTAAAGAAGCTCTAAATACTTAATATTAATTTTTTACACCTACGACTTCTACATCAAAGTCAAGTACAGAGTTTGGAGGAATAGTTCCCGATGCCGATGAACCATAAGCCAATCCCGATGGGACAAACATTCTTGCTTTACCACCGGTTCTCATTTTAGGCAATACCTTGTGCCAGCCTTGTATGAAGTTATTTAACACAGTTGTACTGGTCGTGTCGCCAGAGGAGTCGAACTCGGTTCCATTTAACAAACGGCCCTTATACTTTACTGTTATCGTAGACGATTTGTTAATGATGTCCGTACCGGCTCCAACCACATCAATGTTGTAGTACACTCCAGAGGAGTCTTTATCTGCAGTCAGATTATTTTTCGCCAGGAACTGCTGGATAATCCGGTTATCCAATGCAGCCTGTGACCTTTCCGGATAGGTAACAATGGTCAATTCAATCGGCTCGTTAGACGGGACATTGATATTGCTCAAACCGTTTTTGCCAAAAGCAAGATAAGACGGCAACAATACTTTAGCTGTTCCACCTGGTTTCATTGCAAGTATTGCCGTACGAATTGCTGGTATATCTTTTGACACCAACACACCCGAATAGCCGACAAGTGTAGCAAGATTCGCTGAATAAGTCGCCGTGTTGTAATACTCGGTACCGCCACCAAGCGATTTTACCGTGATGTTATACAATACAGAATCCTTGTCAGTGAAGTTGTTTCCAACACCAGCAGTGTCCACCAGGTAGTAAAATCCAGATGAGTCTTTCTCAAACTGCAGATTACTGGTCTTTAAATATTGCTGAAGTCGTGTTTCGTCAATGTTCTCAATAGATTCATATTCCTTTTCGCAGGAACTAAGGAGCATAATTGCCCCCAAGAAGGCCAGCGTGTACAAGGATAACTTTTTAAGCATGTGTCTGTTATTTTTTAATTTCTGTTTTGGTTATTGTCGTGTCAATGTTAAGAAGCTCAATCGTATAGTCCAGATTGGAGTTCGGCGGGATAATGCCCACCTGCACGTCCGTATACGCCATTGTTGAAGGAATGATCAACCGTATGCTTCCACCCTCCTGTATCTTTTTCAAACCATTCTGCCAGCCTTCCAGCAAACCGGAATACAAGAGCCTCACCGGCAAGGAAGGCTTATCAAAAACAGCTCCGTTCAGCAAACGTCCGGTATACAGTACCGTCACGGAGTCTACCTTCGCCCAACCCTTCTGCTGGCTGCCCGGTTTAAAAACCTGGGTATACAAACCGGTTCCATCATTGGTAGCGCCTATTCTATTGCTGGATACAAACTTTTCTATAGCTTCAACATCAAGCTTCAACTGTGCCGCACGATCGTAAGTATCCTCGTCTTTTGCACAGGATATCAACACCATAGCAGCGAACAAAAGACAAAAAAAACCTGCGTTTTTTAACATATCGCACAAAAATAGTCTTTTAAAAGGGTTACAACAATTTTTAACTAATTTTAACAATAGGCACAAAAAAACCGCCTGATGAATTACTCAGGCGGTACAATCTGAAAGCATATTTTCGCTTAAAAGCAATATTTATTAGCAGCAATCAACTGTTGCGCCACTTTCTGTCTGGTCTCTTTAACGTTAAAAGGATCCATCTTTGTAAATCTGCGTAGGCCCACCAGCATCATGCGCTGCTCATCGCCTTCAGCAAACGCCCAAAGTGCTTCTTTACCCGCTTTGTTCACCGCATCAACGGCTTCAACAAAATAGATGCGCATCAGGTTGATCTGACCTTCGCAGGCTGCTTCCCCTTTTAAACTCACCAGCTTCTCTGTGCGCAGCATAGCGGATTCCGCAACATAAATATAACCAGCCATATCAGCGATGTTCATCAAAATCTCCTGCTCCTTAGACAGGCTCATCATCAATTTCTGAACCGCAGCACCTGCAACCATCAAAGTAGCCTTTTTCAGGTTCTGAATAATTTTCTTTTCTGCAGCAAACAAGGTATCATCTGGTTCGGCAAAATCCGGAATAGACATCAGCTCACCCGCGATAGCTGTCGCAGGTGTCATCAAGTCGAGCTCACCCTTCATTGCACGTTTTAACATCATATCCACAGTCAGCAAGCGATTGATCTCGTTCGTGCCTTCAAATATCCGGTTGATGCGGGCATCGCGGTAAGCACGGTCCATAGGCGCCTCCGCAGAGAAACCCATACCACCGTAGATCTGCACACCCTCGTCCACTACATAATCCAGCGCCTCAGAGCCAAAAACCTTCAATATGGCACATTCTACGGCAAACTGTTCTGTTGATTTTAATTTCGCCTTGCTCGCATCCATCCCGGAGGCAACCAATGTTTCGAAAGCGTCATCAATGTTCTGCCCTGCACGGTAATTTGCAGACTCAACAGCGTACACCTTAGCGGCCATTTCCGCGAGTTTATAGCGGATCGCGCCGTATTTCGAAATCGGACGCTCAAACTGGATACGCTCGTTGGAGTAATTCACCGCTCTGTCGATCACCGCCTTAGAAGCGCCAACCGCAGCCGCTGCCAGCTTAATCCGGCCAATGTTCAAAATATTAACCGCAATCTTGAATCCATTCTGACGTTCAGAAAGCATATTCTCCACCGGCACTTGGCAATCATTAAAAAACACCTGCCGTGTTGACGATCCTTTGATGCCCATCTTGTGTTCTTCCGGGTTCATGGTGATCCCGCCAAACTCACGCTCCACAATAAAGGCGGTCAGATTTTTATCATCGTCAATCTTCGCAAATACAATGAAAATGTCCGCAAAGCCACCATTGGTAATCCACATTTTCTGTCCGTTGATGACATAATGTTTTCCATCTGCAGAAAGCTTTGCGTTTGTCCGTGCCGCATTGGCATCAGATCCGGAGTTCGGCTCTGTCAGGCAATACGCCGCCTTCCATTCACCAGTGCCCAGTTTGGGGATATACTTTGATTTCTGCTCCTCATTCCCATAATACAGGATTGGCAATGTTCCAATGCCCGTGTGCGCCGAAAGTGCCACGGCAAAGGAATGTCCTGCACCGATCACATCGGCAACAAGCATCGAAGTATTGAAGTTCTTTCCAAAACCACCATAGGCTTCCGGAATTGATACGCCCAATATTCCAAGTTCACCTGCCTTGGTCAGTAAAGAAACCATTAAACCTTCCTCCTGGGCATCTATACGGTCCAGGTTCGGGAACACTTCTGTAGAAAGAAAGTCCCGGCAGGTCTGTGCAATCATGTTTTGTTCTTCATCAAACTCTTCAGGAATAAAAACATCCTGGTATTGTGTTTCCTTGATCAGAAATTCACCGCCTTTTATAGATTTTTTATCTGTCGTTTCCATACGCTAATATTTGGTTGAGCCAGGCTCGTTAATTGTCTAATTATGTTAAAGCATTTCAAATATACCCGCTGCCCCTTGTCCGGTTCCAACGCACATGGTGACCATGCCATACTTCTGATCTCTTCTTTTCAGCTCATTGAACAGTTGCACGGATAGCTTCGCACCAGTACAACCGAGTGGATGCCCTAAAGCAATTCCACCTCCATTTACGTTCAGCTTATCGACATCCAGACCGAGTGTACGTACAATGGCAAGCGACTGCGAAGCAAACGCTTCGTTCAATTCAACCAGGTCAATCTGATCCAAAGTCATCCCAGCCATTTCCAATGCTTTCGGAATGGCTGCAATCGGGCCAATTCCCATGATCCTTGGCGGAACGCCGGCAACACTGTAACTCACCAGTCTTGCAATTGGCTCTACACCAAGCTCCTTCATCTTCTTCTCGGAAACCACCAGCACGAAAGCCGCGCCATCGGAGGTTTGTGAGGAGTTCCCTGCAGTGACCGATCCATCAGCTGCAAACACAGGCTTCAGGTTGGCAAGTTTCTCTATGGAAGTGTCCGCACGCGGTCCCTCATCGGTATCCACCACGTAACTGCGCGTCTGCTTCTTCATGTTCTCGTCCAGGTACGTCTCGTTCACCGTAATCGGCAGCACACCAGCTTGCAGACGGCCGTTCCGGATCGCGTCTACCGCTTTCATGTTGGACTGGTAAGCGAATTCATCCTGGTCTTCCCGGCTCACTTTATATTCGGTTGCTACGGCCTCGGCGGTTAGCCCCATTCCCCAGTACCAGTCTGGATTCTTGCGGGCAACCTCCGGATTCGGCACGAGCTTCCACCCACCGAATGGCATGCCCGACATTACTTCTACGCCACCTGCAATGATACAATCTGCCATACCACTGCGAATCTTAGCCACTGCCGTGGCAATGGTTTCCAGTCCGGACGCACAGTACCGGTTTACCGTTACACCCGGTACCTTCTCCGTATCCAGGCCCATCAGCGATATCATCCGACCGATATTCAGGCCTTGTTCCGCTTCAGGTGTAGCATTACCCACAATAACGTCATCAATTTGTTCTTTGTCCAGGTTCGGAACAGCGGCCACCAGTTCCCTGATCACTTCCGCGGCAAGATCATCTGCTCTTGTGAAACGAAATACGCCGCGTGGGGCTTTCCCCACCGCTGTACGATATCCTGCTATAATATATGCTTCCATAATGTTCTTCAATTTAAATCTTCGGTCTCCCAATGCTTAGTTTCTTAAAGGTTTTCCCTTGGTTACAATGCTCTGAATCCGCTCTAAAGTTTTACGCTCTCCGCATAAGGATAGAAACGCTTCTCTTTCCAGATCCAGCAGGTACTGCTCCGTAACTTCGGTTGGTGTAGACAGGTCCCCGCCACACAATACCCAGCCCAGTTTCTCGGAGATCTTCTTATCGTGTTCTGAAATAAAATGACCGGCGTACATCGAGTTTGCACCTGCGTAAACAATCCCCAGACCTTGCTTTCCAAGAACTTTGATGTCCTTGCGCCGAACCGGTTGTGTATATCCGGCTTCCGCAAGCTCAATGGCTTTTGCTTTCGCATCGGCGATCAGGCGGCTCCGGTTCATCGAAATGGAGAACTTATCTGCTTCCAGATAACCGAGCTCAAATGCTTCAACGGCAGAGGTAGATACTTTCGCCATTCCAATGGTCAGGAAACGCTCCTTTAAAGCATTCTGCACAATCTGATCATCTTTGTAGGCATCAGATGCGCGCAAGGCAAATTCTTTGGTTCCACCACCACCGGGTATTACACCAACGCCGAATTCCACTAACCCCATATAGGTTTCTGCATTCAGTTGCACATGATCGGCATGCAGGCTGAATTCACAGCCACCACCCAAAGTCAGGTTATGCGGCGCTACCACCACGGGAATAGAAGAATAGCGGATCCGCATGGACGTATTCTGAAACAGTTTGACCGCCATATTCAACTCATCCCATTCCTGCTCGACGGCCATCATGAAGATCATACCCACATTCGCACCAGCGGAGAAGTTGGCGCCGTCATTTCCGATGACCAGTCCGCGGTATTCCTTTTCCGCAAGATCAATGGCTTTATTGATCGCCTGAAGCGTATCGCCACCTATTGTATTCATCTTAGAATGAAACTCCACATTGAGTATTCCGTCGCCAAGGTCAATAATTGAAGCACCTGAATTCTTCCAGATGGTTTTATTCGCCCGGATGTTGTCCAACACAATATAGGCTTCAGACCCTGGCAACGCCTTATAGGTTTTCGTTGGAATGTCGTAGTATTTTTTTATGCCTTCTTCAACTTTATAAAAGGCGGTATGTCCTGCATCAAGCATTTCACGTACCCAGGCCGCAGGCTGATGGCCATAAGCTTCCATACCGGTTAAGGATTCCTGCAGACCCACGGCATCCCAAAGCTCAAACGGACCAAGGTCCCAGCCGAAGCCTGCACGCATCGCATCGTCTATGCGGTAAAGCTCATCCGAGATTTCCGGTATCCGGTCTGAAACGTACTCGAACAAGCCAAATGACGAAGCCCGGAACAGTTCAGCAGCTTTATCCTTTCCGGAAGCAAACACCTTCATCCGGTCCCTTACACTTTCAATGGGTTTGGTCAGCTCCAGTGTAGGCGACTTTACTTTCTCCTGCGGACGATAGGTTAATGTTTTCAGGTCCAGCGCCAGAATCTCCGTCTTCCCCTCGGCAGTTTTGGTTTTCTTGTAGAAGCCCTGCTTGGTTTTATCACCCAGCCAGTTGTTGGCCTCCATCTTTTCTACATAGGCCGGAAGCTTGAAAAGCTCGTGTGCCTTATCCTCCGGACAGTTGTCATACAGCCCCTTGGCAACTTTAATCATCGTATCCAGGCCAACCACATCCGTGGTGCGGAAGGTGGCCGACTTCGGCCGTCCCAACGCAGGGCCGGTAAACTTATCTACCTCCTCCACGGTAAGGTCCATTTTCTCCACCAGATGCAATAAAGCCATAATGGAATACACGCCCACCCGGTTGGCTATAAATGCCGGTGTATCTTTACACAATACAGTCGTTTTTCCCAAAAACTTGTCGCCATAGTGCATTAGGAAATCCACCAGTTCTGGGTTTGTAAAAGGCGTCGGAATGATCTCCAGCAGCCTCAGATAACGCGGCGGGTTGAAAAAGTGCGTGCCACAAAAATTCGCTTTAAAGTCCTCAGACCTTCCTTCGGCCATCAGATGTATCGGTATTCCGGAAGTATTCGAGGTCACCAGCGTACCCGCTTTGCGGAACTGCTCTACCTGGTCAAAAACTTTCTTCTTAATATCTAAATTCTCTACAACAACCTCAATGATCCAGTCGCAATTGGCAATCCGGGCCATGTCATCCTCAAAATTTCCTGTCGTGATCTTCTTAACAACTTTCTTCGAGTACACCGGCGAGGGATTACTCTTAATCGCATTTTGTAAAGCAGCATCAACGATGCTGTTCCGCGGACCTTCCTTTGGCGAAATGTCCAGCAACAATACCTCTACGCCAATATTCGCAAAATGACAGGCGATCCTCGACCCCATTATACCGGAGCCCAATACTGCAACCCTATTTATTCTTTTGTTCATCATTTTCTATCGTGCTTGTATATGCTAATGTGAGTTTGTTCAATTTTTGCAAAGTGGCGACCAGATTATTCTTTTCCTGCACCGTCAGATTTTCATTCAGGTATTCATTAAAAGAAACCACGACGTCCCTTGCAACCTGCCGCTTCTCTTTTCCGAACTCCGTAAGGAACACTTTTACAGAACGCCGGTCGCCGGAAGATGCCTCCCGGTAGATCAGTCCAAGCTCCTCCATGTTATTCAGCATCCTGGAAAGACTCGTCGCTTTTACGGCAAGCAGGGCCGCAAGCTGGGAAACTGCAGTGCCCTCCTTATCAATGTTAATCAACACGTAACCAATAGACTGCGTAATGCCAAAGCCTGATGCAATCTGGTTGTACACGTTGGACACATTCTGCCAAACTACTTTCAAAAAATAATCTATTGTTTCCTGCTGTTTCATCAATTACTATGCTTGCATAACAAAGCTAATTAATTATAGGTATTAAAACAAGACGAAAATTCAGTAAAAAAAGGAAGAAGAGGGATGGGCTAAAAAGGACTGTTCTCTCGCAAACAAAGACCCCTTAACACCTAATTGTTAAGCATTTGCAACTTTTCCTTAAACAAGAAAGCCAGTTCCTCAGCCTTCTGATATCCACGTCCCTTCGCAAAGAGATCCAGTTCGTCGAGAGATTACAGGCGTTGGTCTAAAGGCCGCTCATGATCGTATATTATCTCCTTTTTGCCTGCAACGTTTTTCGTGGGAAGGCGTCTTAATAACAAAAAACAACAAAAACCTTAAAATCATAAAGCCATGAAAAATCTAGCCAAAACATTATTCGCAGCAGCCATAGCAGCCGCAGTATTAACATCTTCAGCAGCAACAACTTTCGCTGCTGAGCCGGTTACCACAACAGTAACACCTTCTTCAATGAAAAGCGTAAACCGGATATGGGTAAGCGGAAACGTGAAGATCATATTGAAAAAAGGAGATACACAGAGCGTAGTGGGTACCGACAACTACGATGCGTCAAAAACATCGGTATTGAGCAATGGACAAACCCTCTACATCAACTCGCTGGAATCAAACCAGGTGACACTAAACATCACCGTTAAAGATCTGGAAAGAATTGAAGCATACGGAAAGTCGGTTGTCGTAGCGAGCAACAACTTCGATGTTAAGAATCTTCAGTTGTTCCTGAGCCACAGCGCCAACGTAAAAATTAAAACCACCGCCAAAAGTTTGTATACCGTCGTAAAGGATGACGCCATATTGAAACTTAATGGTACTGCAGATAAAAGCACGATGGTGGCCCGCAACATGAAAAACATCAAGTTAAATGATTTTGCAAGCCTTAAGCATGAATCGTTCGCCTCTGAAGCGATCATGAATGGCGATCAAACTGCAATGACGGCATCAAAATAGAAAATCAGTTTTAATCTATAAAGACATGAAAAACCTAGCCAGAACATTATTCGCAGCAGCAGTAGCAGCGGTAATACTAACCTCATCAGTGGCAACAACCTTCGCAGCGGAGCCTGTACCATCCCAGGTTACACCTCGTCCCGCTCTTACCTTCAACAGAATCTGGGTAAGTGGAAATGTGAAGATTGTATTAACGCAAGGTGACAAGCAGAACGTATTTGGCACAGAAAACTACAATCCCTCTAGGACATCTGTAGTGACAAACGGAAAAACACTCTACATCCACTCTGCAGAATCAGAACTGGTGACGCTAAACATCACAATGAAAGATTTGGAAAGAGTGGAAGCGTACGGGGGCTCAGTGGTCGTAACCAGCAACAAATTCGATGTTAAGTACCTTCAGTTGTTTCTAAGCCATACCGCATCCGCCAGGATCAAGACAACGGCAAAAAGTTTATATACCGTCGTAAAAGATGATGCGATATTGAAACTGGACGGTACTGCAGATCAAAGTACCCTGGTGGCCAGCAACATGAAAAACCTGAAAACAGGTAACTTCTCCAGCTTGAAATCAGAATCATATGCTTCCGAGGAAATGATGAAAGCAGATCCAGCTGTAATGACCGCGTCGAACTAGCACACAATTCCACATAAAGATGCAGCTGCCCCTACAAGGCAGCTGTTCTTGTTTCAGATCCAATCAAATGAAAGCGGATCTGTATTGCACTGGCGACACCTGCGTTTTCAATTTGAAAAGCCTGCTGAAGGATTGCGGATGTTCAAAGCCCAATTCATATGCAACTTCGCTGATGGTCATGTTGGTGCCGGACAGCAGCTCCTTGGATTTTTCAATCAGCTTTAAATGGATATGCTGTTGCGCATTCAGTCCGCTAACCGAACGAAGCATATCACTTAGATAATTGGGCGTATAGTTCAACCGGTCTGCAAGGTATTGTACCGTCGGTATGCCATGTGTAGCAGCCGCCTCCTCTTCAAAATAGCCATTTAGCAGATCTTCCAGTTGCTGAAGCAGATCACTGGCAACAGCCTGCCGCGTCAAGAACTGACGCTTGTAAAAACGTTTGGAATAACTCAGCAGCAACTCAATCTGGGAGATAATCACCTCCTGGCTAAAATCATCAAGCCGGCTGTTTAACTCTTCCCTTACAATGCTAAAGATCGCCAGCATAGTCGATCTTTCCTGTTCCGATAGGTGCAGCGCCTCATTGATCGCATAAGAAAAAAAGCCGTAATTCTTAATCTTCCTCGCCAATGGATAGCCCTGCAGGAAATCCGGATGGAAGATCAGCGAATAACCTTCACTATCCCGGTAGCTTCCCACACCGCCTACAACCTGGTTTGGTGCCGTGAACAAAAGACTGCCTTCATTGAAATCATAGTAGCCCTGGCCATACTTGAACTTTCCGCCCAGTTTAGAAATAAAAGAGATCTTATAGAAACCGGAAACATAGCTCGCTGGTAGGCGGGACATGTCGATCTGCCCGTTCGCACGATCGATCAGCGTGATCAATGGATGAACAGGGCCGGAAATCCCCAACATACGGTGCATTTCCGGTATGGACTCCAGTTTACTGATTTTCTGCATTTCACTTTTCATAACTAAAGATAACAATTAACTACCAGGGAAGCGGGCCATCCGGACCGGTGAAAGTAGCCGTAGGGCCATTTGTTTCCAATGCCACACGGATCGGTTCACGGGAGCCTGTCTCCAGTGAATCGGTGCCCTGAAAGTTGTTCAACGCCGTAGCCGTATACCCGGGACTCACCGCATTAACCTTAATATTTTCCTTTTCCAGTTCTATGGCAAAGGCCATTGTGACGGCGTTAAGTGCTGTTTTCGAAGCGGCATAAACCACACCGAAATGTTCCCTCGCCCAGCAAGCCGGATCAGCTATCCAGGTGAGTGACCCCAGGCCGCTGGAAACATTAACAATACGTGCTGCCGACGATTTTCTGAGCAAGGGCAGCGTCGCCTGTGTAACTGCAATAACACCGAACACGTTGGTCTCCCAGACCGCCCGTACCTCATCCAGAGCTGCATGAACGGCGCGCCCATCTTCCATGATCTCTTCTAATGTGCGGCCTGGTTTACCCGCATGGGCTATGCCTGCATTGTTCACGAGCAGGTCCAGACGACCTTGCTCCTCTTGTATGCGTGCGACTGCAGCATCAATGCTCGCTTGCTGTGTAACATCAAGTTGGATGGCATATGCATTTGCGCCAATCCCGGCGGCTGCCTTTTCGCCGTTGCCCAGGTTACGGGACCCGATATATACCCGATAACCATTACCTGCAAGCGCTTTTGCAGTCTGAAATCCTACGCCCTGGTTGGCACCCGTTACAAGGGCCACAAGCGGCTGATTGGCTGATGATTCAATCTGACTTTCCATAATTTTTGATTTAGTAAATGAATAAACCAAATCTCACAAACCAGAGCCGCTCCCCGATAACCAAATCAAGGACATCTGTAACCAAAATGAAAGGCCGTATACTGCTTCTTTAACTTTACCATCCTCCAATATCAGGCATTGTTTGTGAATGTAAATCCAACACTATACTTTAGCAAGCAGTTACCGGAAAGTATATTAACATAGGATTATATAGCTTACTGTAAATCAATACACACAAGAATACACCTTATGGAAATTTGCGGAACACATATCGACGACATGCAGTTTATAATGAAAGTATTGGGCGGCAAGTGGAAACTTCACATCCTAACAAACCTGTACTTTGGTAAAAAAAGATTCAAAGAACTGGAAAGGGAAGTGAAAGGAATTTCACCTAAGATGCTCATCAAGGAGTTTAAAGACTTAGAAGCGATCGGCATACTGAAACGACAAACATTCAATACCGTTCCCATCACTGTTGAATACAGCTTGACCAAAGACGGGTTAACCCTGAAACCTGTTATTGATCAAATGAAACAATGGTCCGTCGAATTCAGACAACGAACCATTAAAAAAAGCCAGATGATTTAGCCGTAAACCGGATTGATAAATTGCGGCATTGTTGTTGGCGTTCTTCCCAGAAAATCCGCCAGGGTGTTATCCGCTACATCCATTGCACCCTCCTCTATCGCTTTCGCCCACATGGAGAACATGCCGATGTATAAGTCCGGTACTCCAGCGTTTTTCATTACAGACTCAAATTCGTCAACTGCTGGCGATTGGTATTTTATGTCCTTCCCAAAGGTATCAGATAGTGCATTTGCGATGTCAGCAAAGGATACCGACGCGGTGTTGGTCAGCTGATAAATCCTATTTTCATGCCCTTCCGTTACCAGTACATGCGCCGCAGCTTCAGCCAATTCTTCACGAAGCACGAAGCTTGCCTTACCCTCCGCAGCGGGAAAAAATATCATGCCTGTTTCCGCGACTTTCTGTCCCGTAAAGATCGGGATCATCTCCAGGTAAATGCCATTCTGAAGTATCGTGTACTTCATACCGCTGTTCTTTAAGGCGTCTTCCGTTTGTACATGCGAATGCTGAAATGCGGCTATAGCAGTATCCTCAGAATGTGGCTTCCGGACGAATGAGGTATAAATGGTATGCTTAACCCGAGCTTCCTTTGCCGCGTTGATCACATTTTTATGTTGTGCAGTTCTGTTTTCGATGGCCTGCTTATCATTGCTGGAAACCAGCAACAGCTTGTCTATGCCCTGGAATGCTTTCGCAAGCGATGCTGGATCTGTATAATCGCCTACCCTCAACTCAACTCCCTTATCCTCCAGATCTTTGGCTTTCGAGACGTCTCTGACCAATGCTGAAATCTCAGACGGACGAACACCTTTTTCTAATAAATGGCCGATGGCTTTCGACCCAAATTCACCTGTGGCACCTGTAACTAAAATCATATATGTTTCTTTTATAGATTCAAACCTACTGTTATTACTATACGAAGTATACTTTGTTATTCAGAATAAGCACTATACATTTGTATACCAACAAAAATGAAAACCAACCAACATGAGTGATTTCAAGCAGTTAATAGACCGGGATAAAGTGCAGCAGTGCCCACGACATTATGTTCTCGCCCTGACAGACACCCTGAACGTAATGAGCGGTAAATGGAAGCTGCCGATTATCGCTTCGCTGCTGCATGATAAGGTCAGGTTTAAGGACTTACTGGAGAATATAGAAAAGATTACGCCCCGCATGTTGTCCAAAGAATTAAAAGAGTTGGAGATCAACGGCATCGTCATGCGGAAGGTATACCCTCAATCGCCCGTTCTGATCGAGTATGAATTGACGCCTTCCGGCAAAAGCATCGCTGATGTCATAGACTCCATGATTGATTGGGGAATGATGCACAGGGTGGAAGCCCTGAAAAGTATGCGTTAAGGAACGCTGAAATCCTTAACGGCTAAAGGAAGCTCTAAATTCAAGTGGCGACTGCTCCGTTTTCGCTTTAAACAGCCTGCTAAAGGATTGAGGATGTTCAAAGCCCAGTTGATAGGCGACTTCAGCAACCGATAATTCTGAAGCCGACAATATCTCCTTTGCCTTTTCAACCAGTTTGTGATGAATAAGCTGTTGTGCATTCTGACCGGTTAACGTACGCAACATATCACTCAGATAACTTGGAGACAGGTTCAACCGCTCTGCAAGGTATTGAACCGTAGGAACGCCCGCCGTGATCGCTTTTTCCTCACGGAAGTAATCATCCAAAATTTCTTCCAGCTTCTGCAACTGGTCATTGTTAACAGCCTTACGGGTAATAAACTGCCGCTTGTAAAAGCGATTGCTGTAGTTGAGCAGCAGCTCCAATTGCGAGACAATCACGTCCTGGCTAAAGTCATCTATCCGGCTGTTTAATTCCTCATCAATGATGCTGAATACATTCATGATCGTCCCTCTTTCCTGATCTGACAATTGCAACGCTTCGTTTGCAGCATAGGAGAAAAAGCCATACTGTTTTATTTTTCTTGACAGTGGATAAGCAAGCAGAAGATCCGGATGAAACAATAGAATATTGCCGGTAACAGCAGACCTATCCGGGCTTTCAAACACCTGACCAGGTGAAGTAAAAACAAGCCCTCCCTCGCCAAAGTCATAATAGCTCTGCCCATATTTCGCTTTTCCGCATGTATTGGTCTTAAAAGCCACTTTGTAGAAATCCATCGACAGCAGGCGCGGCAGCGTTTCTGGTGCAAATTGCATCTGGCTGATATCCATGAAGCTGATCAGGGGATGTTTGGGCTTTGGAAGTCCAAACATCCGGTGAAAGTCGGTTAAAGAGTCAAGTTTATAGACTGAACTTCCTGATTTTTTCATTGCTTAAACTTACGTTATCGTGAATAATTTACCAAGTGGATAATAGACGGGTTCTTCATTGTCCTACTTCGTACCCTCATTATATACCTGCGCAAATTCCTTTACGAAGTCCCTAAATTTGGTTTTGCCCAATTCAGGTTTATGCTGGTAAAAATCTTCGTATAAAGCGCCACTGCTCTGGGCAGCCTGCATGGCTACGAAACCATTAGCAATCCATTCGTTCATACCTGCAGCCAACATCCCCTTAAGCATTTGCTCCTCAGCGATTACGTTCCATTTTAGATCCGGCATACCTATGGCTTCACCTATTATATTCATTATTCTTTTTATTAGATCCCAAAGGTGGCCAACTCACCGCAAGCGCATATAACCGAATTGAGGTTTCTCGTAGCTAAATTGAGTCAAGTGGATGGCAGCGTTGGTCGACAACGCTTATGGGATGAATCCGTTCGTCGAGAGATTACAGGCGTTGGTCTAAAGGCTCCTCGTGCTGGTATATTACCCCGGTTTTGAGTGAAACGTTTCTGCTGTGATGGCGTCTTAATTACAAAAAACAACAAATAATCTTAAAACCATAAAGCCATGAAAACTCTAGCCAAAACAGTATTCGCAGTAGCATTAGCAGCAGTAGTAGTAACATCTTCAGTAGCAACAACCTTTGCCGCTGAGCCCGTAAAATCAGAAGTAACGCCTCGTTCTGCGTCAAGCATCAACAGGATCTGGGTAAGCGGAAATGTGAAGATCGTATTGACACAGGGTGATCAGCAAAGTGTAGTGGGTGCAGACAACTACAATGCATTAAAAACATCAGTAACCAGCAACGGACAAACACTGTACATCAACTCACTGGAATCCGGACAGGTTACACTGAACATTACCTTGAAAGACTTACAAAGGGTGGAAGCTTACGGACAATCCGAGGTCGTTACGAGCAATAACTTCGATGTAGAAAATCTTCAGTTGTTCCTTGGCCAAACAGCCAATGTAAAAGTTAAAACAACCGCAAAAAGCCTGTATACAATAGTAAAGGATGATGCCGTTCTGAAACTTAACGGTACTGCAGAACAAAGCACCATGGTAGCAAGCAACCGCAAGAGCATAAAGTCCGCAGACTTTTCAAGTAGAAAATCAGAATCATATGCTTCTGAAGCAATCATGAATGCAGACCAAACTGCAATGACCTTAGCAAAATAGAAAATTAGCCGCTGAATAGTAGATTAGCCGATCCATAAAGAAGCAGCTGCCCATCAAGGCAGCTGCTTTCGTTTTATGCGTTTTTGATAAGCGGCATGACTTGCTTACCGATCAATTCAATGGATTGCAACAATTGTTTATGACTTAGCCCGGCATTGTCCATCTGAAAAGTAAAGCGATCCACACCACCCAATGCTGCACTGTGTCTTAACAGTTTTTCAGCCACCTGCTCTGGCCCGCCGACAACCAGCACACCTTTAGGACCCAGAAGGTTGTTGAACTGCGTTCTGGTCACCGGCGGCCAGCCCCGTTCCCTTCCCAACTTCGTCCACAGTTCCGCATAGCCCGGATAATAATCTTCCACGGCCTGCGCTGCAGTAGCAGCCACATAACCCGGTGAGTGCAATCCAACCTTTAGCTGATCCGGAGTGAAACCGGACCGTGCGCCCGCTTCCCGGTAAAGGTCAACCAAAGGACGAAAACGCTCCGTTTCACCACCGATAATCGCTACCATCAAAGGTAAGCCCAGCGATCCGGCGCGGACAAACGATTCCGGCGTACCGCCGACACCCAGCCAGACCGGCAATTTCTCCTGCATGGATCTGGGATAAACCGGCTGGTTTTGTAATGCTGGTCTGAATCGCCCCGACCAGGTAACAAACTCCTGATCGCGAATCTGCAGCAGCAGTTCCAGCTTCTCTTTGAACAGTGCGTCATAATCCTTCAGATCAAATCCAAACAGCGGATACGCGTCAATGGCTGAGCCACGTCCAACGACAAGCTCTGCGCGCCCTTTGGAAATCAGGTCTAAGGTGGCAAAATTCTGGTACACACGCACCGGGTCTGAGGTACTCAACACCGTAACAGCACTCGTAAGCCGTATACGTTTGGTGCGGGCAGCGGCAGCAGACAGGATAACCGCCGGAGCAGAATCCAAAAACTCCTTTTTATGATGCTCGCCAATGCCGAATACATCAAGCCCGGCTTCATCAGCCGATACGATCCTGTCCAGTAACTGCTCCATGGCATCAACGCTACTCAGGGCATTGCGACCGTACATGGCCGATGCAAAACTATCTACTCCAATTTCCATACTATTTTTGTAAAGCTTTTAATTGATCGATTAGACCCGAAAACGGGAAGATTCTTTTAGGTGTATTGCTTAGGAGAGCGCCCCGGGAGGCGGCCCCCCTGCTGGCCGGGAACGATCCAGCGGCAGCGGAATAAATTCGGTATTGTCCGCGGGCGGCAGAATAATGCGGCCTTGCTTCCAGTCTTCCTTCGCCTGTTCTATCCGTTCTTTACGGCTGGACACAAAGTTCCACCAGATGTACCGGTTTCCCAGGTGTTCCCCACCCAGCATCATCAGCGTGCTGTTTTCCTTCCCAATAATCAGCGGGTCGACTCCGCTCGTGAACACGAGTAATTTTCCGGCGCTATAGGTAATTCCGTTGACTTCCAGACTGCCCTTTACGATGTATACACCTCTTTCACTATAACCCCTGGGAAGACCAAACCGGGCACCCTCATCCAGTACAACGTGCAAATAAAATAAGGGGGAACTTACCTGAACATCGCTTTTCAAGCCGAAAGCATCACCTGCGATCAAACGCATCCAAACTCCGGTATCCGTAAATACCGGCAGTTGTTCTGCTTTATAGTTTTTAAACGATGGATCGACCTCCTCATCTTTCTCGGGTAGCGCTACCCAGGTCTGAATCATTTCGAGTTCACCACCGGCAAGCATTGCCGGATCTTCGAACCGTTCACTATGCGCAATTCCCTTCCCGGCAGTCATCCAATTCACCTCCCCCGGCTTAATCAGCTGCTCGACACCGAGACTGTCCCGATGGGTTACCTTACCGCTGAACAGGTAGCTTACGGTCGACAAACCGATATGCGGGTGTGGAAGAACATCGATGTTGCTCGCCGCAGCTACCGGCATACTGATCGGACCACCATGATCCATAAAGATAAAGGGCCCCACCATCCTGCGAAGTTGAAATGGGAGAATGCGTTTTACGGCGAAGCCCGGCATGATCTCCGCGTTTCGGGATTCTATTACGATATCGAGCATATCAAATCTTTTTAGTTAACCAAAGTTATACTTCCAGCCACCAGAAATTAATGATCTATGATAAGAAAGCTCGGGTCCCGCGCTTAAACTTACTGCTTCAGCAGCTCATCAATTTCCTTGTTGAACGTTTCGACGTACTCTGTATAATATTTACCCGTTGCCGGTCCGCTGTAGCCAGTATGGATCTTAGCCACTTCCCCTTTCTTATTGATGATAATCGTCGTTGGGAACGATATGAAGTTCTTCAATGCCGGAAGCGAATTCGCGACCACATTCTTGTCTGTAGTTCCTGCGATGACCTGGTCATACTGGATGTCAAACCGCTCACGGAAGCGTCCCAGCACTTTCTTTACATATTCCGGATCTGTCTGCCGTTCATAGTGAATTCCAATAACCTCAACACCACGGTCCCGGTTTTCCTTATACCATGGTGCAATGAACGTTGCTTCATCCATACAGTTCGGGCACCAGGTTCCAGTAATGGTCAATATAACCACCTTGTTCTTATACTTCTCGTCGCTTAGTGAGATCTTCTTCCCATTAACATCCGGAAAAGAGAAATCCAAAGTCTTATAGCCGTCCTTCAGAAAGGTTAATTTGTCCGCATCGGGCAGAGAAGCTTCTGCATTTAGCACCCCGCTGAAGGGTTGATTTCCTCTCAGACCAATCACATTCCCGGTGAGGGTCCCATCTTTAGAAAAGCTGCCACTGAAATAAGAGGGACTGGAACCAATAAAGCTGGAAAGGGAGAAATTATTACCATCAACAACACCTTCCAGATAACGGGAGTCACCCGTAACCCTCAGGAAGGTTCCGGTAATCTTGCTGCCTTCCTGTTTGAATACGCCCACGGCTTTTTCATCGTTCCCATTCTGGCCTTTAAATACGACATCATATTTACCTGAAAAATCTGCTTCCGGGGCTTTGCTGCCCGGCTGAAAGCGGTAGCTCTTTCCGGGCTCCGCAACAACAGATAATGGTTTGCCTGTTCCGTCCTGCTTTCTCAATACGCCGGACAGGGAATCCTTATATACCTTAAAAGCAAACTCATTATCAAATTGATCTAACTTCACGAACAGTGAATCGCCTTTGCTGATCACACGCCCGCCTTCAAGGCGCTCTTCTGCGTTCAGAAACACGATATGTTGTTTATCCGGACTTTCTCCCGCGATTTCGAAGTTAAAAGGCACCTGGACTCCTGGTCTAAGTTTAAATACACCACGCCACTTTCCGGCTGGAGCAACAGCAGCGGTAGTGCTAGCAGGGGCTTGTTTCCGCTGGGCCTGGGCTCCTATACTGTGAAATACAACAACTGCGGTCAGTGCTAAAATATTTGTTATTCTCTTCATTGGATGATATGTCTGTAGATAATTCCCCAAAGATAGCCTTCAAATGGAATAAGATTGTCATTTGAATAAAAAAATCTACGAAGTCTATAGACTATTTAGTTTTTGCGCTATATTCGCAGAAAAATATACATCATCTTCCATGCCTCAGCGAAAACAACCTGAAAAGCGGAACCTGAGTATATGTAAATTCGATTGTGATGGAAAAGGCTAGAAATTCAAATTTAAACCAGAAAGTATTCAAACAAGCTTACCTTACCGCACCCATGTGCATGCAGGCCTGCTGTTGTCATAACATGTAGGATTCTCAGGGGCTGTACAGCCCAATTCAACAAATGTATTTATATCTGACTGAAACCGCGCAGCTGGCGACATGGAATCGCTAT
>JARKUW010000124.1 GCA_029851965.1 Bacteroidota bacterium | reverse complement strand
TCCTGATCAATGGATTGCCTTTAGCCCAGATCGAGCTTAAGCGCCGCGGATTGGAATTGAAGGAAGCTTTCAATCAGGTAAACCGCTATCACCGGCATTCTTACGGTTCATCTAACGGTTTGTTCTTATACGTGCAGCTATTTGTGATCAGCAACGGCGTGAATACAAAATATTACGCCAATAACCGGGTACAGGACCTGAACTTCAAGCAGACATTCTACTGGGCGGATGCCGATAACCGGAACATCACCCAACTGGAGGCTTTCGCGCAGGTGTTTCTGGAACCCTGTCATCTGGCTAAAATGGTTACGAGGTACATGGTCCTGAATGAAACCTACAAGGTGCTCATGGTGCTTCGGCCTTACCAGTACTATGCGGTGGAAGCTTTGATTGACCGGGTGAAATTCAGCAAGAAGAACGGGTACATCTGGCATACGACTGGATCCGGCAAGACGCTGACTTCCTTTAAAACCAGTCAGCTGCTGATGAATTTACCGAAAGTACATAAAGTGGTTTTTGTTGTGGACCGGCGCGATCTGGATTATCAGACCAATAAAGAGTTCAACAGCTTCAGCAAGGGTAGTGTTGATGAAACGGATGATACCCATTCGCTGGTTACGAAATTTACCGATGACACCAAACTTATTATTACCACCATCCAGAAGCTGAACAATGCAGTGTTTAACAAACGCTACCTCAGCAGGATGGAGCCACTAAAGGATCAGCCTATCGTGTTCATCTTTGATGAATGTCACCGCAGTCAGTTTGGGGAAACGCATAAACGCATTAAAGGGTTCTTTAACAATCATCAGATGTTCGGCTTCACCGGAACACCCATCTTTGCGGATAACGCAATGGGTAATGCCGCTGCCAGGCGTACCACCAGGGATCTGTTTGAGGAATGCCTGCATAAATATGTCATTACCGATGCCATCAAGGATGATAATGTACTGAAATTCTCCATTGAGTATGTGGGCCGGTATAAGGATAAGGTGGATAAGCCGACTTACGTGGATATTCCGGTAGAGGATATTGATACGAAAGAACTCCTGGAAAGTCCGAAGCGCCTGGAGAAGATTACCGAGTATATTGTGAATAATCACAACAGGAAAACGCATAGCAAGGCTTTTACGGCGATGTTCTGTGTGAGCAGTATTGACACGCTAACCAAATATTACGAGTTGTTTAGGGCGCAGAAGCAGGAAGGAAAGCACAATCTGCGGATTGCGACGATATTCTCGTATGGGGTTAATGAAGAGGATAAAGATGCGAATGGCCTGTTGGTAGAGGAGGATTCGTTCAGCATGGCTGCGGAGCCAACTGGCTTATATCAGTCCCAGCACAGCCGTGATTTTCTGGAGAACTGTATTCAGGATTACAATACCCTGTTTGCTACCAGTTTCAGCACCAGGGACAGTCATTCTTTTTACCTGTACTACAATGATATCGCCAAGCGGGTGAAGGAAAAACAAATTGACCTGCTGCTGGTGGTAAATATGTTTCTGACCGGTTTCGACAGCAAGACTTTGAATACGCTGTACGTAGATAAGAACCTGAAATACCACGGACTGATACAGGCTTTCTCCCGCACCAACCGGACGTTAAATGAACTGAAGTCGCAGGGGAACATTGTCTGTTTCCGTAACCTCAAGCAGGCTACCGATAATGCCATCGCCTTGTTTTCCAATAAGGATGCAAAGGACATCATCATTATGGAGCCTTATGAGGATTATGTAGCTAAGTTCAATGATGCCTATGCGGAGTTGTTAAAGATCGCTCCAACGGTGGACAGCGTAAACGATCTGGTGAGTGAGCAGGAGAAATTCACTTTCGTGCAGGCTTTCCGTGAGCTGATGCGCGTGAACAATGTCCTGACCAGCTTTGCCGACTTTAGTCCGGAGCACATAGATATGGATCTGCAAAGTTTAGAGGATTACAAGAGTAAATACCTGGACCTGTATGAAAGTTCAAAAGGTCCAGGCAAGGAAAAGGTGTCCATTCTGGATGATGTGGATTTCGAACTGGAACTGATCCACCGGGATGAAATCAATGTGGATTATATACTGCAGCTTCTTGCGAAGCTGGCCGGCTCTGATGAGAAGACGAAGAAGCAACAGAAGAAACAGATTACGGACCTGATTGACGGAACGGTGAAACTGCGCAGCAAGAAGGAGCTGATTGAAAAGTTCATCGCTGAGAATATGCCACATATGGGTAAGTCGGACGATGTCAGTGCGCACTTTGGTGTGTTCTGGAATAAGGAGCGGGTGGACGCGTTTCAGAAGCTTGTAGCGGAGGAAAACCTTAGACCGACGGAACTGCAGGGCGTAATAGAAAATTACTTGTACACGGAACGGGAACCGCTAGGGGATGAGATCGTGAATGTGCTGGAGGAAAAGCCGAAGATCCTGGAACGCAGGGCAACGATTGCACGCGTGCTGGATAAGGTGCTGAGGTATGTAAATACTTTCTTTGATGGGGTTAAGAATGAGGCGGCATAAACAGTTGAGATCAATAATCGCACAGTACTCGAGAGAGGTTTTGGAAAGACAAGGGTGGTCAAGTTAAGGTTAACTACTTCGAGCATATTTATTCTGCATTAATATAAGAACGTGCTGAAGCAAGAAAGAATATTAACTTAGGGGCTCAATCTAAAAAAATGAAAACTAACGACTTTCAAAATCTGCTTGCGCAGGTAAACACACTTACCAGGCATTACAAAAAAATTAATGCACTGACAGGAGAGGATTTCAATATTTTCAAGATACTCAAACTCGAATCCTCAGAGGTGAGGCTTCATTCCGCATTTCTGGCCGCGCTTTTAGATCCCAATGGAAGCCATGGGCAGCAAGATAGGTTCCTTAAGCTCTTTAAGGATTTGTTTTGTTTTAAAGAAAATGAGTTCGACACCGCCAGCGGCAGGGTTGATATTGAAAAATATACAGGTTCAATAGGCGAAGATGGCAATGATGGAGGCCGAATTGATATTATTGTAAGTGACGGATCGGACAATCACATTATACTCGAAAACAAGATTTATGCTGGTGATCAGACGAATCAACTTACACGTTATTACAATCACTCGCCTAATGCCGACCTCCTCTATTTGACACTTGACGGCAAACTTCCAACTAAAGAGAGTTGTGGGGCGCTCAACAACGATGAACATTTCAAGTGTATCTCCTATAAAACTGATATCATCAAGTGGCTAGAGGAATGCCGCAAAGAAGCAGTCCTATCACCGATTGTTCGCGAATCGATAACCCAATACATAAACCTAATTAAACATCTTACGAACCAAACACTCAATCATAGCATGGAGAAGGAATTGAACGAATTGCTTAAGTCGAATTTAGAAGCCTCATTTATTATAACAGATAATTTAGATCAGTCACTAAAGGAGATTACACACGACTTTGTCTTTTCGTTAAAGAATTATTGTTTAGACCTTGGGCTATCGTGTGATAGCACGTTAGATCTAGATAAGAATTACACCAGTATTAGGTTCAGTAAGCCGGAATGGAAGTATGTGTTTCTCGAATTTCAGTTTCAGAGTTACGATAAGGATTTAATCTATGGGTTTAGCATTCGCCAAAAACAAGTTCCCGAGGAACTGCTGAATCAGCTTAAGGCCATTCCGAATAGGATTTCAAAGCCAAATCAATATTGGCCATGGTACCAGCGCGTTGAGGCACCATATAACAATTGGAGCAAATATGATGCTTGGAAAGCCATCTTGGACGGGCGGATGTTAAATGTCATGGGAGAAAAGATTAATTATTTGCTTGATAGTAGCAAAGGCTTCGAATTATAGTGTCTAGTATTCAAGGAGACACTCTGAATCGGCAAGGGAGATTGAGTGTCGGGACGTTTGATATGGCATTAAGGATATTGTTTAAGTATACCAAGGACTGCAACTAAAACTTGCTGGAATTCAGGATCTGAGACATGTGAAAGTTTATTTTCGATTGATGTGATGTCCCTTACTTGTAAGATCAGGGCTTGATCAATTGATCGCCTGATCAGCTCGATACTTATCCCAGCTTGTAACATTGCATGGAACGAATTCTCCCATTCATCTACAGTTTTTTTAAACAGAAAGGACGTGATCAGGTTTAGCTGCTTGTTGTGGAAAAACAAGTTTTTTCCGAATCTGGATGAGAATATACAGGTTAGGATCTGCTCTCGATCAATAGCTTTGTTCAGCGATCCGACCCATTTAAGGTATTCCTGGTCACTCTCAAATTTCTGGTGGTTTTTAAGGACGAGCTGGTACTGTGTAGGATTAAATCCTTCAGGAATTAGTTGCAGCAAATTTACATCTGCTGTAACGATCGAAAATTCATACAAAAAAGTTATAGCTTCTTCCGTGATGGTCCCTTTAGTGGTATAGTGTCGCTGCAATGCCTTATGCAGTACGGAATGCATGACGGGATTGGATTTGGTACGTAAAAGCTGGTCGAACGCCAGAATGTTACCTTCAATGGCAAAGCGAATGCACTGGCTGGTCAAACGAAATACCAGGCCGCCATCGACTGGCTTCAGGCGCGGAAGCACATCCAGGAAAAATACCACGGCCTTCAGGTTCTTTTCTTCTACCATATCATCGATTATCACTTCGAGGTTCAGGTCGCTTTCGTATTCCAGGTTACTAAAAAGTAACTCCAGGAGTACCCTCCAACTCGGGTCATCAGCATGCCGCTTCAGAATATCTTTTATATATCTCTTTTCACTTCCTTTTGCCCTGTAACGTGAATGGATACAGTTTGCAGCAAAGTACTCCAGGAAAGTCTTATGAGTAAATTGATTGTCTACGTAGATAGACCTACGTTTTGCGTAGGTCAGGAAAGTTTTGATCAGATCTTCTGAGGCTGTATTTCCGGACAACTGCAGAAAAAGATACATGATAAAGTCATTCACACTTCTAGCGTCGACGAACTCGTCCAATGTGAGTCTTTCGAATTGCCAATAACCTAAATTCGAAAAGATTACTTCAGGTGTGATCGCCGGGTTATCCAGTTCATTATTCAGTTGCTTTTCAAGAGAAATGTCTTTGCTGTTTTTGTCCCGATAGGACACCAGCGTTTCAGTGCAGGCTTTGAAAATCTCAAATTTTGTTGTAGGTATTTCTTTGCCGTTGCTTCTGTAAACCAACATGATGAGTGAAAGCAGTAAAGGACTAAATTTCAATTCATCTTCTACCACTTCGATTTTCTCTATAAACTCTGAAGCTTCCCTATCGATCACATGCTGCTCGCTCATTTCAATCGCATACCACTTGCGTACAAATTCCTCCATTTGTTTAGCATTGAAATTCAGCAATTCAAAAAGCTTAAATTCGAACTTCTGTGGTTTCACTTCGTTATAGGATTCATACCTGCTGGTCACGACACATCTGACGCCACAAAATTTGCCGACAAAGTTTTCAATATCGTGCACGATTCTTTGTCGGTCATCAACATCAAAAATTTCGTCTAGACCATCAAAAAAAACCAAGGTTCTGAGCTTAGAGAAGATAATAAATAGTTGATCTTCATCAATGTATATATTGTGATCTACAAGTAAAACCCTGATAAAACTCAGAAAGGCCTCTTTGGGTTGTTCTTTCCGAAATTTGTAATAATTCCGCAGTTCCACCCGAAAAGGTATGCACTCGTAAACTTCCGGGTCTTCAAATTCTCTCTCGCCTTTAGTGAGCGCGCCTATAATGAACCTGGAAATCAAAGACTTTCCCGCACCTGGATTTCCCACCAGGACAATGTGCCGGTTTTCTGTGAAGAGCTCGTAAAGTGGTTTTCGGTTAGTGCGTGAGAAATTTTCTTTGTTCGTGCGGAACTGGAATCTGTCGGATGCTCCTGAATGGTAGGAATAGTGAGGCTTTATATAGATCTGCTGGAGGTCGATTTCCGAAGGCACATCGATCAGGGATAGCCCCAGAAAATTGATTTTGGATAATGCATCTACATACTTTTCGGCATAATCTCGCCGGAAGGTATTCAACTCTTCTGCTGAAAAGCCTTGGCCAATTAACTTTTGTGGAAACTCATCTTTTAAGTAGTTGATGATGCGAATCAGTGACTCATCCCTTCTGTGCCTTAAAAGTTCGTATAGCGTCCGGCTGTCCAGGATGTCTTTATGGACATCAAAGAAGACTGGATTATTGCCCTGGGTTTTTTTTTCGGGAAAGGTGTTCTGAGAGAAATCTCCTTTCTTTTCCACAATATAAACCAATATTCTGTCCAAGTCTCTTGAGCGACTTGAATTCAAAAAGCCTTTAATGCTTCTCTTGACAGCATTTACATCTGAGTCCCATAAAACAATCGCGCCCAGCTTTCTAGCCTTATCACGCAGGTCTATTCCGAAGTCAGTCTTGAGCCTTCCTACGACGGGCTCAAGGTCCACCTTAAATGCAGCATTCAACAATACCGATGCAGCCAACACTATTTTTTTCCTGAAGTCTGTTTGATTGGACTTCTTGTAACTCTCCACTTCACTGACAACGTTATCGATGTAACGCCCGAGTTCCTCAAAAAGTTTATGATTGGCCATGCCTATATTGTGTTAAGATCAGCGTGTAAGTTGTCATAAGCTCATCTATTAAATTTCCTGAAAGCGG
>JARKUW010000108.1 GCA_029851965.1 Bacteroidota bacterium | reverse complement strand
GCCGTGCCGAGGAGGGGATGTTCTTATTGGAGCACATGATGCTTCTCCCGGATCAGGAGGATGCACCGGAAAGTCCGCCGGCATCACCGCCAGTTCCATCCTTCGATGGGTTTTTACCCATCTGTGTCGACGATCATTGCAAGGACTGCGAGGACAAAGATCCGTATTCCTTTCGGATCAGCATCGTTTTACCTGCTTACGCACCGCGATTCCTTAATCTTAGCTTTCGCAGGTACTGCGAACAGACGATCCGGATGGAAGCACCCGCTCATACCTTTGTGAAGATTTGCTGGGTCGGCAATGAGCAACTCGCAGAATTTCAGGAGAGCTATCAGGATTGGTTAGCCGTAAAGGCGGGAGCGAATGCAGACCCCGGAAATGTGAAGTTAAACAGGCTGGTGACTATTCTTACCGCACTCAGAACAATATACCCTGTTGCCAGGCTGGAAGACTGCCGGAGCAGCGAGGAACGCACCTTATTCTTATTGAATCAAAACGCATTGGGAACACTTAAAACCTAAAGTCATGGGTAATATACTTGATACCATCAGTAAAGACAATACCCGCTTTACTGTCTTTGAAAATGATCAGGTATTAACTGCCGATCAGTTAAATGATCTATTTAATTACCTGGATGTGCAATCGCGCTTAACACGGACGCAGGCCATTGGTGTGGGTATCGTGGCCGGCCTGGAGATTGGTCTCCTGAATGGTCCGCAGTTAGCGGTTTCCAAAGGTGTAGCCATCACCACAGATGGAGATCTGTTACAAATCGATGAAGACCAGGTATTCGATCGTTATGAAGTGTTTGAAGACCTTAATGCCAGGTACCCCTATTTTCATACCGGGGCGAATCAGACGATTCCGCTATTTGAGCTTCACAGCAGCAGCGCTGGAGGTACCGTTCGGGGCCAGGCCTTGTCTGAATTTGAACAGTCTACAGCGACCTCACTGAACGATTATGCGGGCATACTCTACCTGGAAGATTACAACGACGATCCGGACTTGTGTACAGGAACGGATTGCGATAACAAAGGGATAACCGCTGTCAGAACCCTTAGGGTATTGCTGATCCATAAGCAGAATATGCGCACACTCCTGGAAAGTATGCCAGAGATGAATACAGATTATTTTTCACTCGCTGACCTGCAGATTCCGCGCGTCGTCATCAATACGGCGGTAAATTCCTACGCCGAACTAAACGCTGCATTCAACAACGTGCTTCCTGTTAAAGATGAAATTACAAACGCATTAACGAAGGCCTATCAGGTCTGCCATCTGATTGTCGCAGACGATTTCGACAACGTCGATCCGACCGCCAATTGGAAAACGCTGATTGATCAATATTTTACTGCAGCAACAACGGCGTCAACACAATATGTGTATGATTTCGCACGGGACCTCAGCTATGCTTACAACGAGTTGCGGGAGCATCTGTTCTCAGGCGATAAGCTGCTCTCTCCGGCGGTAAGCCTGTTTCCAAAGCACATCTTATTGGGATCGCTGCAACGTGCCGCGGTGCGGACGCCAGTTGCCACTCCCGATGTTCGATTGAATGAGCTCAGCAGCCTGCTGTTGCGGCGACGGAGCAAATTGAAGTTTAACCCGGGCATACGGGTTCAGCGTTTTAACCCGGTCCATATTGACATACTATACCGGCACCATTTCTACGAATCGCCGATCTTAAACCGCAATGATGATGCAGATGCACTCACCCGTTTTTGCTTTATGCGGATACATTGCATGATCACCAACTTCAAAGTCCCGCAAGCTGCGGAACTACAGGACCTGGAACAGGGCTTGAAAATTACGCCTGATGTATTTGAGGATGCGGAACTCGGGCGCCGGAGCATCCCTTTTTACTACCGGTATGATGCTGACTTCCCGATAAACCTGTACTGGAATTTCGGTGCCAACAATCGCAAGAAAGAGCGTACCATCCGCTCGTATTTTGCTCAGCAGTATGCACAGAATGCTGCAGCAACTTTGAATCCCTTAGCATACAACCTGTTTTCCTATAACTTCTTCCGGATCGAAGGCCACATTGGCTTTAAGCGTGCTGAAGTGGAAGCTGCACTGAACAAATTGATCCTGAGCCACAACCTGCCGATTAACATTCAATCTGTGCAGGTTGAAAAGAAAATTGAGACCATTCCGGTGCGCCCCTGGTATTTTCCGCACCTGTATATGTACGAGAAATCCATCAGAACAACCTTTATGGACCGTCTGGACAATGCAGATCTTGTGAATGATGAGCTCAGGGTTAAGGATCCGGAAATACCGGTATCGGAATTTAAAGTGGCGAAACAAAGCCTGCTGGACAATAGCCGGGACATTGGTGACACTACATTTAACCTTATGAATTACCGCTCCGCGGTCTCCAACGTTATTGCCGCCGCCACAGACGTAAAGGCAAAAACAAGTAAGTACACCTTTTCGAATACGGCCATTCCGCACGACTTCATCCTGAACAATGAGATCATCCGGAAAACCGATGTGATATCCGGTATTTATCAGGATGCATTGAAGAAAAAGAAGACCGGTCTTATGCTTGGAAATTACCTGGAAAGCAATCCCGGACTGGAACATGCAGCTGGGGTATTAAGAGGCGGTACGTTTGTGCTGGTGTATACCGCAGATGATCAGCTGGTTGTGGCCGACTTCATGTTGCCCTATGCGAATGTGGATAAGGATATAGTAAAAGATCCGCCCGTCTATACACCACTGCCGCTGCCACTTCCACAAGGAACACCATTGGTTCCCCGGTTTCCACTGGATACTGTATTTGAAATTAAACCGAGATATGTCACCCACTTTGACGCCAATATCGTTCCATACATCAGGCAGGCGGATCTGGACCTAAAGGTCAATACGATTGTCGGATCGGCTGTCGAAGCAAAAACCGCCCGTTTCGAAGGCTTGCTATCCGGAGTTACCGCCCGTATTGAAGATAATTCATCACTATTTAAAACGGTGCTCACCAAGGATGCCATAAAGGTGAATACGCCCGGCCGGGATTTCTTGCTTGCGGAACAGGATTTTTCCAAAGATGTAGAGGCGTTGCGCCGCCAGCAATCGATATTGATCAGCACGCCGGATGATGACCCCACACGCCCTGAAAAGGAAAAAGCGTTTGCCCAGGCCGCAGATGACCTAACACTTAAATTGAATAACCCGGCGATCTTAAATGATCAAAATGCTGCAAATTCCGTTAAGATAATTCTTGCAGATGTACAAGGTGGAACCAACCTGATCAAAAATGCAGAACTACAGCAAAAAGTAGCCGACATAAACAACCGTGCAAACGGTATTACCAGGGGATTTAACAGATAGCTTTGTTGGGCAATGTGCACATTAGAAAACAGACCATCCGGCTAAAGGCTGGTAATCAAAAACTTGCGTTTTCCTGTAGGCAGGAGATCAATGATCTCGCAGCTGAAGGACTAATCCGTATGTTTGAACGCATTTTTAGTCAGACGGAACAATCCGGACAAGTTCTTGAAATTGACTCCCTCAAGGTGGATCTTGGTCTGCTGTCCGCACATAATTTTACTTCCGAGTTCCTTAGAATTGCAGAAGAAAAGCTGGTCGCGGAATTGAACAGTTTGTTTGATACCCGGCAACCGGCCGCGCACATCGGAACTGGACTGCATGAAGCTGTTGACCTGACCAGCGACGACGCAATTCCTCCTTTGCAGTTCCGGACGCCGAGACAACAGGAATATGATGCGTTGCTCTTCTATTTAGAAAATGGCACCTTACCCTGGTGGTATAAAAAGAAGCAAAGGCAGCCACCGGATATTTTGCTGGCGGGTCTCGACCAACTGGAAATCCGCAGGATGTTGCTCCAGCTGAAAGCAAAAGCCAACAGGTCTGAAGAAAAAGATGTGGTACAATGGATTACTCGCCTGGTTCATCTCGGATCTGACAGCTGTCGCACTTATATCGTCAAACTGGCGGAAGAACAAAAGCAGGATGGTTCGCTGCAGGATATTGAACGTCTTTTTGAGCAGCAGGAGCGCATTTGCGCCAGTTTTAATATAAGTTCAAAGGTTTTCTACATCCAGGTACTGTCCCTGATGTTTACAGATGGTCATGCGGCCAAGGCTGCTGACCGGTTCCTCAGTACCTTAAGGCAGACTTTTAAGACAGCTCAGGACAGCAGCCTGTCCGTGAGGCATGGGGAGTTTGGCCCTGCAGCCGCTCATACCGCGGTAGAAACCACAGGTTTTTACATCGATAATGCGGGTTTGATCTTGCTCCATCCCTTTCTGCCAACTTTTTTTAGAAGCCTGAATTTAACAGATCAGCACAACCAGTTTATCTCGGTCGATGCACAACAGAGGGCAGCGGTATTGCTATACCACCTTCAATGTTGTGCTGATCAATTTGAAGACTGGAATATGGTATTGAACAGGATCTTATGCGGCCTGCCCAGCAATGCTTTTTTGCCACCCGGTCTCCGGCTTACGCAGACAGAGCAGCAAGAATCCCTCGCGTTACTGTCTAGTGTCATTCAACATTGGGACGCCCTTAGAGGAGCGGGCGTACAAGCATTGCAGAACACCTATATACTGCGCGCAGGAAAAATCACCTATAAGGAAGATCACTGGCTGTTGCAGGTGGAAAGAAATGGTTTCGACATACTTATTGAACGATTGCCATGGGGCATCGGCACCGTCAAGCTGCCCTGGCTCAAAGAATTAATTTATTGTGAATGGTGAATGCGGCTGTATTGCTCAACGAGATCAACTGGTTTCAGCAGGTCATGGAAATACGCCTCAAGGGATATTTTGGCGAAACTGCGGACGACGAATCAATTTACAACCTGATGCCGCCAGATTCCAGTTCTGGAGATTCTGTGTATTATGAATTTGTGAACTTCTACAAGCTCACCTACGCCGAGCGGCTTCTGTTGATGCTTGCGTTGCTTCCACATGTTGCTCCTCAGGTCCTTGATGTCTTGTTTAACCATGCGCCAGAGGGCCGGAAAAACGCAGCAATAGGTGGGTTAAAGGGGCTGGGACACAGCGGTTTTCTGCCAACTGGCGATACGGCATTATTCCTGCTTTCAGGCAATGATCTGAGCAGGCGTTTTCAGGCACAGCAGCTTTTCGACGTGGATCATGTCTTCAGCATTCACCATATTCTCTGGCTTGCTTCTGCTCCTTTGAATGAGCCCGTATTTGCCGGCCAGCTGCTCATCAATGACGAATATATCGACCTCTTTACGGGCGGTAAACTTAGCCGGCCATCCTTCAGCATGAACTTTCCCGCAAAAAGAATCACAACTACGCTGGACTGGGAAGATCTGGTACTTGATGGCCATACCCGGCAGCAACTGAATGACATAAAGATCTGGCTCGAGCACAGTGGCACGCTGATGAACGACTGGGGCATGGAAAGGCTCCTCAAACCCGGATATAAAGCAATGTTCCATGGCCCACCCGGTACTGGGAAAACACTCACGGCAGGATTGTTCGGCAAGCTCGCCAATCTGGATGTCTATCGGGTCGACCTGTCTATGGTCGTATCTAAATACATCGGGGAAACAGAAAAGAACCTCGAAAAGGTATTTCTTAAGGCAGAACACAAAAACTGGATACTGTTCTTTGATGAAGCGGATGCGCTGTTTGGTAAGCGAACGTCCATTTCCGACGCACACGATAAATATGCGAACCAGGAGATTGCATATCTCCTTCAGCGGTTGGAGAACTACAACGGACTCGTTATTTTATCATCCAACATGCGTAGCAATATAGACGAAGCTTTTGGGCGCAGACTGCAATCGGTCATCTATTTCCCAGTACCCAGAAGCCATGAACGTCATGTTTTGTGGCAGAAAGCTTTCAGCAGCAAAAGTACATTGGCCGCGGATGTTGATCTGCAACTTATTGCCGACAAATATGAGCTTGCCGGTGGATCAATTATCAATGTGGTTCAATATGCATCACTCGTGGCACTGCATCGCCGTGAAAACATCATCCGCCACACGGACCTGATCGAGGGCATCCGTAAAGAATTTAGAAAAGAAGGAAAAACAACCTAACAAAAAAGACCATGCACCAGGAATTGGAATCTATTCCGCATAACATCGCTGCTGCAAGCTCAGGATCCGGAACTGTAACCAGGCCGGTTGCCGTCCAGCGGCAACTTCAGGTCGGCAGACAGGATGATGAATTTGAGAGAGAAGCAGATGCTGCAGCAGAAAGGGTGACGCGTATGCCGGATCAGCGTCCGGACGCCACTACAGGTACGTTTGTTCAACTGAAGGCTGCCGGCAGCCAGGATGTTCCCAAAGACGTTTCGAATTCCATTCAGAACCTCCAGGGTCAGGGAAGATCCCTCGACGGACAAACCCAATCGTTCATGAGCAGTCGATTTGCAAAGGACTTTTCTGATGTCAGGATCCACGCCGATGCCCAGGCAACGCATCTTAATGAAGCATTGAATGCCAAAGCGTTCACAGTGGGCAATGATATTTACTTCAATCAGGGGCAGTATCAGCCGCAGTCCGACAATGGCCGCAGGCTCATTGCCCATGAACTGACACATACGATACAGCAGCACAACGCCGCGTCGATGGTACAAAAGGAAACCACAGACGTCATCAACATGCCTCCGCTTACCATAACAGCCGGTATGCCGGATACAAGTCTGTTGTCGACGCCGGTGGCACCCGGTGCCATGACAGCCGGGTATCCAGCCGCTACCATTGATGCAAACAGCCAGTTGCCGGAAACAGTCCTGCCTTTTACAGCTGCCGGGTGGGATGGCAATGATATCGCAGACAAGCTTGGACAGTACGATCGCATTCCAGGTACAGACAGCGATGCAGTGCGCTGTGTGCAGGC
>JARKUW010000072.1 GCA_029851965.1 Bacteroidota bacterium | reverse complement strand
GAAATGAAGGATACGGCATTGAAGCCCGCTTTTTTCAATGCGGCAGTTGACGTATTGATGGCTTCCGGGCGCTCCTTGCTGCCGCAACTCAGGAAGATCAGTTTCACTGCGGACTTATCTTTTATCTCTTCAGGGGTGTAAACGCCGCCGCTGAGCAGCCCATAATAGGCGAAAAGGTCGGGGTTATTCAACGTGATCGTGTGGGTTTCCATTCCACCCATAGACAGTCCGGCCATGGCGCGATGATCTTTATCGGCTAAGGTTCTGAAGTTTGCATCCACATATGGTATTAACTCACGGGTTAGAACGGTCTGGAAAGGCTCAATTTTGAAGTTCCTCAAGGCGCCGGGACCAATCTTTACGTCGTTGGTCATTCCATAGGTCATAACAATGATAAATGGTTTAGACTTGCCTTCGGCGATGAGGTTATCCATAATCAGATTCGCGTGTCCCTGGTTGCTCCAGGCCGTTTCATCCTCACCCCAACCGTGTTGTAAATACAATACCGGATAGCGGTTGCTCTTGCTTTTCTCGTAACCTGGAGGCGTATAGACAAATGCCCTGCGGGAGGTTCCTGTACTTGGTGAAGGAAAAAGCACCTGTTGTACGTGTCCATGTGGTACATCTTTAAGGGCGTAAAAGTCCTTATCCTTTGCGGGGATCTCTATTCCGCTTTCCCAGCGGGTTGAACCGTAGAAGTTTAACGTTCCCGGATCATTGAATACGCCGCCATCTACCGTGAGGTGATAATAATGAAAGCCTTCATCCATAGGTCCTTCGGTGGTGCCGGTGAAGTATCCATCTGCCTGCTTGGATAACCGCGTGCCGCCGCGGCCGCCAAGGCCCAGGCTGACCCTGATGCTATCTGCCTGAGGGGCTTTAATCCGGAACCGGGCATATCCCTGTGAATTGACCTGGGGATACTCCTGGCCGGGTTGATTAAACACTGAAGGTTTGAAGTCTTCTGTCAGGTTCTGTTGGGTACTCTGAGCGTTACAGATGTTAACAGTTGTCATAACTGCTACAGCAATGGTTAGAAATTTCAAATTCATTCTTTTCTATGGTTTATATTGGTTGTTGTAGATGATGAAAATTACTCGATCCTATTCATAGGAAGTATGCTTAATGGATAAAAAGCGTACAATTATGTTCAAAATTTCAGCACTTCTGTCAACCTGCAGGGTGATGTCAGCGTATAAGGTTCTGTTAAGAACTGCTCATTTGTGTAATAAACTGTTCAACTTTATCACACTTTTTCCTGTTTTTTTGGGATAATTTAGCAGAATGTGTATAGGAATAATATATGATGCTTACACCAACGACAGTTGGCATAAAATAGGAAAAGACATACATACGGTGAAACATGAATTGAAAGCGGTCAGGTTACCGCTTCCGGTCGCAGGGATCTTCGATACTGCTAAGGGTGACTTTGTTGAGTTCGCTGACGGGTATAGCCGGTACCGGCCGGAGCTGACGGAAAAAGCAAAAAGTATTTTTTACAACTACATCAGAACGCGCTCGGTGCAGGTTACATCTGAGCGGAGGCTGCAGTAAGGGGAATAAACGATCCGTCAGGCGGTTAACCGCCCCACGTTGGAAACCAGGTCATCGAGTTCAAATGGCTTTGGCATAAATGCCTCTGCGTAACAACCCAGCTCCTGAAGTGGGAGAATCCGATGTGAAGCGGAGATCATGATGATGGGGATTTGCTTGGTTTCCGGATTGCTCTTGAGAATTTTACACAAATCCCGTCCGTCCAGATGTCCGAGCATAATGTCCATTAAAATCAGGTTGGGCTGGTACGATTCAATCGCATTGTTCAGGTGGCTACCATCGTCCAGGCAATTTACGTTGTATCCTTCTGTCTCAAGTATAATCTGAAGCAAATCGAGAATGTCTTGATTATCGTCGACTATAAGCACTTTCTTTTCCATGGTCCTGAATCTATAGCAGAAGAACAAGTTCATACAGATAGTGTTTGATGGATGTTAAAATTTCTCATTTTTCCTTTCCTGGTAAGGTAGCAGGGAGCCTGAAGTATGAAGATCTGAGAAGTGAGCTGTGCTGATTTTGGGTAAGGAAATTCCGGCTGCCTGCTGTAGATTTAGACAAAAACGACATGAAGAATTATTACTCCCGCAAGCAACCGAATCTTCCTAATGATGTTTCCGCTATAATGGTTGCTTATACTTTGTTCCTGATCCTGTTCAGCCTGCTGATCTACTTCGTTAAGGAGGTCTGGATGAAGTAAATCTTCACGTTATTGATGACG
This sequence comes from Bacteroidota bacterium, assembly GCA_029851965.1. Classification (GTDB taxonomy): domain Bacteria; phylum Bacteroidota; class Bacteroidia; order Sphingobacteriales; family Sphingobacteriaceae; genus Pedobacter. The sequence goes on along the minus strand of JARKUW010000072.1, from coordinate 4,032 downwards.
AACACTTATATTGCAGCGAACGTGTTTGTCTTACTTTTTCTCGCCGATGGTTGAATTCAATTTTTCTACTTTATTAACGGGTATTTCTGGCGTCAATCTTATTTTCATTTCTTTATACTGCCTGCTTAGAAAGCCTGCAAGAAACCGTTCATCTGCGATTTATCTTGCATTATTCTGCTTTTTTATCTCGCTTAACTTTCTCTATGACATATTAACACTAAATCAGATCTTCGGGCCATATCTGCGGTATTTAGATGAATTTTCGCTCTTACTGGCATTTCCGGCTTTGTACTTCTATGTGTTGTCGTTGACTCAAAACCATTTTAAATTTCAATGGCGCTACCTGCTGCACAGTGTGCCCTTAGTTTTCTTTTTAATCGTCTGGGTGTTCCCTCCGGAAAGTTTTGTTCAGTGGAACCGTTCTTCCTGGATGAATGTCTTTTATGCGCATTATAATCAGCTGCAGTTTCTTTTCTACATTCTCACCATTTATCGTTTACTGGTAAGGAATGACCATGTAGCCAAAGAGTTGATTTCCTCTCCTGAAAATGGAAATTTAAGGTGGATCAAGCTGTTGTTGGTTTTCCTTTCTGTTCTATTTATATCCTGGATATTGGATGATGTGGGCTTAATTAATGGTAACCTGATTGCGCTTGCGATTCTGGTTTTTACCTACTGGCTCGGTTTTCACACGATCAACCAAAATGACCTCTACGATCATCTTCCCAGGGACTTTAGCATGGAATCGGTTACACCCGGCCAAAACCGCTACAAGAATTCGAAGCTTACCGTGGCCGACAAGAAGCTGTTCGCGGCCCGGATCCAGGAGTTGATGGTTCGGGAGAAACCTTACCTGAATAATGCACTTACGCTTACCTCGCTCGCGGACAAACTGGACTTGAAACCGATTTACGTATCGCAGGTGCTAAATGAGGAATTTAAAGAAAATTTCTACGCCTTTATAAACCGATACCGGATTGAAGAAAGCCAGCGCCTGCTCCGGGACAGCCGTTATAAGAACTACAATATACAGGCGATTGCAATGGAAGCGGGGTTCAACTCCAACTCTACATTTAACAAGGCCTTTAAGGAGCTGGTGGGGATGTCTCCTTCCGCTTACCAAAAGGCGCAATAGTGCGCCTAATGCCCAAACGGTTGACCGCCTAAGCTTAAACGGCAGACTTACTGAAGTGCTTTGATGAGTTTTGAATCACAAACAAAACGTTAAAGCGCATGAAAATTCTCTTTGTACTCCTGTTGGCATTCCTTCCCGCTGCAGCCTTTTCTCAAACTTCTGGTCGTCAGTCAACCGGTTCTTCATCTGTTAACTTGTCCGGCTTTCTCAAACAAGCCGGCGGACTTCCTGCTGAAGGTGTAACCGTTTCCATTGCCCGGACCCGAGACCAGGTTCTGGTTAAAAGATCTGTTTCCTCAATAGAAGGGGCATTTGCTTTTAACGCGTTAAGCCCCGGAAGCTATACGCTGCTTATCACCGCTACCGGGATTGAGTCGGTTGTACAAGGGCCCATTATCATTCGGCAGGCAGACCTTGTGCTGGATACCATTGTGTTGCAGAAAGCTACGGGCCAGCTGAAGGAGGTTCTCATCCGGGGATCAGTGCCACTGATCCAGACATCGATCGATAAAACGACATTGAATGTAGCGAATACAAGCCTGGCTATCGGCAATACCGCCCTTGATCTGCTAAGCCGTGCACCCGGCCTCACCGTCCTGAACGATGGTAGTATGCAGTTGAATGGGAAGACAGGTGTGACCATCATGATTGATGGGAAGCTGACGTACCTCTCTGGCGCACAACTTAGCGCGTTACTGCGCAACACCAACTCCAGTCAGATTCAGTCTATTGAAATTATGACCCATCCGCCAGTAAAATACGAAGCTTCCGGAAGTGCAGGCTTGGTGAACATCGTCCTGAAGAAAAGCAAGCAGTTTGGTACGAATGGAACCATAACCGGCAATGCTACGGTTGGAAAGTACCTGAAAGCAAATACGGGAGTTTCATTGAACAGGCGGACCAAGCATATGAGTGTTTATGGCGACTACAATTATGCGGATAATAAAAGATATGGAATACTGAACCTGGACAGGGACATCAACCTCCCGGGGAACAGCAGTACAATTGAGCAGCAGAGCCATTCGCGGACTTTAAACCGGAACCACAACTACAAGGCAGGTGTTGACTATGACATAAATGAACGTAACACCCTCGGGTTTGCTGTAAATGGCTACTCAAACGACCAGTCGGAAATGATCAATAATCAGTCTTTGATCGGCAGGGATCCAAATTATTCAGTGACTTCTGCCCGTAATTTGGGAGAAAACGAATACTCGAATATCTCCTATAACCTGAACTACAGGTCACTGCTGGATACACTTGGTCAGCAGCTAAACGTGGACCTGGCGTTATTGAACTATGACAATTCAGAAGAAGTTGTATATCAGAACCGTTTCCTGAATCCGGATAGAAGTAGTGACGGCTCCCCCGTAATCTTCAGAAATAAGTCCGCTACAGATGCGACAATCAAAGCGCTGAAGGTCGATTATACCCTTCCACTCCGCAATTTGGCTAAAATTGAGCTTGGTGCTAAGGTGAGCGTGATTGAAACGAACAATGATTTTCTTGTGGAGAATCAGGTGGAATCGGTTTGGATTAGGGACCGGGAGCAAAGCAATGTTTTTTTGTATACGGAGCGGATCGATGCAGGATACATAAACCTGGATAAAAGCTGGAGCGACTTTCAGCTACAGCTGGGGATCCGGGCGGAACATACGGCAACGGAGGGCAATTCAATTTCGACATCAACTGTTACGAAAAGACGATATCTTGATTTCTTTCCGGTTCTTTCCGTACGCTATAAGCTAGACGCGCAAAATACGCTTGGACTTACGATGAACAGGCGGATAGACCGTCCGAATTATGGTTCAATGAACCCTTTTATGTATTTTCTGGATCTCTATACATACAAACGCGGCAATGAATATCTGAAACCTCAATACACCAATGGTATATCGCTCAACTATCAGCTGATGCAGAAATATGGTTTGGAGTTGTCGTACAGCAATACAACAGATGTCATTACGGAAGTCATAAGGCCGGATAGTGGCCGAAACGCACTGTTTACCAGCCCGGAAAATCTGAGCCGGCAAAACACCATCAGCACGAATATTAATATTCCGGTAAGGGTAACAAGTTTTTGGAATGTGTATAACGACCTGGGTATTTATCATACAGTCTTTTCTTCAGATCAGGTATTGGGTTCCAGGTACAGAGGTAGCCAGACCGCCTGGAGTGTAAGGTCTTTTCATACATTTTCCCTGAATAACAGCATTCAGCTGGATCTTTCCGGAAACTATCAGTCAAAGCAGCTTTACGGTACGTCGTTTCTGAAATCATTTATGTTCGTTGACATTGGTGCTTCCTGCAAATTTTGGAATGATCGTCTACAGGTGAAATTTGGGCTGAAAGATCTGTTTAATCAAAAAAAGCAAATTATATATAGTAATTTACCCGGGCTAAACTATACAATGTACGACAAGCTGGAAACCAGGCTACTATCATTGGGGCTGACTTACGCGTTTGGTCGTAAAGAAGTTAAGGCGGCAAGAAGGCGGACGAATGGAATAGGGGAGGAAAATAGCCGGCTCGGGCGGTAGGTACAGCAGAAATGAACTTAAAAAACCATAAATAAATGAACTCGAATTCAATTTTTAGTGCAAAGCGAACCATGATGCAGTTCGTGACTTGTGTGGTGATCGGGATGACCTCCGTCCTGGCTTCTTGTAGCAAAAGCGACGATCCAAATCCGACAATGCCTGATGTAATCGCATTTTCTGTAGTTGATGCGGCGTTAAATGTCGGTGATGTGGACTTTTTCTTTGACAACCAGCAGGTAAACTCCAATGGTTTCGGTTACCTGAAGCGAATTGGCTACTATGGGTCCTATGCCGGTAACAAGAGGCTGGAGGTAAGGGCTCCGGGACTGGGGCGCTTGCTTTTGGGGCAAACGGTAG